>NZ_JBITJV010000057.1:0-47506 GCF_044460385.1 Streptomyces sp. NPDC050121 | reverse complement strand
GAGCCGGTCTGGTCGTCGACGCGGTGACGTCTGCCGTCGAGGCCCGCGGCGGTGTCATGCGCGGTGTCGTGTTCCACTCGGACCGCGGGGCCCAGTACACATCTGCGGCGTTCGCGGAGGTCTGCCGCACGCACGGCATACGCCGCTCCATGGGCCGAGTCGGCTCCAGCTACGACAATGCCCTGGCGGAGTCCTTCTTCGCCACGTTGAAGCGCGAACTGCTTTACGGTGCACGATGGCTGACCAGGTCCGAGGCCCGCATGGCGGTCTTCGCCTGGATGGCCTGGTACAACCGCAGGCGGCGCCACTCGGCACTGGGTTACCGAAGCCCAGTCGACTATGAACGGCAGCACGCCACCACCATCGATAGCCTGGAGCTGGTCGCATAACACGCGAGTGTCCACGCAATAGGGCAAAGCCCGGTGCATCTGCCGGAGTACGTCGCACATCTCCACGATGACGTCATGATCGTGACATGAGCCGTCCGTACGACTACCTCTCTCTCACCATGCGAGCCGCCGAGCTCCTTCCAGAGACCGGGGACCGTGCGGGGAGCTGGGGCTGCGAACTACTCATCGGAGATGGGCCAGGATGCGGGCGTCGACCTTGTCAGTCTTGGCCTTCGCCTCGGCGTCCGTTCCATGGCACTCCCGCATTCGACGGCGTGGCGCTCGCGGTAGTCGGTCCTGTCGAACTTCGGCGCCCGGCCGCCTCGGGAGCCGAGCTTCTGGCGGTTGCGGACGCGGTCCGCCGGGACCGGAATGGTCGCCTTGATGCCACGTCTGTGCAGGTAGGCGCGATTGCGCCAGTTGCCGCCACGTCCACACCAGCGGGCGACCCGGCTTGATGCCCTGCGGCAACGACGGCTTGAGCCGGGCCCACTGGTCGTTCGTCAGATCTCCACGCCCCACAAGGCGTGATCATTCACGACCAAGATCCACTTTCATGACACGCCCTAGCCGAGGGGCGACAGGCGATCCGCGTTACTCCCGGAGGGCGTGTGCGAGGGCCTCGTCGAGCAGGTCCCGCAGGGCCGAGGAGGTCGGTGCGACGGCGGCGGCGAGCAGCGCCGGGCCGCCGGCCAGCGGTGCGAGGACGGCGCACCCCTCCCGGGAGCCCTCGCGGAGCAGGACGGGGCCGCGGCGGATGCTCATCTCGGGGTCCACGAGCAGGAGTTGGCCTACGGCGCGGTGTCCGTGCAGGACGGCCGGGCCGTCCCAGCCGGGCTCCGGGTCCCCGTACGCCGTCTGCTGGTCGAGCAGCGGTCTTCCGGCACGGTGGACCAGGAGTCGGCTGACGAGATGGCCTGCATCCTCGTTGGCCCTGCCCAGGAGCTGCTCCTCCCGCAGCAACAGCCGGGCGGTGGAGGCGAGTTCGACGGTGCAAGTCTGCCGGAGGTTGCTGCCGGCGGCGCTGATCAGCGGCTGGGGCAGCCAGCGCACACTGGCGTGTTCCCCGACGGTGAGATGTACGTCGTAGGTGGCCGGGGCGGTGGTGGGGCCGCGCAGGGCGAGTGTGGCGGCGGCCGTCGTGACCTCCAGTACGGCCCGGTCGCCGGCGGTGACGCCGATGGTGAGCCGGTCGCCGCCGAGAGGGGCGCTCATCGCGCCGATGATCCCCACCTTGGCGGAGTTCCCGTGGGTGCGCATGCGTCGGAGGTGGAACGGGCCGTCACTGCGGAGCTGCGGAAGCGTGGTGACGCGTCCGTTGTACGTGGCGTGGATGCGGGCTGAGGCCCGCACCCCGTGTGGGTGCCCGGCGGGCTCCTCGGCGCCGGAGAGGGCTCCGGTCAATGCTGCTCGGTCATCGACGAGTTGTGCGGCGGGGCTCATACGGCCGCCTTGGCGCGCCACTCGGCGAGGTGGCCGGTGACCCAGTCGGCGATCTCGCGGATGCCGTCGTCCGAGATGAGGCTGGTGAAGATGACGGGAAGGTCGCCGCGTTGCCGTTCGGCGTCGGCGGCCATGGTGGCGAGGTCGGCGCCGACGTGCGGGGCGAGGTCGGTCTTGTTGACGACGAGGAGGTCGGCGGTGGTGATGCCGGGGCCGCCCTTGCGGGGGATGTCGTCCCCGCTGGAGACGTCGATGACGAAGATCTGCACGTCGACGAGGCCCTTGGAGAAGGTGGCGGTGAGGTTGTCGCCGCCGGACTCGATGAGCACGAGGTCGAGGGGGTTAAGGGTCTCTTCCAGGTGTTCGACCGCTTCGAGGTTGGCGGAGATGTCGTCACGGATCGCGGTGTGCGGGCACGCGCCGGTCTCCACCGCGGTGATCCGCTCGGGCGGCAGCACGGCCTCGCGCAGCAGGTACTCGGCGTCCTCGCGCGTGTAGATGTCGTTGGTGACGACGGCGATCGCCCAGCAGTCGCGCAGGGTGCGGCAGAGCGCGGCGACGCTGGCGGTCTTGCCGGAGCCTACGGGCCCACCCAGGCCGACACGCAACGCTCGGCGGCGACCGTCGGGGTGGAGGGGCTCGGCGCTGTGGGTGTGGCGCTGTGTGGTCGCGGAGTGGTCGAGGTGCACGTAGAACTCCTGGTGGGAAAGGAAGGGAAGTTCAGGAGGCGAAGAGCCGGACGATCCAGGCGGCGTGCTGTTCGCCGGTGATGTCCAGCAGCGGCGAGGACGCCGACGGCAGGGCGTCGATGCCCTCGGTCGTGGCGCGGCCCGCGGCCTGGGCGGCGGCTGTGGCGACGGCGTCGATGTCACAGCTGAGGCGGGCCAGCAGCCCGGAGGCGTTGAGCGGGTCGAGGCTGAGCAGGCGCACTGCCGCGGTGGCCGGGCAGCTGGCGTTCTCGTATGCGGCGGCGTAGGCGGCGTCCAGCGGGGTGAGCCCGGCGGCCCGGGCGGCGAGGCCCAGCACGATCGGCTGGTGGGCGCCCTGGGGGCGTTCGGCGGCCAGCCGTTCCAGGTCCTGGGACGGGAAGGTGGCACGGGCTGCGCGCATCATCTGCCGGCCGAGCCGGCGGGCGACGGCGCGCAGAGCGGGGACGGGGGTGCGTGCGTCGGCGGCCTCGTCCAGCAGCAGCGGGTCGACTCCGGTGGCAGCCGCGGCGGCCAGGCCGGCCGTGGTCAGGCCGGTGGTGTGAAGACGGCCGCGGCAGAATGCCTGAAGGGTGTCGGTGTCGTGTACGGCTTGGTGGGCGATTGCGGCTTCGACGCCGCCGGAGTGGGCGTGCCCTCCGGCGGGGAAGCGGCCGTCGGCCAGCAGAAGCAGGGCTGCACGGCTCATGGGTGAGCGGCTGCCTTTCACAGGGTCGGAAGTGGTGCCCGGCCCGGGCGGGCATGGCGTGCCCGCCCGGGCTCGGCCGCCGGGCTGTTGCACGGTCGGCCGGGCAGGTGGCGGTTTTAGAAGAGGAAGTACCGCTGTGCCAGAGGTACTTCGGTGACGTAGGAACGCGGCACGGTCGCACCGTTGAGTTCGGTGCGGGCGTCGGACGTGGTCGCACCGCCGATGGTGACCTCGAAGCTGTTGTGGTCGACTTCGAGGCTGTCGGGCACGGTGTCGTTCAGTTTCATGTCGGCCTTCGTGACGCCCCGGGTGCTGACGATGTCCACGAAGTCCTTGCCGAGACCGAGACCCGGATTGCTGCTGGTGCCGTCCCCGTTCAGTTTGCCGGCCACGCCCGGAGCCACGAAGTTCACCGAGTTGCGTCCCGGGGAGCGGCCGGTGGAGCCCCAGACCGGGCGCGGCAGGTAGGGCTGCGGCGTGGTGATCGACGCGTTGGCGTCGCCGACCTGCGCGTACGCGAGCTGGCCGCCCTTGAGAACCATGTGCGGCTTGGCGCCGAAGAACTTCGGCTCCCACAGCACCAGGTCGGCGAGCTTCCCCATCTGCACGGAGCCGACGTGGCCGTCGACGCCGTGCGTGATCGCCGGGTTGATCGTGTACTTGGCGACGTACCGGCGCGCCCGGAAGTTGTCGTTCGGCTTCCGCTGCTGGTCGTTGAACGAGTGGTTCGTGTCGTCGGTGATCATGCGGACCTTCGCGGCTTCGAGGTCCTCCTTCAGCGCCCCGTAGCGGCTCTTCATGACGTGCGCGGTCTGCCAGGTACGCATGATCATCTCGCCGATGCGGCCCATCGCCTGGGCGTCGGAGGACATCATGGAGATGGCGCCCATGTCGTGGAGAAGGTCCTCCGCGGCCATGGTGGACGGCCGGATCCGGGAGTCGGCGAAAGCCATGTCCGCCGGAATCTCCGGGTTGAGGTGATGGCACACAATCATCATGTCGACGTGCTCCTTGACGGTGTTGACCGTCAGGGGACGCGTCGGGTTGGTCGAGGCCGGCAAGACGTTCGGTTCCTTGACCAGCTCGATCATGTCCGGCGCGTGACCACCGCCGGCACCCTCGACATGGAAGATGTGGACGGAGCGTGCCTTCTTCTTCGTGAACTTCCCGTTTGCGTCCCTGCCGTCGCCCGTGAAGGCCGCACGCGTGCTCTCCAGGAACCCCGACTCGTTCAGCGAGTCGGCGTGCAGAGCAAGCTGGACACCGCGCTCTTCACAGACGTCCAGCGCCCGGTCGATCACGGCGGGCGTGGCGCCCCAGTCCTCGTGAATCTTGAAGCCGCAGACACCGGCGTCCACCTGCGCGTTGAGCTCGTACTCGTTCATCGTGCTGCCCTTGCCGAGCAGACCGATGTTGACCGGGAACTCATCCAGCGCCTCGAAGACCCGCCTGATGTGCCACGCGCCCGGGGTCACGGTCGTGGCCGTACTGCCCTCGGCCGGTCCCGTGCCGCCGCCGATCAGGGTGGTCACACCCGAGGCCAGAGCCTCGTGGATCTCCCCAGGGCAGATGAAGTGGACATGAGTGTCCACCCCACCCGCGGTGAGGATCCGCCCATTGCCGGAAATGACCTCCGTGCTCGGCCCGATGACGAAACTCACCGGCGTCACCGGAACCGGCACCGTATTGCCCTGAGACGTACGGATCGGCATCTCGAACCTGTTGCTCGGGATCGGGTCCATCGTCTCGGGGTTGTACGCCTTGCCGATGGCCGTGATCTCGCCGTCGCGAATGCCGATGTCGGCCTTGACCACGCCCCACCAGTCCAGGATCAGCGCGCCCGTGATGACGGTGTCCACGGGCCGGTAGTCCGTGGCGGTGCCGTCGCTGCGCTTTCCGTCCCGGGCGAGGTGCGACATGCCCATCGACTCGCGGATCACCTTGCCGCCGCCGAAGATCACTTCGTTGCCGCTGCACGAAGGGCCGCCGCTCCAGTCGGCCTCGATCTCCAACGTGAGGTCGGTGTCGGCGAGCCGGACCCGGTCCCGCGTGGTCGGCCCGTACAACGCGGTGTAATCCGCCCTCGTCAGCTCATTGCTCGGCTTCGGCCGGCCCTCCACCGGCTTCGGCCTCTGCCCCTGACCTTGTCCCTGCGGGTTGCTCATCGAACGATCCCCTCGCGCAGTCCCTGGATCTTGGTCAGGTCACTGGTGCTGCCGCCGGCCGTGACATCACCCTGGATCTGCACCAGCTCCACGCAGCACTCGTCGCCCGGCTCGAAGCGCACGGACGTGCCCGCGGCGATGTTGAGCCGTCGGCCCTTCGCCGCCTCGCAGTTCCACAGACTGCGGTCATCCGGGACCGTCTGACCGGCAGGAACCTCGACGCTGACGACCTTGAGCCCCGGGTTGACCTCGGCGAAGTGATAGTGGGAGCCGACCTGAACGGGACGGTCCGACTCGTTTTTCACCTTGATCTTCGTCTTGCCCGGCCCCGGCAAGGTGGTGGCATCCCTCTGCAGGCTGACGCCCTGCGTGTCCCCGTCGAGGTGCACGTTGAAGTAGATCGCGTCGTACCGGGAGGCCGCTTCGTCCTGCTCGTCGCAGCAGACGGGCGAGGTGTCGCTGTCGTCGCAGTCGACCGGGGAGTCGGGCTTGCGGGGCGGCCGGGGGTGCTCGACCTTGCCCGGGTAGACCTCGGGCTCCTCTGCGGCCTCCGGAAGGGGGTCGTGGATGGTGACCAGCTTGGTGCCGTCCGGGAAGGTGGCCTCCACCTGGACGTTCTTGATCATCTCCGGAACGCCGTCCATCACATCCTCGCGGGTGAACAACTGCCGCCCCGAGTCCATGATGTCGCTGACCGTCTTGCCGTCCCGCGCCGCCTCGAAGACGTGCACCGTCAGCAGGGCCATCACTTCTGGATAGTTGAGGCGCAGCCCACGCTCGCGGCGCCGTTGTGCAACGTCGGCCGCGACATGGATCAGCAAGCGCTCCTGCTCATGCGGAGTCAAATGCACGATGAACCATTCCTCTTGGTCGGACAGTGCATACGGCAGGCACGCCGGAGATCACGCGCACGTTTCCCCGATCGGCAACCGGCCGCTCCTCGATCATCAGCGGACAAAATGAGCGAGATGGTCAAACCACGGATAAACCACACCACCTGATGAATCCGAGGCGCGCGATGGGCAGACGCCACCTGGGCGGGCAGGGGCATACCGAAGCCGAAATGCCGCTGTCCGTAGGTGGGTTGAGGGAGCTCATGAGCTGCCAGTGGAGAAGTTCCCGGCCAAACGAGGCGGCCTGCAAACACATGGGCGAAGCGCGAGGGCCCAGCACGCGCGGCAGCGTGCCGGCCCACTCACGCGCAGGCATGGGCAAGCCCCCGGCCGCGGGCGTCGGGGCGTCGAGTCCCAGGTCGATCACCTGCTGTTCGAGCGTGGCGATTGAGCTGTTCGGTGTCCGCGAGGCGCTCGACGCCGGACTCGCACCAGACCCGCTCACTCTGCGAGGTAGCCGGGTGCAGGACAAACCAGTCGACGGCCTCACCCAAGAACGCGCCCGCGTCCGGCCAGGCCGGCGGAACATGGACCTCGCGCAAAGTGTCGGCCAAGTCCGGGAAGCCCGAAGTGGTCGGGGTAGCGGGCCTCCGTCGCGCCGCTCATGAAGTCGTCCTCGCCCAGGGGCCGGGATCCGTCGACCACGGCCGGCGCGGCGGAAGGGTCGATGCGGGGGAACAACAGCGTTGCCGCGCGTCCGCCGGTTGCCAGCTCCATGCCGAACCAGGTGGAGAACTGGTCGTGGAACACCTGCACCTTCATCTCCCGCTTGCCGCTCGGCTCCCACAGCGGCTCTCGTCGGTCGGCCAGGAGCGCGTCGGTGACGTCCTGGTGCTGCGTGGGGTGGAGCTGCTCGCCCGCCTGGAGCCGCTCGCGCACGACGCCGTACAGGCCGAGTGCGTCGAGCAGGCCCAGCCCGACGGCCACCGCCGACGGCCATGGCAGCACGCGCAGCTCATCGCCGATTACCTTGACGAACACGCGGTCGTTGGCGAGCAGCTGGGCGCCGCGGCTGGCCAGCAGCAGCGTGGTGGTGGTCTTGCCCGCTCCCTTGGAGCCGAAGGCGAGCAGCGCCTGGTCGTCGCGGACGACGGCAGAGGCGTGCAGGAGCGTCCACTCCTCCCGCAGCAGAGCCGCCCGGATCATCTCCCGGGCGATCCGGGCCGTGGCCAGTGCCAGCTGCTCGGACGTACGTCCGGCGATGGTGACGTGCTCGCCGAGCTGCTCGGAGCGGTAGGCCAGGCCCTCTTCGGGCGAGACACCCGTGATGGTGCCCGTGCTGTCCCGGGCGAGCAGCAGCCGGGCTTTGGCGTAGGTGACTTCGTCGTGAGGGCAGGCGGTGACCAGCGCGTTGAGGTCGGCGTACGCCTGGTCGTCGAGGTCGGCGGTGACGAGCGGTCCGGCGCAGACGCTGCCCGCGGGGACCTGGAAGGCGTTCCACCAGGACCCGAAGTATCGGCGGGCCCAGTCGGTGACGGAGGGGGTGTTGCTCAGGACGGTCACGCTCGTGTCCGCGGCATGCAGCCGGGTGGCGGTGTGGGGGTAGTCACGTCGTCTCCAGTCGGGTCGAAGATGGGGCAGGGCGGCGTAACCCTTGGTAGGTCACGGAGTTTGGTGACGGTTGCGGCCAGTTGCGCGTCTTCGCCCGCGTCGAGGGCTCACCGAGCTGGTCGGCATGCCTCCCGGGGCCTTCCGGCACCAGGCGGCAGATGCTGCGTCCGACCCTGCCGATGCCGCGGATAAGGCCCGTGACGCGGGCTCGGCGATCACGGTGAAGGGGATGCCCGCGTGCGTGGCCAAGCAAGTGGCGAGACCGGTCAGGAATCGAGAAGCCCCGGCCACCGCCCAGCCCCTAGCGTGATGGACATGGCAACCACCACTTCCACCGCAGCCCACACGATCCTCGCGTCCGTCACCGTTGAGGTGGCCGACCCCGAGGCCGCCCGCCGCTTCTACGGTGCCTTCGGCGTGGACACGTACATACGCCTGCGGGCGTCCGAGGCGCACTCGACTGGATTTCGCGGCTTCACCCTGGCGCTCACGGTGTCCGGGCCGGCCACCGTCGACGGCTTCGTCGCCGCCGCCGTGGACGCCGGTGCCGCGGTGCTGAAGCCCGCCACGAAGTCGCTGTGGGGTTACGGCGGCGTCGTCCAGGCCCCGGACGGGACGATCTGGAAGATCGCGACCTCGGCGAAGAAGGACACCGGCCCCGCCACCCGCGAGATCGACGAGGTCGTCCTGCTGCTCGGTGTCGAGGACGTGAAGGCCACCAAGCAGTTCTACGTAGGCCGGGGCCTGACCGTGGCCAAGAGCTTCGGCGGCAAGTACGCCGAGTTCACCCCCGGTCAGTCCAGCCCCGTCAAGCTGGCGCTGTACAAGCGCCACGCGCTGGCCAAGGACCTCGGCGTCCCCACCGACGGCACCGGCTCGCACCGCATCGTCCTCGGCAGCACCGCCGACGCCTTCACCGACCCGGACGGCTTCGCCTGGGAGGCCGCCGCGCCGCCCGCTCCCACACCGTCCTGACTTCCGATCCTGTACTTCCGCACCGCCGTGTCTCACCTTGTACGAGAGGAAACCTGCTATGCCCTCCACGAAGTCGCCCGCCGGGAACTCCGGCACGACCGCCGAGAAGTACGACGGATTCACCGCCGAGGAGCGGGCCGCGATGAAGGAGCACGCACGCGAGCAGAAGACGGCGGCGCGGCGTGGTTCGTCCCGGGCGGAGAAGGAGGCTGCAGCGGAGCAGGACGTGCTCGCGAAGATCGCCGAGATGCCTGAAGCGGACCGGGTCCTCGCCGAGCGGATCCACGAGATCGTCAGGACCGCCGCTCCCGACCTCGCGCCCAAGCTCTGGTACGGGATGCCCGCGTACGCCAGGGACGGCAAGGTCGTCTGCCACTTCCAGAGCGCGGAGAAGTTCAAGTCGCGGTACGCCACGCTCGGCTTCAGCGACCAGGCGGCACTCGACGAGGGCGCGATGTGGCCGACCGCCTACGCCCTGAAGGAACTGACCGCGGCCGACGAACAGCTCATCAGCGCCCTCGTGAAGAAGGCGGTGAGCTGAGGCCGACCGGGGGCGGAACCGGCGGCGAAAGTGACCGAGCCGTGGAAGACGTTCATGCGCCTAGCCGCGGTGCGTCGCCGCGACCGACGTCAGTTCTGACCCTCCACCTACGCGTTCAGCTCGGCAGTGCTGAGGCGGACTCGGGAGAGCGTGGCCGGGGCATACCGACCGAAAGCCCCAGGTCGAGCCGCTTGTCCATGCCGAGATGGAAGGTGCCGTACGCGTTGATGTTCGACCCGAACACGACGGTCAGCCCGCGCCGGTCCTCCGCGCTGAGCTTCTTCGCCCAGGCAGGTTCGGCGAGGACTTGTTGCGGCAACAGGGTGTTGATGTAGACGAGTCCGCTCTGGAGCAGGTGGAGGGCGAGCTTCGAGGTCTCGGCGTGCTCCTTGTCCGGGCCCGTGAGGGCACCGTCCTTCCCTTAGTGGATGACGGTGTTGGGGTCGAGACTGGTGAGCTCGCATGTTCAGACGTCGCGTATTCCTCCGCCCAGTGGCGTGCCGGCCGGGGCCGACAGGAACTGGACGTTGCCGCCGAACGCCTTGTGCTTCTGGCTGAACTACAGGTCGTTTTCGTTCTCGCGGACGCCGGCAAGGCGGTCCGATTCGACCAGCGTGCCGTCAAGGATCGCGTGTGTCATGCCCTCGCGCTGACACCGGGTCAGGACTTCCTGCAGATCAGGTGCCTGGTCGGCGAGGACGTCGATGCCTTCGTGCAGGTAGCGGTAGCCGGCGCCCTGGGAGACGCCGGCGTCGCGGGCCAAGCAGTGCACGCAACCGCGCTCGCGGAACCAGCGCAGCACCAGCACGGCCTGCCGAAACGGTCCGAGCGCCCGGGAGCGTCTTGGAGTTCCGATCCGGCACCCGTGGGTGGCCCGTAGGCGAGCGAGGAACTCCACCACGTGGCGCGGAACGTCGAGCGTGGCAACGTAGGTGACCAGCGTGAAGCCTGTGGTTGCTGCGGACATGATCTTGGTTGACCTGTCCTACCAGGGGCTTCATACCGATCGAGATGGTTCGACGTCTGTCCTTGAACCGAGTGGCCAGCGGATCTCAGAGCTGGGGCGTGCCCTGCCGGCCGTACTCAGGGGAGAATCCGTCTCTGTCGCGTTTCCGACGCAGTACCGTGGGGCGATGGATGAGACGGCAGCCCCGATGACGGGTATGACGATCAGCGTTCGGATGCGCCAGGACGTGGTGATCGTCGATCCGGAGCGCTTTGTCGCTTCGGCCCGCGCGGCGTACCGCGAAGCCTCCCCTGAGATCAGCGAGGAGAGGGCAGCCGAGGACATCCGCGATGTCTACGACGCTGTATGGGCTCTGCTGGACCGCTTCGGTCGGCTCGCAGCCGACGCGCCGACGTCCGCCGGACTCCCTGGCCAACGAGTTCTGGACCGCCCAGACGGACTCTCCCCTGCGGGCGAGTGCAAGCGCATCGTGCTGAACGATCCGCAACCACTGCAGGACTACGGCTGCTTCATGCCCGAGGGGTATGACCCGTTCGCCATCCCGCCAGGTATGTGACGCCGTCCGCCCGCGACAGGCCACTTCGTGAAGATCATTTCGCTGAGAAAACCTCAGTGATTCCTCATGCTGTTCGTCAAGCCGCGTGAGCGGCGGGAGGCACGGCCTCGTAGGTCCGTCCGTCGCGTAGGAGCGCCCCGAGGACGTTGACCTGGCGACATGCCAGGGCGAGGACGGCCTGGATGTGACGCTTGCCCGCGGAGCGTTTGCGGTCATAGAGCCGGCGGGAGTCGTTGCAGTGACGGATACTGAACAACGCAGAGATGTAGAAGACTCGTTGGAGTCTGCGGTTGTAGCGACGTGGGCGGCGGTGGATACCGCTGATCTTTCCGGAGTCGCGGGGAACGGGAGCAACGCCGCCGGAGCCTGCGAGGCGGTCCGGAGTGCCGAAGAAACGCATGTCGCCGCCGGTCGCGGCAAGGAACTCGGCACCGAGGATCATGACCAGGCCGGGCTGGCTGGTAAGTACTTCGAAGTCCCGATGTTCGCGAAACCGGGCCTCGATCGCCTTGTCGAGCTCGGCGACCTGCTGGTTGAGGGCTATCACCTCCGCCGCCAGGGTGCGCACCAGCTGGGCGGTCAGTTGTTCGCCGGGCAGGCTGGTGTGCTGGCGTCCGCGGCCTCGCCCGCTCCAGGCCGGGGAAGATGTCGGTGAGTTGGGCGCGGAGCCGGTTGACGGTGCGGGTGCCATCGGCGACCAGGCCCGGGCGACGGCCGGTGAGGATCTTGAGGTCGGTGACGGTCTCGTCGCCGGTGCGTAAGCGTTGTAGGTGGCGGCGGATGCGGGTCTGGTCGGCGATGACGGCGGTGTCCTTGGCGTCGGTCTTGCCTTCGCCGCGGTAGCTCTCGGAGGTGCGGTGGATGGCCCGGCCGGAGATGTGGTGCAGCGGCTGGTCGCGGTTGAGGAGGATCGTAATGGCCAGGGCGGCGCCGCCATCGGACAGGTCGATGCCCCAGTTCACCTCGTCGCCCAGGGCCAGGACTTCGGTGAGTAGTTCGAGGAGTTCGGGTTCATCGTTGGCGACGCGTCGGGACAGCAGCCGACGGTCGCTCTCGTCGATCGCGACGCAGTGGTGGTGGGTCCTTCCTGCGTCGATGCCGGCCCAGATGATGGCCATGTGGCGCCTCCGTGCGGTGTGGCGCCGGTGCCTCCCGACGGACGACCTCGCAGTCGATTCCCTACTCAGCGATCATCCGCAATTCCTAATCGACAGCCGCGTCGTCGTGGGGAGCCGAGCGGACAATCACTGGAAGCCACAAGCGGCAGAGCCTTTTGAACCACACCCGGCGCCCCTGGGTGGGTGATTCATACGAGGAGCTCACCACGTCCCGCAGAACAACGTAGGGAGCCTATTCCAACCTGCGGTAGCGCGCGGTGGAGTGGCCGCAACGGCCAGGCCACGCTCCGCATGCTTTATGCGCCTTCCCTGTCCAGGCGCTCTGCGGACTGGAGCAGGTACTCGGGCAATTTCGAACTGGCTGCCAGCACCTCGATACCGATGAGGCGGCCGTGTTCGTCGAAGTCGAGGTTGATCATGCCGTCGACGTCCACCGGGTCGCAGGGGTACATGTGCGTGGACTTCACGCATGCCTGCGGTTCGGTGAAGTACACGTATGCCGCGTTCGCGGTCTTGTCGTAGGTGACCCTGACGTCTGCCACAGTGCGCCGGCTCCCTTGGCGTAGTTGCTGTCGGTACTGCCCTTGTCCATGCTGCGGGCTTGGCCAACCTCATGCCGACACGGCGAGCTGCAAGGCCAGGACGGCCTTTACGATGTCGGTGATGCGGGAAGTGCTGCAACGGAGTTTGTGCAGGAGCCGCCAGCTCTTGAGGGCGGCGTTGGCCTGCTCGCCGACGGCTCGGATCCTGGCGTGGGAGGTGTTCACGGCCCTCTTCCCTGCCGGAAGCGTACTCCAGCGGCCTCGGTAGGGCACGCGGATCGTGCCCCGGGCTCCCTGGTAACCCTTGTCGGCCCAGGTCCGGACGCGGGCTTGGGTCAGTGCGTCGATGATGCCGTGGAGGCGGGCGGCCTTGATGCCGTGGACGGCGCCTGGCAGGGCCGGCGAGGCCCAGAGCAGCCTCCGAACGGATCCGTGATGACCTGGACGTTCATACCGCGGCGTTTGTGCTTGCCTGAGTATTACGGGCGGTCGGTGGCGACGCGATCGATGGACAACAGAGTGCCGTCCAGGATGACGAACGCCTTGGTCCCCGCCGTCCCGCAACTAGGCTTGCCGGAGGGACCGTTCGCGGACTGTTCGGAAACCTCCCATGCTGAGGACTCGGCACACGTCTCGCGATCGGCCCTCTCCACCAGGCCTTGATCGGAGAGCAAGCGCACCTACGACGACCAGTACTTCGACGCCGCCCGCAAACTCGACGTCGACCACCTGGTCCCGCTCGCCGAAGCCTCGGACTCCGGCACCTCCGCCTGGACGGCGAAGGAACGCGAGTACTACGCCAACGACCTCGACGACGCCCGCGACCTCATCGCCGTCTCCGCCGCCTCCAACCGCTCCCCCGGGCCCGCCGATGGCAGTCCCCAGTCCACTCGAGCCCCCTCGACTGCCTGGGCCACGAGAGGAAGACAAGCAAGGAAAGTGTCACCTGCTGACCATCAGGTGACCGCTGCGCGCCGGGCGTTTTGTCGGATCCCGGGAAACGATGGGAGAGGTCACCGCGAGCGACCAGCCGCCGACTCACCGCGCGAAGCATCCGAATCGCGCTGGAAGGACATGTCATGACCGCCTCCGCTCCCAAGGCTCCGACTGCACCAGGGGTGCGGTCCTGGTGGGGGATCACGTACGCCACCGCCGAGCGGTACCGCCGGCCAGTGGTCGCGGACCTCGATCCAAGCCTCCCCTACGACCGTAAGGGCGTCGTCTGCGTCCAGCCCGACAGCGGCGACTGGCTCGAGGCGGACAGCGGGATGGGCGAGGACTGCCTGAACCTGAACGTGTGGGCCCCCGAGGAGCCGGCCGACAAGGCGCTCCCGGTGGCCGTGTACATCCACGGCGGCGGATTCGAGTACGGCGCGAACACGCAGATCACCTCGAATGCCTCTGGTCTCGCCGCGTCCGGGCGTGTGGTGAGTGTGTCGGTCAACTACCGGCTCGGCGCCCTGGGCGCGCTCTCGCTGTCGCAGTACGGCGGGCGGCTCACCGAAGCCAGCAACCTCTTCCTGCAGGACGTCATCGCCGCGCTGACCTGGGTCGGGCAGAACATCGCCCACTTCGGCGGCGACCCCGACCAGGTTACGGTCTACGGCCACAGCGCCGGTGCCTACTCCACCTTCGGGCTGCTCGGCGCCTCCTCCGCCGACGGCCTGTACCGGTGCCTGGCCGGGTTCTCCGGCGGGCCCGCTCGTAGCGTCCCGGCCTGGTGGGCCGAGGAGCTCGCGCAGAGGTTCGTCACCGAACTCGGCGTCGCGGACAACCCGGAGAAGCTGCTCGACCTCGACGCGACCTCCCTGAGGGACGCCTTGCGCAAGGTCGCACCTACGGACCTCGGAGTCCGTGGCGGGGTGGACAACAAGGCCACCGGCGTCGTCCTGGACATCGGGCAGCCCGGCGCGGTGGTGCACGCCCATCCCATGGACGTCCTCGCCTCGGGCGCGCACCGCGACGTCGACGTGCTGCTGAGCATGGCCAGCGACGACATGGGCTGGTGGGTGGCGAACGACCTCGACCGCTTCGACCCGCACACCCTCGACCGCATCGTCGACGAGGTGGCGGGGTGGTGCATCTCCCGCTCCCGCGCGCAGAAGATCGTCGACGCCTACGACGAGGGCGGCCGTACCCCGGCCGAGGTCCGCGCCGCGCTCATGGCCGACTACCTCTTCGCGCTCCCCGCCGCTCGCGGCGCCCTGGCGCACGCCGCCGCGGGCGGCACCGCCCATCTCCTCCTGATCGGCCCCGCCGAAGGCGCACCCGCCGTGCACGGCACCGAGATGTACGCCCTGGTCGGCCAGGACAGGCCGGGCCGCAGCGCCGAGCAGGCCGACCGTGACACCCGTGTCCGCGACATCGTCCTCGACTTCGCCACCGGCGAGCAGACCCGTCTGTGGCCCACCGTCACGGACAAACCCACCGCGGAAACCGTAGGCAACTCTCCCTTCGAGGGCACCGCCCACTACCAACAGGCCCTCGACCTGTGGGAGGGCATCGACCGCCCCTGACGGCCGGCGGGCGATACGGAACAACTCAGGGGACAACACGGAGTGAGGTACTGGACATGAGCCAACCGACAGCAGCCGGTGACGCCGCACCGGCGACGATGCGGGCCGTCGTCGTCACCCGCCCCGGCGGACTCGACGCACTGGAGATCAAGGGCGTCCCCGTGCCCGTCCGCAAACCGCGGCTACCTCGACAACTACGCCGAGGAGGTCAGCTACTTCGACCCGGTCCTCAAGGAACTGTCGTGGGACGCGAGCCCGCGAAGATGTGGATCGCCGGTCTCAGCACCCTGGACCGGCCCTTGCTGCACCTGCACACCCAGTACAACCTGTCGCTGCCCTGGTCGAGCATCGACATGGACTTCATGAACCTCAACCAGGCGGCCCACGGCGACCGGGAGTTCGGCCATATCGAGTCCCGCGTCGGCGTCGACCGCAAGATCGTCGCCGGACACGCCACCGACCTCCGCGTCGTCAGGCGCATCGCGGCCTGGGCCCGCGCCGCCGCCGGCCGCCACGCCTCCCGCACCCTGCGCCTCGCACGCTTCGGCGACAACATGCGCGACGTCGCCGTCACCGAGGGCGACAAAGTGGAGGCCCAGCTGCGGTTCGGCTTCTCCGTCAACACCTACGCCGTCAACGACCTGGTGGCCGTCGTGGACCAGGTCGAGGACAAGGCCACCGCCGAACTCGCCGCAGAGTACGTGGAATCGTACGACGTCGTCCCGGCCCTGCGCCCCGGCGGCATCCGCCACGACTCCCTGCTGTACGCGGCCCGTCTCGAACTCGGCCTGCGGACCTTCCTCACCGAGGGCGGCTTCGGCGGCGAAGGCGACTGGAAGACCTCCGCCCTGCTGCGCGCGATGAAGGTCATGGGCCTCGGCCAGGCCGGCGGCACGTCCTTCATGGAGGACTACACCTACCACCTCGGCCCCGGCACCCCCTGCGCCCTGGGCGCCCACACGCTGGAGGTCTGCCCCGTCGATCTGGAGACGCTCACCGACTACGCCGCGACGTGGGGTGTCTCGCGGAGGGGCTCGTCGATCGGTCGACGGACGCCGGGGACGCCGGCTTACGGCTTCCGGCTCGTCCCTCGGCAGGGGCGGCGCTCGTTGCGAAAGGTCGCAACCCGGTGTGTGCGGCCGGACCTCGCGGCGGCTCAGCTCGATTCGCGGACGACGAGGCGGCAGGGGACGGTGCGCATGCCTGGCTCCGGGTTGCCGCCGATGGCGTCCAGTAGCCGCAGCGCGGCCTGTCGGCCGATCTCGGCGAGGTCCGTGTCGATCGTGGTCAGGGGCGGGCGGCACGCCAAGGCCATGACATCCCAGTTGTCGTAGCCCACGACCGCCACCTTGCCGGGGACATCCACGCCGTTCTCGCGCAGGCTGTCGGCGACGCCCCTGGCGATCTGATCGTTACCGCAGAAGAAGGCGTCCGTGTCCGGTGCGGTACGCAGGATCGCCTCGGCGGCGCGGCGTCCCCATGCCTCGCTCCACTCGCCGAAGTGGACCCGGCCGGTGGCGAGCTCCAGCGAAGAGCGTTCGATCAGCTCGACGGTGTGCTGGGCGCGGTCGCGTGCGGCCGCGTGATGTGCCGGGCCGGTCACATGTGCGATCCGGGTGCGGCCCGTCGCGAGCAGGTGCTCGACTG
This sequence comes from Streptomyces sp. NPDC050121, assembly GCF_044460385.1. Taxonomy (NCBI): domain Bacteria; kingdom Bacillati; phylum Actinomycetota; class Actinomycetes; order Kitasatosporales; family Streptomycetaceae; genus Streptomyces; species Streptomyces sp. NPDC050121. The sequence continues at coordinate 30,808 of NZ_JBITJV010000057.1, read as the reverse complement.
CCAGTTGCGCTCCGCTGCGGTCGTCGGACACTACCGACATGTCGTCCGGGTCGGTGGACGGCGAGAGCGCGTAGACCGTCGGTATCTGCTCAATGCCCGTCAAAGGAGGGCGTGGATCGGTGCGCCGGCCGGTCACGATGATGCCGTCCACCCGTCGGTCCATGAGGTTGCCCAGATGGTGCTGCTCGCGGATGGCGTCGCCACGGGTGTCGCACAGCAGCACGGAGATCTTCCCGGCGCCGAGCGCGTCCTCGGCGCCAAGCAGCACAGGGGTGCTGAAGCGGCCGATGCCGTCGGTCGTCATCAGCCCGACAGTCCAACTGCGGCCCGTATGCAGGCTCTGCGCATTCTGGTTGGGCCGGAAGTCCAGCTCCTTGACGGCGGCCAGGACGCGATGCCGCGTCTCGGGCCGCATCCTGCCGCTGCCGCTCAACGCTTTCGAGGCCGTCCCGACACTGACGCCGGCCAGCTTGGCGACATCGGCGAGCTTCGCCCGCCCGGCTTGGGGAGACCCTGGAACGGCGGCCACGCGCAATCCTTTTCCTAGACGTCGTCAGTGGTGCATATCCTGGCATCGCTCCCGGCTACTGACCAGCCCCGACAGCAAGCCGGAAAAACTTGTCCTGCCCTCTTGACGGCTACTCCCGGGCTACCTGCGTTTCTCGGCAGGAAATCGTTTGCTCAAACGGGTTCGACAAGCGGAGCACCGCCAGTCCGTTTCCCAGGACGCGCGACATCCGACGTGCGCCGGACTCTACCCGTTCCCCCATCTACCTCTTCGGAGAGCCATGTCCCGCCCACGTTCCGCCGTGTCCTCCTCCACGCCCTCGGCCTCGTCCGAAGCGGGGCACGCTCCCATGGGCCCGATTCGCCCCGGTCCAGGCGCCAAGGCCGCACTGGCCCCCGCCTTCGTCGAGGTGACCGCCGGTTTCTGGGGCACCCGGCGGGAGGTGAACTCGCGCACGTCCATCCCGCAGGGCCCCGGCCTGCTGGAGTCGGCGGGGAACCTGCACAACCTGCGGGTGGTGGCGGGCACCGCCGAGGGCGCGTTCCGGGGCGCGTACCCGTTCGTGGACTCGGACGTCTACAAGTGGCTGGAGGCCGCGGCCTGGCAGCTCGCCCAGGAGACGTCCGAGGACGGCGGCCCGCTCGCGGCCGACGTGGAGCGGATCGTCTCCCTCGTCGCGGACGCGCAGCAGCCCGACGGTTACCTGAACACGTGGTTCCAGCTGCTCAAGGGCGGTGAGCGGTACAAGGACCTGCGCTGGGGGCACGACCCGAGGCGCGCTGGCTCCGCTCAGGGCTGATCTCCGTCACCGGCCCGGGATCGGAACGGCCTCTTGGCGCACGCGCGCCCGGTAGCGCTGCGGCGACTCCCCGATAACGCGCTTGAACGCCGTGCTGAACGCGCTCTCCGAGCCGTAGCCCAGCTCGGCGGCGAGCGCCGCGACGCGGGCGTCGCCGTTCCGCAGCGCGCGCTGGGCCAGCAGCATGCGCCACCGGCCCAGGTAAGTGAGCGGCGGTACACCGGCGGCCTCGCGAAACCGCTCCACGAATGTGGTCCGGGACATCGCGGCGGCGCGCGCCAACTCCTCCAGCCCCCATGCGTGTTCGGGGCGGCCGTGGAGCAGGTCGACGGCGGGGCGCAGGCGCTCGTCGACGAGCAGGCGCAGCCAGCCGGAGGGCAGGAGGGTCTGGTCGACGTAGCAGCGCAGCACCTCCAGCAGGAGCAGTTGGCTGTACTGCCGGATCGCGAAGGCCGAGCCGAGCCGGTCGTCGGTGGCCTCGTCGAAGAGCCGCAGCACGGCGGCGAGCAGCCGGTCCCCGTCTCCGGCGACGGAGGACCGGATGTGGGCCACCGGCGGAAGCGACTCCAGCAGGAGCGTCCGCCCGGCCTCGTTCACGCTGACGGCCCCGCCGATCACGACGTCGTCGACAGCCGGGTCCGAGCCCGCGAAGCGGGCGGTGGAGAAGTCCGACTCCGGCTGGACCTCGTGGCGCGGCGCTGTGCCGGCCTCGAAGGCCACCCACGAGCGCCCGGTGAGGATGGCCACGTCTCCCGCCACGAGGTCGACCGGTTCGGCGACGCCGTCGGTGGTGAGCCGGGCGCGCCCGCTCACCATCGCGAAGAACTTGACCGGATCGGCCAGCGGGCCGCGGGCCCACCAACCGCCGCGGGCCGCGACGCCGCCGGTCAGCACGCTGCGCACCTCGACCAGATCGAGTGCCTCGGAGAGTCGGTCGGGATCCATATCCGTACTCTCGCGCAAGAAATTCGGATTCACAAGTATTCATAGTCCGGCGAACGACAGACAGGCTGGTGTCAGCGACACAGCAGTGAGACCTGTAAGACCTGAAGGAGACACCATGCGCTACCGCAGCCTCGGCCGGACCGGGATCAAGGTCAGCCCCTACGCCCTCGGCGCGATGATGTTCGGCGCCCTCGGCAACCCCGACCACGACGACTGCGTCCGCATCATCCACCGAGCGCTCGACGCCGGCATCAATCTCGTCGACACCGCCGACATGTACGCGCACGGCGAGTCGGAGGAGATCGTCGGCCGGGCGCTGAAGGGGCGGCGGGACGACGTCGTGCTCGCGACCAAGGCCTGGTTCCCGATGAGCGACGAGCCGAACCACCAGGGCTCGTCCCGGCGCTGGCTGGTGCGCGCGCTGGAGGACTCGCTGCGCCGCCTCGACACCGACCACGTGGACATCTACCAGATCCACCGCCCGGACCCCGACACGGACATCGAGGAGACCCTCGCGGTCCTCACCGATCTGCAGCGGGCCGGCAAGATCCGCACCTTCGGCACGTCGGCCATGCCGGCCTCCGACATCGTCCGGGCGCACTGGGTCGCCGAGCGGCGCGGGCTGGCCCGGCCGCGCACCGAGCAGCCGGTCTACTCGATCCTGAACCGGGGCATCGAGCGCGAGGTGCTCCCGGTGGCGCAGGAGTTCGGCATGGGCACCCTGGTCTGGTCGCCGCTCGGAGGCGGCCTGCTGACGGGGCGGTACCGCAAGGGCCAGGAGGCCGCGACGCACCGGTCGAAGTTCGGCTTCCGGCAGCACACGGACGACCGTCGGCTCGACGTGGTCGAGCAGCTCATCCCGCTGGCCGAGGAGGCCGGCCTGCCGCTCACGCATCTCGCGATGGGCTTCGTGCTCGCCCACCCGGGCGTGACGTCCGCCCTCCTCGGACCGCGGACCATGGAACACCTGGACGACCTGCTCGCGGGCGCCGACGTCACTCTCACCGACGATGTGCTGGACCGGATCGACGCGATCGCACCGCCCGGCACCGACACCGGCACCCTCGACCACGCCTACCAGCCGCCGGCCATCGAGCGCCCCGAACTGCGCCGCCGACCGGCCGGCGAGCGCACGGCGGCATGACGCCGGCTCCGGCCGGAGCCCTGCCTGGCGGTTGGATGTGTGGTGGCGTGCGTGGGGTCCGCCGTTGGGGGCGTGGTGGCTGAGCCTGTCCGTGTGCACAGGTTGACCGACCAGGAGGGGCAGAAGCTGCAGCAGATCGTGCGCCGGGGCAGCACCAGTTCGGTGCGGTTCCGGCGGGCGATGACGCTGCCGGCCTCGGCCGGCGGGAACCGGGTCCCGGTGATCGCCCAAGTGGTGCAGGCCGACGAGGACACCGTCCGAGACGTGATACATCGGTTCAACGAGATCGGCCTGGCCTGTCTGGACCCTCGGTGGGCGGGAGGCCGTCCCCGCCTTCTCAGTCCTGACGACGAGGACTTCGTCGTCCAGACGGCCGCCACCCGCCCAACCAAGCTCGGCCAACCGTTCACCCACTGGTCGATCCGCAAACTCGCCGCCTACCTGCGCAAAGTGCATGGCCGCGTGATCCGGATCGGCCGTGAGGCGTTACGGTGCCTGCTCGCCCGCCGCGGCATCACCTTCCAGCGCACCAAGACGTGGAAGGAGTCCCCGGACCCCGAGCGCGACGCCAAGCTCGACCGCATCGAGCACGTCCTGGACCGCTTCCCGGACCTCTCAATGAACACCGCGTTCCTCCGCTCCTACCCGGCGACCCATACCGGTCACGGCACTAGCTGCACGTGGGGTGGCCGACGGAGAGGACCTCAACTGTTGTTCTCGGGCTCGTCGTTGGGATAAAGCCTTCGTGTCGGCTCGGCGCCCGGTCCACCCCCGCGAGGGAACCTCAGGGTGCAGAGCCGTCGCCCTGCAGGGTGAGCATTTTGGCGAGCAGGCGGTTGAGTTGAGTTCTCTCGCTCTGGGTCAGTGATGCCGTCATGGCGTCTTCCACCTGGCGCATTACGGGGAGTGCTGCGTTGAGGGTGCTACGGCCTTCCGGGGTGAGGTGTACGAGCTTGCGGCGCCGGTTGGCGGGGTCGATGGCCGCATGGATGAGGCCGGCGCGGTCCATGCGGTCGATGAGGTAGCCGCAGGTCGACTTGTCGAAGCCGCCGCGTTCCCCGATGGTCTGCTGGTCCAGCGGCTGCTCGTCCGCGAGCAGGGCCAGGACGGCGAGCTGGGGCGATGTCGGGCCTCCAGGCATGGCGCCGGACCAGAGCGCCGCGAAGCGCTGATTCGCCCGTCGCAGCAGGTGACCTGTCGCTTTGAGGGGGTCGAGAGAGTCAAGCCCCGCCCGACCCGGCCTGTTCGTCTCCTGCATGTCCAGCCCTTCACTTCTGCGCATCGGCATTTGCGCTTCGCGCTTCCTTGCCTCTACCTTAGTCCAGGCACGGACATTCCGTGTTCTTACATTCCGGGTACGGAGTGTTGCTCGAAGGAGGGCCGATGCGACTGGTAGTAGGCATGACCGGTGCCACGGGCGCGATCATCGGCATACGGCTGCTGGAGGCGCTGCGCACACTCGACGTGGAGACCCATCTCGTACTCAGCCAGTGGGCCAGAGCCACGATCGAGATGGAGTCCGACTACTCCGTCCACGACGTCCGTGCACTTGCCACGCGGACCTACGGCCCGAAGGACCAGGCCGCCGCCATCTCCAGCGGATCGTTCCGCACCGACGGCATGATCGTGGCTCCGTGCAGCATGAAGACGGTGGCCGCCATCCGCATGGGATACGGCGAAGGACTCATCGGCCGGGCCGCCGACGTCACCCTCAAGGAACGGCGCCGACTGGTGCTGGTACCCCGTGAGACGCCGCTCAGCGAGATCCACCTGGACAACATGCTGGCCCTGTCCCGGATGGGCGCCTCCATCGTGCCGCCCATGCCGGCCTTCTACCACCGCCCCGAATCCGTCGACGAGATCGTCGACCACACGGTCGCGCGGCTGCTGGACCAGTTCGACCTGGAACTGTCCGACACTCCCCGCTGGGAAGGCCCGCCGCCTCGGAAGAACGCTCCCGCCACCCCAAGCCTCATCTGCATCGAGGGAGACGCACCCGCCTCCCGGGAGGTATCTCATGCAAGCGCCCTATGACGATCTGCGCAGCTTCCTGAGCGCGCTCGAAGCCGACAAGCAGCTGCTGCGCATCGACCGTGAAGTCAAGCCCGAGCCCGATCTCGGCGCTGCCGGCCGTGCCGTCGCCAACCTCGACGGCAACACGGCACCGGCCCTGCTGTTCGAGAACATCAAGGGCTTCAGTGATGCACGCGTCGCGCTCAACGTCCACGGCTCCTGGGCCAACCACGCACTGATGCTCGGCCTTCCCAAGGAGACCTCCCTCAAAAAGCAGTTCTTCGAGCTCGGTGACCGCTGGCAGAAGTTCCCTGTGCCGGTCGACCGCCGCACCGAGGCACCGTGGCAGGAGATCACCATCTCCGAGGACATCAACCTCTTCGAGCTGCTGCCGGTCTTCCGCCTCAACCCCGCCGACGGCGGCCCGTACATCGACAAGGCAGCCGTCATCACCCGCGACTCCGCCGACCCGGACAATTTCGGCAAGCAGAACGTCGGGATCTACCGCATGCAGGTCAAGGGACCCGACCACCTCGGCCTGCAGTCCGGACCCCCGCACGACTTCGGCCACCACATCATGGCCTCCGACGGCAAGAAGACCGGCCTGCCGATCGCCATCGCCATCGGCAACGACCCCGTCCTGACCCTCGTCGCCAGCACCCCGCTGGCCTACGACCAGTCCGAGTACGAGATGGCCGGCGCCTGGCGCGGCGGCGTCCCCTACCCGATCGTCAAGGCCCCGCACACCGGACTCGACGTGCCCTGGGGATCCGAGGTCGTCCTGGAAGGCGAAGTCCTCTACGGAGACCGCGAGTTCGAAGGCCCCTTCGGCGCGTTCACCGGCCACTACTCCGGCGGCCGCGCCCTGCCCGTCGTCAAGGTCCACCGCGTCCACATGCGCCGCAACCCGATCTTCGAACACCTCTACCTCGGCCTCCCCTGGACCGAGATCGACTACCTGATGGCACTCAACACCTCCGTGCCGATCTACCGGCAGCTCAAGGAGGCATTCCCCGAGGTCCAGGCCGTCAACGCCATGTACACCCATGGCATGGTCAACATCATTTCCACCAAGGTTCGCCACGGCGGGTTCGGTCGCGTCGTCGGCCTGCGCGCGCTGACGACCCCGCACGGCATCGGCTACTCCAAGCTCGTCGTCGTCGTGGACGAGACCGTCGACCCGTTCAACCTGGAACAGGTCATGTGGGCCCTGTCCGTGAAGTTCAACCCCCAGCACGACGCCATCAGCATCCCGCGGATGTTCGGCAACCCCCTGGACCCCGCCAGCGATCCCCAGGGAATCACGACCCGCCTCATCCTGGACGCCACGACCCCCAGGCCCCCGGACATCCGCGGTGAGGACGACCAGCTCATCACCCCCTACCCGGAGACCGCCGACTGGGAGCGCACCCTCAAGGAGATGCTGCGATGACCGCCGCAACCACACCCCACACCTGCCCCCGCTGCAGCTCGCCGGACATCAGCCTGGTCGCCGAGTCGCCCGTCCCCGGGCACTGGGTCATGCGCTCCTGCTCCCGGTGCTGGTACGCCTGGCGGTCCACCGAACCCGCCGCCGCCGACCCCGATGCCTATCCCGACGACTTCCGCATCACCCCCGACGACATCCAGCACGCCCCGCGCCTCGTCTAGGGCGCGTATCGAGTCGTGATCATCGGGCGTGACGCCGGCGTGCAGCCCCCGAACCGCCGACAGGTCCTGGGCGGTTGCGGCAAGGGCCGGTGAACAGTCGGTGGGTTCCGGCAGCTCACGCATGCGCGGCACCTCGCTCACGTCCACGTGATCAACAAATCTCCCTTGATGGCAAGTGGATCCACTTGCCATGAGGGGGGAGTGCAGCAGCTACCCCCACTTGGTAAGTCCATCGACTTATCTCGCGTCTCGACAAGGAACAGACACATGAATCGTCTTGCGGGCAAGCGCGCCCTCATCACCGGCGGCACGAGCGGGATCGGTCTGGAGACCGCGCAGCGTTTTGTCGCGGAGGGGGCGGACGTGCTGGTCACAGGCGTAACCCCGGCCAGCATCGACAAGGCGCGACAGGTCCTCGGGGACAGGGTGCCGGTGGTCCGGGCGGATGCGCGCGACCTCGATGCGCAGCGCGGCCTGGCGGAGCGGGTGCGTGAGCACTTCGGAGAGCTGGACGTGGCCTTTTTGAACGCCGGCGTCTCGGACTGGCGGCCGTTCGAGGACCACACGGAGGACAGTTTCGACCGGCTCTTCGACATCAACGTCAAGAGCGTCTTCTTCCTCACGCAGGCCCTGATACCCGTGCTGGCCAACTCGTCCTCGGTCATCCTCAACTCGTCCGCCAGCGCGCACGGCGGCTACGGGCGGTCGAACGCCTACGCCGCGACGAAGGCGGCTGTCAGCTCCCTGATGCGGTCGTGGAACGCGGACCTGCTCAAGTCGCACGGCATCCGGTTCAACGCGATCAGCCCTGGGCCGGTGGACACCCCGCTGTACTCCAAGTTCGGAGAGCAGCGCGCGGCGATGCTGGAGGCGATCAGCTCCGGCATCCCTGTGGGACGCATGGGTATGCCCGGAGAGATCGCGGAAGCCGTCGTGTACCTGGCCTCCGATGCCTCGGCCTTCACCGTGGGCCAGGACCTTGTCCTGGACGGCGGCCAGACCGTCCTCTGACAGCGAGGGTGCGCTGGGAGACGGGCGAGGCCAGGTATCACGCGCAGATCAAAGCGGAGAACCACGCGCGCATCATCCGCGCCGCCCGCGACCTCTTCCTCGCCCAGGGATACGACAAGACCTCCCTGGCCCAGATCACCAGGGAGGCCCGCGTCTCCACCGGCACCCTCTTCATGCGCAGTACGTCGAGCCGCCTCCGCCCGGCGATCCCCGGAACGGCCTGACTCACATCGGCCGCGACTACACCTGCCTGGTCTCGCGGCCCGGCACGGCGGCGCTGTGCCGCCTCATCAGCACCGAGCTTCCCCAGACGCCGGAACTCGCTGACATCGTCGGCACCGGCTCAGCCGTCGATCGCGGCCCCTTCTTCGACCGGCTCTGCGACTACCTCGAGGCCGAAGTGCAAGCCGGCACCCTCATCTCCCGTTCTACCGACCGACAGACGCAGACGGCATCCGCACCGGAGGATGCGCCCTTCATGGCCTGGGGCCAGCGCGCTGCGATCCTCAAGCAGGCCGCTCATCCGGCAGCGGCCAAGCTCTACATGAACTGGCAACTGTCCGAGGCTCGCCAGAAAGCGGCCTTCAACGGCTGGTCGGTCCGCGAGGACATCACTCCGAACGCGAGCCTCAAGCCCGTCTGGGACTTCCCGAACGCTCACGTCGACGACTTCCCGGAGTTCATGGAGGACCGGGCCGAGGTCGAGCGGCTGAAGCAGACCTTCGCCCTGTACTTCGGTGAGGTCAAGGGCGACCCGTCGCCGGGGTGGTTTGGCCTGCACCCGGGGCGGTGACCACGTGGAGGGTGGTTTACCGGGGGCACACAGACGCGTCCTACACTCCTGGCACCGTTGTCGACTGCGTTCGGCCCGCCGCAGGGAGCCCGTGTGTCCCCTTCCCATCCCGTCGCTCAGCGACGGCAGTTCCCGACCGTGGGGCACTTCGCGCACCTGGTCTTCCTGCTTCCGGTCGCGGGCACTCTCGTGCGGCTCGTCGAGCTGAACAGCGAGTTGTGCTGGAGGGTCGCACCGGCTACCGCCGCCCTCGGCCTGCTCTACATGGCCGGGCCGGCCCGCTGGGACCGTTTCGGTGCCGCGGGACGGCCGGTCTGGCTGTGGACGCTGGTACTTCTGTGGGCCTGGACCTCCTGGGAGATCCCGGTACCACTCGCCTTCGCCTACACATGGCTCGCTGTTCCGCTGGCGGTGCTGGCACTGCGGATGCCCGGGCGCGGGGTGACGGTCGCGACGGTGGGCGCGATCACGGCCGGGCTGCTCGCCTCGCTGGTACGGATCGGCGGCGTCGACGCCGATGTGCTGGGGCCCCCGCTCGCCGCCCTTGGCGCCACGGTCGTCCTCTACCGTTCCCAGCAACGTTTGAACAGCCAACTGGAGTCCACACGCGGTGAGTTGGCGAACCGTCAGCGTGAGGCCGGACGGCTCGCCGAGCGGGCGCGAATCGCCCGGGACCTGCACGACACCCTCGCTCAGGAACTCGCGGGCAGCCGCATGCTCCTTCAGGCCGCCGAGCGGGACTGGCAACGCAGCCCGGACGCCGCCCTGCGCCAGGTGCGTGCTGTCTCCCAGGCCCTCGGCGCGCACCTGGAGGAGACCCGGAGCATCATCAGCGACCTCACACCGCCCGCCCTGGAGCGGGACGACCTGGAAACCGCCCTGCGCGGGCTGTGCACCCGCCTGCAGTCCGCCACCACCGCACCGCACGTCGCCTTTCGTGCGGAAGGAGCACCTCACCTCCTGCCCACCGAACGTGCCGTGACGCTGCTGCGCGTGGCTCAGGGCCTGCTCGCCAATGCCCGCGAACACGCCCGGGCGACCCACGTCCATGTCACTCTCGCCCACGGGGACGGCTGGGCGGCTGTCGAAGTCCGTGACAACGGACGGGGCTTCGACCAACGGATCGCTCAACCCGTAAGCCCGAACCGGGGGTTCGGACTGGTCGCCGCCAGGGAACGCCTGAGCTCCCTCGGCGGCACGCTCACCGTCGACAGCACCCCGGGCCACGGCACCAGCGTCCGGGCCGTACTGCCGGTGGCCGACCGCGACCTGGTCGGCGCCTCGTGACCGAGAAGACGCTGCGGGTGCTGATCGTCGACGACCACACCGTTGTACGAGCCGGTCTGCGTGCTCTCTTGGAGGGCGAGCCAGGCCTCGATGTGATAGCCGAGACGGGCGATGGCAGGGAGGCCGTACGGCTGGCCCAGCGACTGCGGCCCGACGTGGTGCTCATGGACCTGCGGCTGACGGACGGCGCAACGTCGGACGACGGCTTCAGCGGGATCGAGGCGACACGCCGTATCACCGCCGCCGCACCGGGCGTCCATGTCGTCGTGCTGACCAGCTACAGCGGCCGTGGCGATGTCGTCCGCGCCGTCGAGGCAGGCGCCCGGGGCTACATCCTCAAGGCCGGCCCGCCCGAGGAGCTGTTCCGTGCCGTGCGCGCCGCAGCTGCCGGCGGCATGGGCTTGGCCCCCGAGGCGGCGGCTCGCCTCGTGGGTCGGCCCGCCGAACCGGGGCCCGTGTTCACCGATCGTGAGTCCGAGGTCGTTCGACTGCTCGCCGAGGGGCTCAGCAACCGGGCCATCGCCTCGGCCCTGTTCGTCACGGAAGCCACGGTCAAGACCCACCTGGTCAGGATCTATCGCAAGCTCGGCACCGAGAACCGGGCCGGCACGGTCAGTGAGGCTGTGCGGCTAGGACTGCTCGAACTGGACGTGGGCTGACCGTTCGGGGGATACCGCGTGTCCGACCGTTGCATGCCGGAAGGGGCACCACTCTCGTGAGAGGCACCCCTTCGGCGTGAGTCCCGGCTCGCGCCGGTCAGCTCCGTGGCCGTGCTGATCAGAAGGACGCAGAAGCACTCCAGCCGCCGTCGAGATCCACGGAGCAGCCGGCCCCTGTCATGCGCCGTGCCAGACCGGACAGACGGTCGGAAGCGTCGGCCACGAGCAATGACGAGCCAGGTGCCGTGCCGGGCCGATCCCTCACCTGACTCAGGACGGCCAGAAAGATTCCCAGCACGCCCGGCTGCTCGTCGGTGAGCAACTCGCCGGCCTCTCGGACGACGACCGTCAGGTCGTGGTCCGCGTTGTCCACCACCGTGCGCAGGCAGTCGAGGAAGGCATCCCAGTGGTGGCCGAACCAGTCCGGGAATCCGAGCCGGGCGCCCATTCGGGTCCTCGATCCGTTGATCAAGGCGTCGGACGGCTCAACTGCGATGCTCCGGAGCCACGTTGCTCATCTATCGAGCGGTGCTCGACCTGCCACGTGAACGTTGACAGGTTCGGTGGGAGGGCGGTGCCGGACTGTCATGGTCCGGCACCGCCCTCCTCGCTACGCGGCGCACTGAGAGCGGCTTTCGATGCGCGGCGCGTCTCGCGGATTTCCCGACCCAGTGGGCCGACGCGGTGCGGGTCGGTCCACTTCCTACGCAAAGACGGACAACAGGAGGGCCATGCCCAAACCCAGCACGCTGACCAGGGTCTGCACCACCGTCTGCGTCTTGGTGGCTTGGGTGAGATCCATGCCGAAGGATTCCTTGACCAGCCAGAAGCCGGCGTGGTTCACGTAGTTCAGCCCGAGGGAGCCTGCCCCGATGGCCACCACGAGCAGCGATGCCTCCAGGCCGCCTCCGCTGACCATGGGGGCGATGATGCCGGTGGCGGAGACGATGCCGACGGTGGCGGAACCGGTGGTCAGCGACAGCAGGAGTGCGATCAGCCAGCCCAGCACGATGACGTTCAGATGCGCCCCCTCGGCGGCGGAGGCGATCGCGTCGCCGATGCCGGAGTCCTGGAGAACCTGCTTGAACGCACCACCGCCACCGATGATGAGCAGGATGGCGGCGATGGACTTCAGGCTGTCCGTCAGGGATGCGCGGACCTCCTCGCCGGAGCGGCCCGTGCCCAGAGTGGTCACGCCGAGAGCGAAGAGCAGCCCGGCGAGCATCGCCACGACGGGTTCGCCCAGGAAGGTCAGCGCGGAACCCACGGTGCTCGTCTCGTCGAGCACCGTTTCGGCGAGGGTACGCAGCAGCATGAGGGCGACAGGGACGAGCACCGCGGTGATGGCCAGCCCGGTCGGTATCCGGGAACGGGAGGTGACGTCCGTATCCGCCGATGACGCATTCGGAGCGCCGGCCGTCACGCTGACGGGCGACTTCTCTCGGACGGACTGCGACGCACCCGTGAACTGCGCGACAAGAGCCTCGTCCGGGCGGACCTCGGCAAGGCGCGGCGCGATCCACCGGGCGTAGACGGGGCCGGCCAGGATCACGGTGGGGACGGCGCAGACGAAGCCGACGACCATGGTGAGGCCCAGGTCGGCGTGGAGACCGGTCATGGCGGTGAGCGGCCCCGGGTGCGGCGGCAGCATGCCGTGCAGGGTGGACAGCGCGGCGATGGCCGGTACGCCGAGCAGGACGTAGGGGGAGCCCTTCGTGCCGCCCTGGGCCTCCAGCCGGCGCGCCACGCTGAAGATCAGCGGCAGCAGCACGATCAGGCCGACCTCGAAGAACATCGGGATGCCGATCACGAACGCCGCGGCCGTGACCAGCCAAGGCAGCCTTTGGGTACTGGAGCGGTCGATCAGGGCGTGGGCGAGGGCGTCGGTGGCGCCCGAGTCGGACAGCAGGCGCCCGAGCATGGCGCCCAGGGCCAGTGTGATGCCCACGTCCCCGAGGGTGCCGCCGGCACCGTCCTCAAGGGACTCCACCAGTTTGGCGGCGGGCTCACCGGCGGCGAGGCCGGTGCCGACAGCGACGACGATGAGCGCGACGAACGGATGGATGCGCAAGCGGGAGTTGATGAGGTAGATCAGGGCCGTGATCGCGATGGTGAGGATGAGCAGCAACCACCAGGTGTGCGTGGTCATGCGGGTGCCTTTCGACGGACAGGTGATGGGCATGGCGAAGTGAGCCGCAGCGCGGAAGGGTGTTTGTGCGGCTGGTGTCAGGAGGGGCGGGCGGTAGCCCGGTCAGTCCAGTCCGAGATCCCTGACGAGACGGGCCACAGATGTGTCCTGTTCGGACAGGTACGCGGCGAAGGCGTCGCCGGTGGTGAACGCGTCGGTCCAGCCATGGCGGCGGAGTTCCGCTTTCCATTGCCGGGACCGGTGCATCGCGGTCAGCGCTTCGATCCACCGCTTCCGGTCGGCGCCTTTGATGCCGGGCGGCGCCACGACTCCCCGCCAGTTGCTGAAGACCAGGTCGATGCCGGACGCCTTGAGGGTCGGTACTCCGGGCAGTGCGTCGATCGGTCGTGGGCTGGTCACCGCCAGGACCCTGAGCTGACTGGCGTCGATCTGGTCGAGGAACTCGCCGAACCCGGTGGTGGCGAAGTCGACCTTGCCGTCGAGGAGACCGGGCAGCAGGTCGCCGCCACCGCCGCCATAGGCGACGTAGCCGACCCGATGCGGCTTGATACCGACGGCCTTGGCCAGCTCCATGGCCAGCAGGTGGTCCGGTCCGCCGGGTGAGGACCCGCCCCCGACCTTCAGGCTCGCGGGATTCCTCTTCCAGGCGGCAATCGCATCGTCGATCGACCGGTAGGACGAGTCACGGCGCACGACCACCGCGCCGGCCTCCTCGACCAGCCGGGCCAGCGGAGTGGTCTCGATGACGGACGCCTTCGCGTGTGCCACGTGCGACGCACCGATCACTCCGAGACCCATCTGCAGAACGAGCCGGCCGTTGCCCCGCTCGTTCACGATGCGCTGCAGGCCGACCGTGCCGCCTGCTCCCGGCAGGTTGAAGACCTGCACGCCGGAGTCCACACCGGTCTCCTGCAGCACTCGGGCCACTGTGCGGGCCGTGGTGTCGTAGCCGCCACCGGGGGTGTTCGGAACCATGATCCGCAGCCCGGTGTCGGCCCCTTCCCCGTCGGGCAGCACCTGGCAACCGGTGACGAGAAACAGTGACAGCGCGAGGAGGGCGCCGCGAAGGGCGTGCGAGCGACCTCTCATGGCACCTCTCTTCCGCAGCCGTCGGGATGGACGTCATGATTGTGCGGCCCGTGGTGCGAGCCGCCCAGTTTGTGTCAGCAGTAGAGATTGAGTTCGTTGTGGTCACCAGTTTTCGGCGTCATACCCTCGCGGGCGAGATGCTGGCGTTGCAGCTCGCCATCGTCGTGGTCGTGCTGCTGGCGGTCGCGGCGCTCTCGCTCGCCCAGTCGGAGGCCACCTTCAGCCGGGTCGAGGGCCGCCGCGTGAGTGCGCTGGCCGAGCAGTTGGCCGCCAATCCACTGGTGCGCAACCAGCTCCCACGACCGGCGCCGGAGGAGACGCTGGCCCCGCTGACGCACTCCACGCTGGTGCAGTCCGGGATCACCTCCGTGACGATCGCCGACTCCTCCGGTCGCATCGTCAGTTCGACCAACCCGACGGTCATCGGTGACCGGCTGCGGCTCGGACCGGGGGTGGCCCGCGGACGGGGCTGGTCCGGCTCGCTCACCTGGGACGGCAGCCGCGAACTGGTGGCGCAGGTGCCGGTGCTCGGCGCGGCGAGCGGGGGCCTGGGGCGCACCCTGGGCACCGTCATGATCGGGGAGGCGTCCCCGACGGTGTGGCAGCGGCTCAGCGGTGCTTCTTCCTATCTCCTCGCCTACCTGGGCATCGCCAGCGGGCTGGGCCTCGCCGGCTCCTGGCTGCTGGCCCGACGGGTCAAACGGCAGACGCTCGGTCTGGAGCCGCGAGAGATCACCGGGCTCGCCGAACACCGCGAGGCCATGCTGTACGGGATCGCCGAGGGCGTGGTCGCCCTGGATCCCCAGCAGCGCCTCACCCTGGTGAACGAGGTGGGCAGACAGCTGCTGGACCTGCCCGAGGAGTGCGTGGGCCGTACGCTGGGCGAGCTCGGCATCGACGGCCGTCTTCACGACGTACTCACCGGCACCCGGCCCGAAGCGGAGCACGGGCCCGACGAAGTGGTCATCCGGCACGGTCGCGTGCTGGTGATGAACAGGATGACCGTCACGAAGAACGACCGCCTGCTCGGCTCGGTCACCACGCTGCGGGACCGCACCGAACTGGCTCGGCTGGAACGCGAGATCGGCTCCTTCCGCAGCACGTCCGAGCTGCTACGGGCCCAGACACACGAGTTCGCCAACCAGCTGCACACCATCTCCGGACTCATCCAGATCGGCGAGCAGGACGAGGTCGTACGCTACGTCCGGGCGCTCACCCGGCGCCGCCAGTCCCTGGACATGACCATCGGCCGCCGCATCCACGATCCGGCCGTCGCCGCCCTCCTCATGGCGAAGGACTCCCTCGCGGCCGAACGCAGGATCACCCTGAAGATCTCGGACGTCACCTCCCTCGGCCGGCTCGCTTCGGAGGACGCCGCCGACGTGGCGACCGTGGTCGGCAACCTGGTCGACAACGCCATCGACGCCGCAGCCGGAAGCGGCCTCGACGACCGGGAACCCTGGATCGAGGTCGAACTCCGGCAGGACGCGTCCAGCGTGGAGATCGTGGTGTGCGACTCGGGCCCGGGCGTGGCTCCCGAACTCGCCCAGGAGGTCTTCCACCACGGTTTCACCACCAAGGCCGCCGCGGAGGGCGAGCGGGGTATCGGCCTTGCACTCACCCAGCTCGTCTGTGAACGACGGGGCGGGGAGATCAGGGTGACCAACACCGCCGAAGGCGCCCGGTTCACCGCGCGCATGTCCGTGAGCCACTCAACGGAAGCAATCGAGGAAGGAGCAGCACGTTGACGGACACCTCCGGCACGATCGACGTTCTCGTCGTCGACGACGACTTCATGGTGGCTCGGGTCCACCGCACCTTCGTCGAGCGGGTGCCTGCGTTCAGGGTCGTCGGCACCGCGGGCACGGGTGAGCAGGCCATCACCGCAGTCGACGAACTGCGCCCGGATCTCGTTCTCCTCGATCTTTATCTCCCCGATGTCTTCGGCCTGGACGTCATCCCGCGGCTGCGCACCGCGGGACACGACTGCGACATCATGGTCATCAGTGCCGCGCGCGAGGCCGACACCGTGCGCGGCGCGGTCCGCCACGGTGTCGTGGACTACCTCCTCAAACCCTTCGACTATGAGGACCTGAAGCCCCGCCTGGACCGGTACGCCGCACGGCGCGGCCGGCTTCTCACCACGGTGGTGCGCGGCCAGGCCGACATCGACCGGGCTCTGTCCGCAGGGTCTGTCCCCGCTGCTGTCGCCGGACTCCCGAAGGGCCTGAGCGTGGAGACCGCCGACCTCGTCCAACGCACGCTTCGCGATGCGGACGGCACCCTGTCGGCCGCCGAATGCGCGGCCGCCACCGGTATCTCCCGTGTCAGCGCCCGCCGTTACCTGGAGCACTTCCACACCACCGGCACGGCGGCCGTCGCCCTGCGCTACGGCGCGGCCGGCCGGCCCGAGCGGCGCTATGGCTGGCGAGGGTGAGAAAGAGAGTGTCCCTCCCATCATCGGAATCGGTCTGAAGTGCGACGTAGGGGGATTTTCGAATCAGACTCCGCCCCGAGTTCCGAGGCGGAGCCTCTGTGCGCTGGAAGGTGAATCCGCTGCGGGCGAGTTTCGAGGCGCGGAAGCTGGTTGGGTTCGTCCTTCCAGGACGCGTTCTGGACGCAGGTTGGTCACAAGGATCGGAAAAGACCGACAAGGGCTGAGAAGGGGTGAGGTGTCAAACCGCTCCTGAGCTGGGAAAACGGCCAAGATTGGCATTGATCGACAAGGGTCGCCAAGATCCTCAAAGGACTCATAATCCGTCGGCCGTGGGTTCGAGTCCCACCCACCCCACTGCGCAGGGCTTTGACCTGCGGAAACGCCTCATCTGGGGTTGCGGATTCAGGGCGTTGGTCCACGGGGCTGAATCCGCTGCTCGTGAGTTCGACTCCTTTGCCATCTGTGTGGGTTGAGGTCACTCTGACCTGCGCAGACGTGTCAGCCCACGAGTGGAGGACGGCGTCGTGGGTGGGCTGTGCGGGCGTCCGGACGTCGAATTCTGGACGCTGGCTGGACGCGAGGATCCGGAAGTGGTGTCGCCCGGCGACCCCCTGGGTGTCGGGAGACGGCCCAGGGCACCGCGGACTGACCGCCAGGCTGCCGGGGTGGTGAGAGGCTCGGTGCCCGTCGGTACCGCGCGAGCTCTACTGCCTGAGGTAGATCGTGCGGACCGGCTGGCCTGTCGTGCGCGCGATGGTTTCGAAGTCGCGGTCGTAGTGGAGGAGGGTGAGTCCCGCCTCTTCCGCGGCTGCGGCCACGTACGAATGGCTCTGACCTGTGTGGATGCTCCAGGCTGTAGGTAGTGAACCCGCTGCATGTGGCCCCTGCGGCTGGATGGGCACTGAATTCGGGACGCTCGCAGGACGCAGGGAAACGGAAGGAGCAGTTCCGCAGTCAGGCCGTTGACGCCGCCCATGGGCGGGTAGGGGAGTCGACGCGGTGTGGCAGCCGACGGCTGTGGTCTGAGTTCCCCCGGATCACTGAGCTGTAGCCGAGATCGGTCGGAGTGAGGAAGAAACTGCCCGTACTGAAAACGGCCCCGGCCTTTCCCGTGGGCACCTGTTCCCGTGGGGCATGCCACTGAGGCATGAGGGCTGGCAGTCCGGGCTCTGGGCGGCCTCAGCGCAGGCGGTCGCGGCTGGGGGCGGCCGTGTGCAGGCGGCCCGTCCCGAGTGCGTCGCATGCGGTCCACCAGTACGGGCCGCAGTAGCCACGAGGTACAGCCCCGATGCGTCAGTCCGGTCATGGACAAGTGGGAGCAGGCACGACGGCCACTCCGGTGGCGAAGCGCCCTGGCGCGCGTTCAAACCTGTGGATAGTCCCCTCTCCCGGACCTACTCGTCCACGACCACGACGATGTCGAGGATCCGCGGTCCGTGCACGCCCTCCACGCGGTCGAGTTCGATGTCGCTGGTGGCTGAGGGACCAGAGATCAGGGTCAGTGGCTGGCGTGGGTGGAGCAGGCTCAATGCCTCGGATACATCAGCGGCGATCTGGTCGGCCCTGACCACGCAGACATGCTGGTCCGGTAGCAGGGTGAGCAGGCGGCGTCCTTGTCCGGGTCCGCTGTCGAGGACGACCGTGCCAGTGAGGGCGATCGCTGCGGCGACGGTGGTGAGTACGGCGCCCGCTGCGTCGAGTTGTCGGACGGTCAGTGGTGGAGCGTCCTGCAGTCGGGACCAGGCGCCCTCGGGTATCAGCTCTTCGGGGAAACCTGGTGGCAGTACGAGGGATTTCGCTCCGGTGCGCGCCAGCGCGCGGCCCACGGCGGCGACGGCATCGGATGGCGGAACCCGGACGACGGTGGCGCGGTAGTCGGCGGCGCGTTCGATGAACAGCTCGACGACGTCCGGTTCCGCCTGGTGGCGGCGCGGATCGTGCGGGACGCGGCCGTCGTCGACGGAGGCTTCGGCGCCCTGTACGTCGGCCAGCGCGCTCCGGATGTCGCCCAGTACGGTGTCGCGGCCGCTCATCGGCCCTTCCCTTCCGTCGTCGTACGGCCTGCTTCCCTCGTCCGTCGCCACCAGGCGCGCAGGGACTCGCGGGCAGGCGCGGGGGTGTCACGGGTGCCGGACCAGCGGGCGAACGGGCCGGGCAGGACTCCGATCCGGCCGTCGCGGGCCACCAGCCGGGCGCCGAGGGCGGCGAGTCGCTGGAGTACGGCCAGCCGCCTCGGGGAGGACAGCACCGCGCCTGCGGCCTTCATGGCGAGCGCCTCGGGGGTGGGCAGCAGCCGGTCCCGCCGCTTGGCCTCCACGGCTTTCGCCCGCAGATGGACGAGTACCTCCGGAATATCGATCTTGACCGGGCAGGCGTCGTAGCAGGCGCCGCACAGGGTGGAGGCGAAGGGCAGCGAGGTCGCGTTCTCCACGCCGACGAGCTGCGGGGTGAGTACGGCGCCGATGGGGCCGGGGTAGACCGACCCGTAGGCGTGGCCGCCGGTGCGCTCGTACACGGGGCAGACGTTCAGGCAGGCCGAGCAGCGGATGCAGGACAGCGCCTGCCGGCCCACCTCGTCGGCCAGGGTCGCGGTGCGGCCGTTGTCGAGGAGCACGAGATGGAAGTCCTGCGGCCCGTCTCCCTCCGTGACGCCGGTCCACAACGACGTGTACGGGTTCATCCGCTCGCCCGTGGACGAGCGGGGCAGCAGCCGGAGGAAGACGTCCAGGTCAGCGAAGGAGGGCAGGACCTTCTCGATGCCCATGACGGTGATCAGGGTCTCCGGCAGGGTCAGGCACATCCGCCCGTTGCCCTCGGACTCCACGACCACCACCGTTCCGGTGTCGGCGGCGGCGAAGTTGGCCCCGGAGACGGCGACCTTGGCCCGCAGGAACTTCTCCCGCAGATGGAGCCGGGCCGCTTCGGCCAGGTCGCGCGGGTCGTCGGTGAGTCCCTCGGCGGCGGGCCGACCCCACTTGCCCATTTCCCGCCGGAAGATCTCGCGGATCTCGGAGCGGCCCCGGTGGATGGCCGGTACGAGGATGTGCGACGGGCGGTCGCCGCCCAGCTGCACGATCAGTTCGGCGAGATCGGTCTCGTATGCGCGGATGCCGGCCTCGGCGAGCGCCTCGTTGAGGCCGATCTCCTGGGTGGCCATCGACTTGACCTTGACGATCTCGCTCTCGCCGGTCGCCCGGACCAGCTGCGTGACGATGGCGTTCGCCTCGGCTGCGTCCGCCGCCCAGTGGACCGTGCCGCCGGCGGCGGTCACCGTCTCCTCCAGCCGCAGGAGATGGCGGTCGAGGTGACGCAGGGTGCGGCGCTTGACGGCCGCCGCCGTCTCCCGCAGGTCCTCCCAGTCGTCCAGCTCGGCGGTGACCGCCAGCCTCCGGTCCCGGATGGTGCCGGTGGCCCGGCGCAGGTTCGCCCGCAGCCGGGTGTCGGCGAGCGCGGTGCGCGCCGCCTCGGGGAAGGGCGGGGTGCCCAGCCATACGACGTTGTCGGCGCCGCTCACCGTACGTTCCCTTCAGTGGAGGCCAGGATCTCGGCCAGGTGCATGGTGCCGACGCCGGTACGCAGCCGGGACAGGCCGCCGCCGATGTGGGTCAGGCAAGAGTTGTCGCCCGCGCACAGAAACTCGGCGCCGGTGTCCAGTACATGGCGCATCTTGTCGGCCAGCATGGCGTTGGACACGTCCGCGTTCTTCAGCGCGAAGGTTCCGCCGAAGCCGCAGCAGGACTCGGCGGCGGGCAGTTCGACGAGGTCGATGCCCTTCACCGCGCGCAGCAGCCTGAGCGGCCTGTCGCCGACCCGCAGCATGCGCAGCGAGTGGCAGGTCGGGTGGTAGGTGACCCGGTGCGGGAAGTGGGCGCCGACGTCGGTGACGCCGAGGACGTCGACGAGGAGTTCCGACAGCTCGTACACCGTCGGCACCACCCGCTCGACCGCCTCGACGAGCGCGGCGTCCCCCAACTGGGCTGCGACCACCCGGTGTTGGTCGCGGACCATGCCCGCGCAGGAGCCGGAAGGGGTGACCACGGCGTCGTAGTCCGCGAAGACCTCCGCGAAGCGGCGCACCATGGGCAGGGTCTCGGGGCGGTAGCCGGTGTTGAAGTGCATCTGGCCGCAGCAGGTCTGGGCCTGCGGGAACTCCACGGTGTGGCCGAGCCGTTCCAGCAGCGCGGTCACCGCGCGGCCGGTGCGGGGGAACATCATGTCGTTGAAGCAGGTGATGAAGAGAGCTATGCGCATGGTGCTTCCTGAGCGGCCGGGGAGACGGTGGCGGTCAGGCCGTAGGTCCGCAGTGCGGTGCCGGTGAAGACCTCGCGGCGTTCGGTGACGTGCAGTTCGGCCGTCAACTCCCTTGCTGCGGCCACTACTTCGGCGTAGGTGGCGGTCAGTCGGCAGACGGGCCAGTCGGAGCCGAACATCAGCCGCCGCGGTCCGAAGGCGTCCAGCACCGTGTCCGCGTACGGCCGGAGGTCCTCGACGCTCCACCGGTCCCAGTCGGCCTCGGTCACCATGCCGGAGAGCTTGCAGACGGTGTTGGGCAGTGCGGCCAGCAGGCGCACCGCGCCCGCCCACTCCCGCAGCTCGCCCGAGGCGATGGGGGGCTTGCCCGCGTGATCCAGTACGAACGTGAGGCCGGGAAGCAGGCGGGCGGTCTCATACGCGGCCGCGAGCTGGTGTGGCCTGACGACCAGGTCGTACACGAGCCCCGCCTCGGCCACCGCGGCGAGCCCACGCAGCACGTCCGGCCGCATCAGCCAACGAGGATCGGCTTCGCCCTGTACCTGGTGGCGGATGCCCACCAGGTACTCACCTCCCGGCCCCTCCCGCAGCGCCGCGAGCGCGCGGGCGACATCGGGGGAGGTCAGGTCGGTCCAGCCCACGACGCCGGCCACCAGGTCGCTGCCCTGGGCCAACGCCAGGAGCTCGGGTGTCTCCTCCGGCACGTCGATCATCTGGACCAGGACGGTCGCCGTGACGCCGGCGGCCCGGGCCTCGGACTCCAGATCGGCGAGCAGGAAGTCCCGGCGCAGCAGGCCAAGTTCCTGTCCGGTGATCCAGTCCTGGTCGCGGACAGAGAGGTCCCACACGTGGTGGTGTGCGTCGATGACGCCCTCGGCGGTGCTCGTCTCCATGGCGGTCACGCCCACGACTGAGGTGCGGCGGCGGGGACGGGGACGTGCGGGGGCAGCAGCTCCTCGGCATGTAGTTCGGCCCAGAGCGCGGCCGGTACCGTGCGCCGCATCTGGTCCACCGTGTCCCGGACCTCCTCGGCGGAACGCGCGCCGGACAACACGCTCGCGACCGCCGGATGGCCGAGCGGGAAGTGCAGAGCGGCTGCGCGCAGCGGTACGCGGTGGCGGTCGGCGACCGCTTTCATGCGCAGCGCCCGGTCCAGTACATGGGGCGGGGTGGGCGCGTAGTCGTACATGGCCCCGGGTTTGGGGTCGGTGAGCAGACCCGAGTTGAACACCCCGCCGACGATGACACTCCTGCCACGGGCGGCGGCCTGAGGCAGTACCTCCGCCAGTCCCTCCTGCTCCAGGAGGGTGTAGCGGCCGGCGAGCAGCACGACGTCGATGTCGGTCTCGCGCAGGAAGCGGGCGGGGAGCGCGCACTGGTTGACGCCGAGGCCGATCGCCTTGACGACGCCTTCGGCGCGCAACCGTTCCAACGCCGGGTAGGCCTCGGTGAGGGCCTGCTCGGCGTGGTCGTCGGGGTCGTGGAGCAGGGCGATGTCCACACGGTCCAGGCCGAGACGGTCCAGGCTCGCTTCCAGGGAGCGCAGGACGCCGTCGGAGCTGAAGTCCCAGACGCGACGGTGGGTGTCGGGCACGGCGAAACCGTGGGCGAGATCGACGCCACGGCCGCCCTCCGGGTGGGGTTCGAGCAGCCGCCCGACCTTGGTGGAGACTGTGTACGCGTCGCGGTCGCGTCCGCGCAGCGCGGCGCCCAGGCGTCGCTCGGACAGCCCGAGTCCGTAGTGGGGGGCCGTGTCGAAGGTGCGTACGCCCGCGTCCCAGGCCGCCTCCACGGTGGCGAGGGCGGCCTCGTCGGTGACCGGCTGGTAGAGGTTGCCGATGCCCGCGCAGCCGAACGCGAGTTGCGTGACCTCGACCGCGCTGCTGCCCAGTGTTGCGGTCCTCATGACTGGTTGGCCGGGCGCAGTCGCAGGCCCTGCATGCCGCCGTCCACCGCGAGCGAGGTGCCGGTGACGGACGCGGCGGCCGGACTCGCGAGGTAGACGATGGCCGCGGCGACCTCGTCCGGGGTGACCAGGCGTCCCATGGGCTGGCGGGCGTTGAGCGCGGCACGCTCTGCTGCCGGGTCGTCGGCGGCGTCGAGGAGCCGGCCGACCCAGGGGGTGTCGGCGGTGCCGGGGTTGACGCAGTTGACGCGGATGCCCTCGCGGACGTGGTCGGCGGCCATGGCGAGGGTCAGCGACAGGACCGCACCCTTGCTGGCGCAGTACAGGGCGCGCTGCGGGAGGCCCGCGGTGGCGCCGATCGAGCAGAGGTTGACGACCGCCGCGTGCGACGAGCGCCGCAGATACGGCAGCGCGGCACGGGTGATGCGTACCGTCCCGATGACGTTGACGTCGAGGACGCGGTGCCACTCCTCGTCCGGATTGTCCTCGACGGTGCCGATGGCGCCGATGCCCGCATTGTTGACCAGGATGTCCAGGCCACCGAGCCGCTCGGCGGCCTCCGCCACGGCCGAGCTGACCGAGGCGTCGTCGCCGAGGTCGGCCTTGATGGCGAGCAGCGGCTCGGGGGCGCCGGAGGGGTCGAGGTCGAGGACGGCCACCGTGGCGCCGTGCTCGGCCAGCATCCGGGACGTGGCCAGCCCGATGCCGGACGCACCGCCGGTGACGACGGCCTTCAGCCCGGACAGGCCGCTCAAGCTCCTCAAGCTGCTCACAGGGGTGCCTTTCACGCTTGGCCGAAGGTCTGGCGCTGGGCGCCGAGACCGTCGACGGAGAGCTCGACGCTGTCGCCAGGGCGGAGATAGGGGGTGCCCGTCAGGCCGAGGGCCACCCCCGCCGGAGTACCGGTGTTGATCACGTCACCCGGCTCCAGGACCATGTACTGGCTCAGGTACGACACGATGTGGCCGACCGGGAAGATCATGTCGCTGGTGTGGCCCTCCTGCCGCTTCACGCCGTTGACGCTCAGGTGCAGAGCAAGGTCCTGCGGGTCGCCCACCTCGTCGGCGGTCACCAGCCACGGTCCGAGCGGGTTGAAGGTCTCGCAGGACTTGCCCAGGTCCCACTGTGAGGAGTACTCCAGCTGGAACTCCCGCTCCGAGACGTCATGGCTGATCGCGTACCCCGCGATCACGTCCCGCGCGACCTCGGGTCCGTCGAGGTAGCGGGCCCGTCGTCCGATGACGACCGCCAGTTCGACCTCCCAGTCGGTCTTCACGGAGCCGCGGGGGATCAGCACCTCGTCGTACGGGCCGATCACGGTGCCTGGGTCCTTCATGAACACCACGGGCCGCGGAGGGATCGCCGCGCCGGTCTCGGCGGCGTGGTCGCGGTAGTTCAGGCCGACGCAGACGATCTTGCCAGGGCGGGCGAGAGGGGCACCGATGCGCAGACCGTCCGGGCTCAGCTCGGGCAGACTTCCCGCCGCGACCTCCGCCCGGGCCCGCTCGACACCGCCGGAGGCGAGAAAGGCGCCGTCGATGTCGGACGTCACGGAGGACAGGTCCAGCAGCCGGCCGTCCTCGGTGCGGACTGCGGGACGCTCCTCGCCGGGCGCGCCGACTCGTAGAAGTTTCACTGGGTATTTCCTTGCGATGGGTGCGGATGCCAGATCTCGGTCTGGTCGGACCAGCGGCCCGGGGTGCCGGTATCGGCCCAGGCCTCCTGGCAGGGGGGTCGGTGAGCTTCCAGGCCTGGGTGGTCGCGTCGGTGCCGATCGCGGCCATGTCGGCCTCGAAGTCGTCTTGAAGGTCGCGGGGCAGGAGGACGCCCCCGGCGGTTGCGGGGTCCGCGCTGCCGCAGGCGGCGAGCGCGAGAGGGGAGAGACGGCGCCCAG
Organism: Streptomyces sp. NPDC050121; assembly: GCF_044460385.1. Classification (NCBI taxonomy): domain Bacteria; kingdom Bacillati; phylum Actinomycetota; class Actinomycetes; order Kitasatosporales; family Streptomycetaceae; genus Streptomyces; species Streptomyces sp. NPDC050121. Next base: position 6,273 of record NZ_JBITJV010000057.1, on the reverse strand, counting down.
GGCCGCACCGGCAACGCGTCTGACCTGGCGGCGGGAGGTGACGGGAACGTCGCTGTTCATGACTGACCTCATGTCAGCGTTCTGCGGAGATCCGCGGGATGTCGGCTCAAGCACCGGAGAGGAGGGGTGTGGAGGGATCAGTTACCGAAGGCGTGGAGGGGCGGGCACGGGGCGATCGTGAGAGTGGGGTGGACTGGGCGGATCAGGCCTTCGGCGGTGTCAAGGTCTCCTTGTCGACAAACCGCTGAAGGACGGGTGGGTAGACCAGACCGGCGGGCAGCGCCACGCCGGGCCCTATGGGGGCGTGGACGACTCCTTGGGCGTCGATGCCGCTCTCGCGGCTGATGGGATTGCCCATGACCAGGGACTCGTAGTAGGTGGTGTTCGAGATGGCCATGCACAGGTGTCGGTTGGGGATCTCCGGCCCGTGCACCTCGGCGCGCAGCCGGTAGGCGTCGGCGAGGTGGGCGGTGCGCATGGCGCCGGTGAAGCCGCCGCGCAGTTGGGTGGAGGCGCGGACGCCGAAGGTGGCGGCGCCGGCCTGGATGAAGTCGGCCGAGTTCATGTGGGCCCCGTCGGAGGTCTCGGCCACCAGCAGGGGCACCGCCACCGCGTCGGCGAGGCGCTTGTACGCGGTGATGCTGAACTCCCGGATCGGCTCCTCGTACCAGAGGTAATCCGCGTCGGACAAGGCGTGTCCGAGGTAGATCGCGTCGGGGAGGTCGAATCCGGCGGACCCGTCGAACATCAGGGGGATCTCGTCCCCCACGTGTTCCCGCAGGGCCGCCGACAGTCGGGCGTCGCGGCGTGCGTCGCCCCAGGCGTGGAGCTTGATGGCCGGGTATCCGAGCTCCAGGGCCTGGTCGGCGATGTCCAGGTACTCCTCCACCGAGGAGTAGGTGACAGTCGAGGCGTAGGCGGGGATCGAGGTGCGGAAACCGCCCAGCATCTGCCAGGTGGGCCGGTCGGCGAGCCTGCCGGCCAGGTCCCACAGCGCGGTGTCGACGAGGCCGAGCAGGTAGAGGGGCAGCTCCTCGGTGCGGTCCAGCTCCCACATGCGGTGCCACAGCCATTCCCGCTGCAGCGGGTCCTGGCCCACGAGTTCCTTGCGCAGGAAGCGGTCCAGCAGGTCCGCCAGGATGACGGCGCTGCCCCGGCGGGGGGCCATCGCGACGCCCTCGACTCCTTCGTCGGTGCAGATGCGCAGCACCGCGGCCTCGCCGTCCGGCGGGCTGCCCAGCAGCCCGTCACGCCAGACGAACGGCGGACTGGCGCCCGGAACCCGTACCGGATAGCTCTCCACGTCGGCAATGCGCACGGTCGTTACCCCTTGCAGTGGCAGCTGCTGCTGCGAAATTTTCATGTAACGTAAGTCGTCATACGAATGCTGTCAAGGTGTTCGGAGCAGTAGACTCAGCGATCGTCCACACCGGTGAGGGGGCCATATGGCGAAGAGCAGTCGAAGCGGCGTCGAGGATCCGTCGGCCCTGAAACCCTGGCCCAAGCGCCCGGCGCGGCTGGCCCATGCGGTGGTGGAGTCCCTCACCGACAGCATTGTCTCGGGTGTCATTCCATCGGGCTCCACCCTGCCGGTCGAGCCCGAACTGTGCGAGACGTTCGGCGTCAGCCGCATCACGATCCGTGAGGCGGTCAAGTCGCTGGAGGCCAAGGGGCTGGTTCGGGCGCGGCAGGGTTCCGGTACCACGGTCACCCCGTCCGAGGAGTGGAATCTCCTGGATCCTGTGGTGCTGGCGGCCACCGTCCGGCACGACGACGAACTCGTCGTACTGGACCAGCTCGTGGGCGTGCGTTCGGCCCTTGAGGCACAGATGGCGGCCCAGGCCGCCGAGGTCGCCACCGATGACGATCTCCGGGAGGTGGAGCGGCTGCTCGGCCGCCTCGACGAGGAGATCGCCACTCCCGCCCGGTTCGTCGAGACCGATGTGCTCTTCCATGACCGGATCATGCAGGCGTCCCGGAACAGGCTGGGTCGTTCCATCATCCGGACCGTCCACACCCAGGCCCGCAGTACGTTCCTGTACACCGGCACTCCTGACGGCCACGCCTGCGAGCAGGCGAACGCCGAGCACCGCCGGATCGCCGAGCGGCTCCTGGCCCGCGACCCCCAGGGCGCGGCGCAGGCCATGACGGCCCATATCGAAGCAGCCTGGAGCCGCCGCCGTACCCCGCACACCGGTCTCACCAGCTGAGGGCATCCCGGCCGGCCCTTGCGCCCGTCGGAACCCGCCCCCCGAGCCGTCAGGCCGGGGGGCGGGTTTCTTTTGTGCTGCAGATCGATTCCTGCCGGACATATTGACAGCATACGTATGACGACTAATGTTACGTCGCCGTATCACCTCCGCAATCACCGCAGGGCTGTGTCCCCATGAGTGGGAGGACGCCCCGCGCATGCCCTCTTGCACCATCGGAAGGTCTCAGATGCGCCCAACCCGCTTCCGCCCCGCAATGCGTGACCGGCTCAGACCATGTCTGGCCGCACTCGCGCTCCTCGCCGCCTCTGCCGGGGCTGTCGTCGCGCAGGCCGTGCCCGCGTTCGCCGCCACTGCCGCGACGCTCTATGTGTCCCCCAACGGCACCGGTACCGCCTGCTCGACCAGCCAGCCGTGCTCCCTCACCCAGGCCAAGACCAACGTCCGGGCCATGAACAACTCCATGACGGGCGACATCGTCGTGGAGGTCGCCGACGGCACGTATCGGCTGACGGACCCCCTCACCTTCACCGCGGCGGACTCCGGCACCGGCGGTCACTCGGTGATCTGGAAGGCCGCGCTGGGCGCCCGTCCGGTCATCACCGGCGCGCAGCGGGCCACGGGCTGGACGCTGCGCGACTCGGCGAAGAACATCTGGCAGGCCAACGTCGGGACCGGGTTCGACACCCGGCAGCTGTACGTCGACGGCGTCCTGGCGACCAGGGCCCGCTCCTCGATCAACCGCGCCGACCTGACCGCTACCACCAGCGGCTACACCTTCACCAACACCGCGCTGAACTACCTCAACAGCCTGGCCGCCCCGAGCCGCACCGAGATCCACGGCATCGGCTCCTTCACCGACCGCTACTCCCCGGTGTCCGGCATCAGCAACGGCACCATCACCATGGATCAGCCGGCCTGGGACGACAACACCTTCGGCTACGACACCCTGACCAAACCCTTCCGGTCGGCAGCGCTCTACATCGAGAACGCCTACGAACTCCTCGACACGGCCGGCGAGTGGTACCTCGACACGAGCTCCGGCACCCTGTACTACAAGCCGCTCGCGGGGCAGAACATGAGCACCGCGGACGTCGAGGTGCCGAAGCTGGAGTCACTCGTCGACGTCGGGGGGAACTATGCCTCTCCCGCCACCCACATCACGTTCTCGGGTCTGCAGTTCTCGGGCACCAGCTGGCTGGGCCCCAGCACTTACGGCTACGCCAGCCAGCAGACCGGCGCGTACCTGACCGGTACCTGGGACCGTCCCTCCGACGCGCTGACCTCCTGCCAGGGCGGCTGTCCGCTGTTCGAGGCGACCCGCCCCCACTGGGACCAGATGCCGGCCGCCGTCCAGGTGTCGGCGGCCGACAACATCACCTTCACCGGCAACCGGTTCACCAACCTCGGGCAGGTGGGCCTCGGCATCGGCGAGGACGCCAACGCGCACGCCACCGGGGTCGGCCTCGGTGCCGACACCGTCACCGCCACCGGCAACGTCTTCACCCAGGACGCCGGCGGAGGCATCATGGTCGGCGGGCTGCAGGCGGACGCGCATCACCCCAGTGACAGCCGGATGACCAACAAGAACATCACACTGAGCAACAACGTCATTCACGACGTGGCGATCGAGTACCCGGGACATGTCGGCCATCCTGGTCACCTACGTCAACGGTGCCACGGTGTCGCACAACGAGGTGTACAACCTGCCCTACTCGGGGCTGACCATCGGTTACGGCTGGGGCGTCAACGACCCGGGCGGCAGCCAGGACTACGTGAACCGCGGTCTGTACGACTACCAGCCCGTCTACTCGACCCCCACCACCGCCGCGAACAACCACATCACCGACAACTACCTCCACGACATCATGCAGCAGATGAACGACGGCGGCTGCATGTACACCCTGTCGGCGTCACCCGGCAGCACCTTCGATCGCAACTACTGCCACACCAACAACAACTACTACGGCTTCTACCACGACGAGGGATCCAGGTACTTCACGGACACCAACAACGTCTTCCGTAACGTGGGCCGGTATTCCCAGCAGAACGGCAACTCCAACAACAACACCAAGGACCTCACCCTCCGGGACAACTGGACGACCACGCCCTCGACCAACCTCTTCAACGGCAGCCGCGGATATGTGGTGAGCGGCACGGTGGTGGTCTCCGACGGCAACTGGCCCTCCGGCGCCCGCACGGTCATGGACAACGCAGGCGTCCAGCCCCAGTACCGGCCCCTGACCACGGACCCTGTCACGGCCCCCTACAGCGGCTACTCCTCCACTCCCGCCCTGACCGGCCAGAGCGGCAGTCGTTTCACCGTCACCGACGCGGGAGCCGACATCTGGGGTGCGGGCGGACAGCACGACGACGCCTACGGCACCGCCTACCTGGCGAACTCCGCTGTCAACGGCACCTCGGTGACCGCGCGGGTCGACAGCATCGACAACACCAACGGCTGGGCCAAGGCGGGCGTCGTCCTGCGCAACAGCCTCACCGGCACCGGCTCTTCCCCGGGATACGCGGTCGCCACGGCGACCCCGAGCCACGGCGTGTGCTTCCAGTGGGACTCCACCGCGGACGGCTACCTGGACCAGATGTCGTGTACGTCCTCGACGGTCAAGGCGCCGGTGTGGGTGCGGCTCACCCGCACGGCCACCCAGGTGTCCGCCTTCTATTCCACCGACGGAGCCGGCTTCACGCAGATCGGCTCGGCGGTCACCCTGCCGTCCATGGCCGCCACTCAGGACGCCGGTGTCATCCACAGCGCCCACAGCACCACCGCCGGTAGCGCGGCCTTCAGCGACCTGCGGATCGTCACCTCCCCCTTCAAGGCCTACAGCTCCATCCCGGCCGCGGTGGGCCAGAGCCAGGGAGTGACCTCCCTGACCAACGCGGGCATCGACACATGGGCCTCGAGCACGCAACACGACGACGACTACTCCGCGGCCTACCAGTCCGGCGTGGCGGGAACGTCGTCGACCGTCACCGTCCATGTCGACAGCCAGGACAACACCAACGCCTGGGGCAAGGCCGGCCTGATGCTGCGCAACGACATCACCGGCACCGCTTCCTCCACCGGATACGTCAGCCTCGCCGCCACACCGAGCAAGGGTGTCACGATGTCATGGGACTCCAACAGCGACGGCTACGTGGACTCCGGCGCCACCAAGACCGGCACCGGCACCGTCGCCCCGGTCTGGCTCCGCCTGGTCAGGAGCGGCGACTCGGTCACCGGCTCCTACTCGGCCAACGGGACCACCTGGACCACGGTGGGCACCGCGACGCTGACCGGTGCCAACAGCACCGAGGATGCGGGCATGTTCTTCAATGCTCACACCGGAGCGCCCGGCACCGCGAAGTTCAGCCAGTTCTCCGTGAGCTGACGAAGCGGATCTGAGTGTCGCGTCGGCCGTTGGCGGATCCCGCAACCGGTCCCGCGTGGTGGTGCTGCATCACCATCACGCGGGGCACCGCCGCGCCGCGATCAGTTCTTCCGAGGGCTGCCCGTGCCGGGCAGGCTCCCACTCCGCGTCCCTGACGAGGGAGGCTCGCACCACTTCTGTCGCTGCGAAGTCACTCCCCGATCCGCGAGGTTGTGCCGCTCACCGACGCTCCTGAGCCCTCGGAACGCTCAAGGGCCGAACGCTCAAGATCAACACGCTGAAGATCAACGTCAACCGCACTGACAACACCCCGGAGCCGCCACTTGAACGCTTTCCCTACCGTCCGCACCAGCAGGAGGGAGAGACGATGAAGCCCGTCACCTCCACCGTCCGCAAGCTGTCAGCAGTGCTTGTGACGGCTCTCCCCGTGGTGCTGCTGACCTCCCTCACAACGGCGGCCCCGGCCTCGGCCGCGACCCAGGCGACCTACTACGTCGCCCCCAACGGCAACGACGGCAACCCCGGGACGATCACCGCGCCGTTCAAGACCCTGCAGCACGCCCGGGACGTCGTGCGAATGGTCAACGACAACATGACCGGAGACATCAACGTCTATCTCCGCGGCGGCAACTACCCGGTGAGCAGCACCATCGGCTTCACGTCGGCCGACTCCG
>NZ_JBITJV010000056.1:0-49455 GCF_044460385.1 Streptomyces sp. NPDC050121 | reverse complement strand
GGACGACAAGACCCCGCGGACCCCAGACCGCAGATCGGCACCGCCAACGACGCGCCCAGGTCACACATCAGCAGAACGAAAGACGCTCAACAGCTCAAGACGATTCCTTCGCGCTCGGCTTGGTAGTGAAGGGACGGGTGCCGGTCAGTTCGTCATAGACCGACAGAGGCCGGCGGCCGACCTCAATCTGGGTGACCGCGGCCCGGTTCAGCAGGGCCGCCAGTGGCCCGGCTTGCGAGACCGGGGCATCGTGGCGGCGGGGCCGCGGCAGGCTCCCATCACCGGTAGTGACGCGGCGGCCGGCTCCCGTGGGCAGGCCGTCCCAGTGCTTCTCATCCACGATGCGGGCGCCTCGGCCGACCGCCCGCGGGTGGGCGGCCAGCAGGGTTTCGCCAGTGCGATCGGGGGCGGTGGCATGCAGCATGACCTGGGACTTCGTGGCCCTGACTTCGACCAGTTGACGGGGGCGGACCTTGCGGGCCGGCACCGAGTAGAGATTCGCGTCGAAGGCGACGAGGCAGTCCTTGCCGACGTGGCGGAGATGCCGCTGAGTGACCACATAGGGCGTCTGCGGCAGCGGGCGGAGGGCCACGTGGTCGCGGATCGCACGGAGACCGATCACCTCGCCATGGGTGCCATGCACCTTCGCCCGCCGCAGCGGCACCCAGGCGGTGAACGCAGCGTTGAGTTCCTCGACCGAGGAGAAGGCGCGTCCGGCCAGGACGTGGTCGCGGACGATCAGCACTTGCCGTTCGACCCGGCCTTTGCCGGTGGGCCGGTAGGCGGCCAGTACGTCGGGATCGAAGTCGTAGTGCCCGGCGAAGGCGACAGCCTCCGGATGCAGGGGAACGGCTTCACCTGGTGCGACGTGCCGGCGGACCACCGTTTTGGTGCGGTCGTAGACGATCGACATCGGGACTCCGCCGAAGTGGGCGAACGCCTGGCGGTGGCAGTCGAAGAAGGTGGCGAGGTCCTGGCTGGTGGTGAAGCAGCAGAATGGATCGCGCGAGTAGGACAAGGTCATGTGGAAGGAGTAGACTTTCGGGATCCCGACGTGGGCGAGGATCTTTCCCTCGTCACCCCAGTCCACCTGGGCCTGAGCCCCCGGCACCACCTCGAACCTGCGGTGCAGGCCCGCCAGTTCACTCGGGCTGATGCCCAGTTCCTGCGCGACCCGCGGGCGGGCTTCCTGCAAGTACATCTTGATCCGCTGATAGCTGCCCGTGAACCCGTACTCCGCCACCAGGCGCTCGTGGATCACGGCACCCTTGAGCAGGATCTCGGCCCGCAACATCGCGTCGATCAACGGCGCGACCTCATCCACGATCCGCCGGTACGGCTGCCCGTTGGGCGCCCTTCGCGGTGGCGCGACCGGAGTCTCGCCCGACAGATACTTGGCGACCGTGCGCCGGTTCAGCCCGGTCTCCTTCGCGATCTCCCGCAGGCTCATCGCGCCAGACTCGTACAGCCCGCGAAACCGCCTCAGCTCCAACCAGCGATGCGGATCCAAGACCACTCTCGCCGCCCTCCACCGACCCCGAACAGGACGACAGAAGACTCGCGCGACACCAACCTCACCGCATCAACAACGGTGCACTTTCATCCGTACGCAGTGGTGCACGTTCACTTGTACGCCGACAAATCTTGCCAGGGCCGTGTGAGTGCACCACCGAGTACGAAGTTATGTGCACCACTCGTTAGGCCACGTCGGTCTCCCGCTCGATGGCCTGGAGGCGGTTCTTGAGCCGGTAGCTGTTGCCGTTGATCGAGACGACTTCGCAGTGGTGCAGGAGCCGGTCGAGGATCGCGGTGGCCAGGACCTCGTCGCCGAAGACCTGGCCCCATTTGCCGAAGGTCTTGTTCGAGGTCAGGATGATCGAGCCCTTCTCGTAACGCTTCGAGATCACCTGGAAGACGAGGTTCGCTTCGGCCCGTTCCAGCGGCTGGTAGCCCACCTCGTCCACCACGAGAACGGCGGGCCGGAGGTAGCTGGTGAGCTTGCTGATCAGACGGCCCTGGTCCTCGGCGGCCTTGAGGTGGCGGACAATGTCGTCGAGGCTGGTGAAGTAGATCGAGTAGCCGGCCCGGCAGGCCGCGACCGCCAGGGCGACGGCGATGTGCGTCTTGCCGACCCCGGGCGGCCCGAGCAGAGCGACGTTGGCCTTGTCCTCGACGAAGGGCCGAACCCCACCTGCCCTACCAGCGCCCGCCGCTGTCCAAAGCGTTCCTGCACGGCAAAGCCGATCAGGTGGCACTGCGGACTCGCGCCCCGGACGCCTTCACCAACGCCGGCATCGAGATCGAACTCGACACCGCCGCGGTCGGGATCGACCGCCGGACACGATCCGTCGCCCTGGCCGACGGCCGCACGCTGCGCTACGACAAGCTGGCCCTCACCACCGGCGGCAGTCCCCGTCCTCTGCGATTCGGATCCGGCCACGTCGCAGGCAGGACTCTGCATCACCTCGACGACGCGATCGCGCTGCGTCAGGAACTCCACTCCGGTGGCACCCTACTGATCGTCGGGGGCGGATTCATCGGCCTGGAGACGGCGGCCGCCGCGGCCGACATGGGGATCGCGGTGACGCTCGTAGAGGCCCAGCCGCGAGTCCTGGCCCGGACCAGCCCACCGGCCGTCTCCGCCTTCGTCGAACGCGAACACCGCAACCACGGCGTCGATCTGCGCACAGGCGTATCCGTCCGCAGCGTCGCCCGGCGCGACGGAGCCCTCCACGCCCAGCTCAGCGATGACACCGTGATCAGAGCCGACCTGATCCTGACCGGCGTGGGGATCGCCGCGAACGACACCCTCGCCGCCACCGCGCAACTGGCCGTCGACGACGGTGTCCTGGTCGACGCCATGGCCCGGACCGAGGACCCCGACATCGTCGCCGCGGGCGACTGCACGCGGCAGTGGAACGGTTTCCTCGGCCGCAGCGTACGCCTCGAATCCGTCCAGAACGCCACCGACCAGGCCAGAACCGCGGCCCGGACCTTGTGCGGAAAACCGACCGAACGCTTCACAGCGCCCTGGTTCTGGTCCGACCAGTACGACCACAAACTCCAGATGGCCGGCCTGCCGCAGACCGGCGACACAGAAATCGTCCGCGGCGACCCGTCAACGAACTCCTTCAGCGTGGTGTATCTGCGCAACGGCATCATCACCGGCCTGCACGCGGTCAACCAGCCGCGGGATTTCACGGCCGCCCGCCAACTCGTCACGGCACGGGCCGCCATGACCGGCGACGAAGCCGCCTGCGAAGACCTCCCGCTGTCCGAACTGATGAAACGACACCAACCCACCGCAGAAAGGCGTACCTGACATGCCAGTGATCAGATTCATCGAAGCCGACGGAACACCGCACCCCGTGGAGGCCGCCGTCGGCCAGAGCCTCAAACAAGCAGCACTCGACCACCTCGTGCCCGGCATCATCGGCGACTGCGGCGGCTGCGCTTCCTGCGGAACCTGTCACGCCTACATCGACGAGAAGTACCTGCCGCTCCTGTCTCCGGCTGACGAAAACGAGGAGATGATCCTCGAGGGCGTACCGGCGCCACGCACCTCCAACAGCCGCCTCACCTGCCAAATCCCTGTGACAGCCGACATGGCCGGGATGGAGGTACACATTCCTGACACTCAGTTCTAAGGGACGGGCCATGTCCCGAGTGCCAGGGTGGCTCGGCCGGCTCGGTGCCGGGCTCACCGAGCTGAGTAAGCGGCTCGACGAGCGGCGCGCCGACGCCGACCAGGAGAGTCGAGAGTCACAGGGCGAGCAAAAAAAGACGATACGGCCCCCGAAGAGTCCGGCGCGTAGAAGCCCTCATCCCCTGCAGGCACGGACGAACACGCCCCTGTTCCTGTCCCCAACCAGGGGACAACGCGGGGGGGACCTGTCCCCGGGTGGTGGACACCTCTGAGCTTGGCGTTTAACCTCGCTGCTGTTCGTGTTCCTTGATCGTTTCGGCGCGTTTGACGGTCTTGCCGACGTCCTGGATGCGGGCCTTGTGCTGGTTGCGGCTGCCGGGTGGGCGCCCAGGTCCGGGTCTGCCCGGTTTCGGTGCGGCTGCGGGACGGGCTGTCTTCCGGCGGAGGTTGCGAAACCCTCGCCGGACGCGGGCTGGAGACAGCCGTTCGGTCTTCACGGGGCGTTCCCAGGGGTGGCGCAGGTCCTCGGCGAGGGGGCGGGCGAGGTGGAGCTGGCGCGGCGGCGGCCGCTACTTCGAGAGCCGCAACGTCACCGACGACGGCGCCAGCTCCCCGGGACGGCTGATCACCGAAGCCCTACAGGCCACCCGCTTCGCGCGTGCCGTCGTCGAGGACCTCGCGCCCGGCACCGATCTGCTGATCGTGTGGCGCTGGGCGCAGGGTGGGCACGCCATCACCACCTCCGATCACCACCCGCCGGTCGGACTCTTCCGGTTCGGCGTGATCGATAGCGCTGGCAGCGCCTGGGCCCGGGCCGAAGGACTGGCCGGTTCGCCCTTTCGCCGCGGGCGGCGCACGGTCAATGCGCTGGTGCGGCGCGAGCCCGGGCAGAACAGCCAGGCCACCCATAGACTACGTGCTGGTCGACCAACGGGTGCAGCAGGAGGCCGCGGACATCATCGCGGCCGGCGCCGAGGACGCCGCCGAGCGCGCCCGCCAGGCAGTCCTTGTCGCCGAACTCCGCGCCATTCCCGATCCCGACAACCGGCAGACCGCGACCGCAGACTGCCACGACTACGAGCACAGCCCCTTCACCGGGCCGGGCAAGGGCTGCCGCGCCTCGTTCCTGATGTGCCTGGGCTGCACCAACGCCCGCATCCACCCCGGCCACCATGCACGCCTGGCCCATCTGCACCGGGCGCTGACCCACCTGCACTCGGCCCAGCCGCTGCCGGTGTGGGAGGCCGACTGGGGCGAGGCACACGCCCGGCTTGAGGACCTCAAGCGCCGCCTCGGCGAGCCGGTCTGGGCGCAGGCCCTGGCCCGCGTCACCGACGCCGACCGTGATCTCATCGACTGCTTGCTGACCGGAGTGCTCGACACGTGACCACCGCAGCCCACCACGATCCCTACATCCTGCCGATGCCCACACCGGACACGCCCGTCGTGCTGCCGCACCTTGTCCTGCCCATGCACGCGCACATCAACGGCCGCTACGCGGACTGGATCTGGCCGCTGGCCGCTGGCCGCGCTGACTGAGAACCCCAGCCGCAACAAGGCCAGCATCCGCTGGCGTCAATGCCCCGTGGCCTTCCGGGACGAACTCCGGCTGGTTGCCTGGACCATGATCAACGGCGAGCTGCGGCCCACGTACCTCGCCGAACGCGCCACCCGGCTGCGGGCCCGCATCAGCCTGAGCGACCTGACCGAGGCGGTACGGCAGTGGATGTACCTGGCGGCCTGGCTCGAGGAACGCGGGCTGACCTCGCTCGCCCAGTGCACCACCGCCGTCTGGACCGCCTACGACCAGCACCTGCTCGCCGCCGGCTCCAACCGGGAACGCGTGCTGGACATCCTCGGCACGCTCACCCGCCTGTGGGCGTTCGACCAGCTCTCCGCCCGCCCCGCGGGTGTCTCCCGGCCGCCGTGGGACGAACTCGGTGCCGACGACTACCTCCCGGCCGCGTCCTCCGCCGGCGGTGGGGAGAACACGAGCGAGCCGATCGCCGAAGCGACCATGGGACCGCTGCTGGTCTGGGCCCTGCGCATGGTCGACGACCTCGCCGACGACATCCTCGCCGGGCACACCGACACGAAGCGGCTGGCGGAGACCGGCCGGACGATCCCCAGCACTTCTGCCGGCCAGGCCGCCCTCGATGCGTACCTGGATCCGCTCGTTGCCGCCCGGGCACCGCTGCCCGCCGTCCGGCTCAAGGGCCGCGAGGGGTACGGCTTCGCCCGCTACTACGTCGGCGGCCTGACCGGCGCCTCCCGCCACCAAGTCGCCCTGTACGTCGCGCGCCACGGCCTGGTGGCCGCGGCCGCGCAGCGGCCCGGCCCCTGCCCGCTACCGACCCCCATCACCGGCCGCATCGCCGGGCGCCCGTGGCGCGAGGCCCTCGACTTCGGCGAGACGCCGGGGCTGATTCGGCTGCTGGTCACTGCGTGCTTCATCGTCATCGCCTACCTCACCGGGATGCAGCCGGGCGAGGTGCTCGGGCTGCGCCACGGCTGCTGCCCGGATCCCGAGCCCGACGCCTCCGGCCGTATCGGCCGACACCTGATCTACGGCCACGAGTACAAGAACGCCACCGACGCGCACGGCAACCACCACTCCGCCGGACGCGAGCGCGACGTCCCCTGGGTGGCCATCACCCCCGTCGTCCACGCCATCCGCGCACTGGAGCGCATGGTCGAATGCGGCGAGCTGCTGTTCGCCCACGCCGTGCACGGCGCCATGGCCGGCCCCAGCACCGGCTCCCTGCGCTCACCCGCCCTGCGCGTGAGGATCGAGGACTTCGTCACCTGGGCAAACGCCGAAGCCGCCCGCCACCGCGTGCCCGGCGAAGTGATCCCGCCCGACCCGCACGGAGCGGTCGGCACAAGGCGCTTCCGCCGCACCCTGGCCTGGCACGTCGCCCGCCGCCCTGGCGGGCTCGTCGCTCTCGCCATCCAGTACGGCCACCTACGCACCGCGCTGGTCTCCGAAGGCTATGCCGCGCGCAGCCGCGACGGCATCCACGAACTGATCGACATCGAAACCGTCCGCGCCGTCGCCGACACCGTCGCCGACCTCAACGACGACCTCCAGTCAGGCGGCGGCCTCTCCGGCCCGGCCGCCCGGCGCGCCATCAAGGCCACCGCCCGCGCCCCGCGCTTCGAGGGCACCGTCATCAACGCCACCACCGCCCGCCGCCTCCTCGCCAACGACGACGCCATGCTGTACGACAACCCGCAGGCGCTCCTGCTGTGCCACTACAAGCGGGAACAGGCCCTGTGCCACCGCACTGGCGTCCGCGATTCCCCACGGCTCGATCACTGCATGCCCGGCTGCGGCAACATCGTCCGCACCGACCACCACGCCACATCGCTGCGCGACCGCGCCGACACCCTCGACAGACAGGCCACGCACGTGCCCCAGCCGATCAGTGAACGGCTACGCGACCACGCCGACCGCCTACGCGGCATCGCCGACACCCATGACCGCACCCGGATCACCCTGAAGGACCCCACCCCGTGAGCGGAACAGCAGACGAGCGCGACCGCATCCGCGCCGCCATGGACCGCATCCTGACCGGCCGACCCGAGCGCTCCAACGGAGCCCTGACCATCGTGGCCCTCGCCATCGAGGCCGGCGTCCCCCGCAACGCCCTCACCCAGCGCCACCTCGACCTGAAGAACGAGTTCTACGCCAAGGTCAAAGAACGCGGACAACCCACCGACGCCGAGACCCGGCTCCGCAAGCAAGTCGTACGGCTCAAGGAACTCCGCGAGAAGGACAAAGCCGAACTCGAACAACTCCGCGCCGACGTTCAAGGTCTGGTCCGGGTGGTCAACCAACTGACCTTGGAAAACCGGCAGCTGCGCGGACTGCTGTCAGCTCCCGACCCGGCCGTCCATGTCCTTCCCGTCCAGTACCTCCCGCCCCAGTCCAGCTGACATTGAGGCCTGCCGGGGTGGCACGGCTGAGAAGGCGACGGGTCAGGCCGCCTGTGTGCGGGCAGGAACCAATGACGTCAGCGAGCCCCTCCCGTATCCGCCTACCGTTCCGAGCAGCTCGGCAGGATCGCCACCGCTACGGCCGGCACTGCGGCCAGGACCAGCCAGGGCACGGCGGCCGGGAGGCCCAGATCGAGCAGGGAGCCCGTCGCCGAGCTGCCGATAAGGACGATCAGGCCGGAGACGGAGGACAGCGCGCCGGTGTAGAGGCCGATGCGGCCGTCCTCGGCGAGGTCGGGCGCCCAGGCGCGGTCGGCGGGGACGACCAGCATCTGGCCGAGGGTGAGCAGGACGACGTACCCGGCGGCGGGCAACAACCCGGCCACCCCGTCCAGTCGGCGGGCCGACGGGCACGACCCCGAAACCGGCCGCGATGAGCAGCAGCCCGCCGATCATTGAGCGGCGCAGGCCGAGCCGGTCACCTGCCCAGCGTGTGATGGGCAGGTGGGCACAGACGACCAGCAGGGAGGACAGGGCGAACAGCCAGGAAAGGGCTGCCTGGGAGCCGGTCGCACGCTATACCACCTCGTCCGGCAGGGCGAGGTATAGCTGGTTGTAGGCGAGCAGGTGGTCCGGGTTATGTCACCCTCCTCGCTCTCGACCGGAATAATGACGTCCCCGATGGCCACCCGCTCGGTGGTAAGCCGGAAGAAGCCCTGGGCGGGCGGTTCCACCCGCAACGACGCCTCGAACGCTGGGTCGACCCGGGACGGATCACAGGAAACCTGGGGCGCGCTATACGGCTTCGCCTTCACTGAGCCGTGTCGCAAGCCGACGGCGGCCGAGCAGCAACCCGCCGGCCGTCAGAGCCGAGGCGAGGCCGAGGAGGCCGACGGCGTGGGCCAGGCTGCCGGTGGCCGACTCCAGGGCGATCAGGACGAGCGGGCAGACGAACTCGCCCGCGAAGAACGCGGCCGTCCACAGTCCGGTGCCGCGGCCTCGGTCGGCGTAGTCAAGCCGGGACATCGCGATGGTGAGCAGTGAGGGCAGCAGGATTCCGGTGCCCAGGCAGTTGAGTACGGCACCGGCGATCACCACCAGCGGGCTGCTCGCCAGGGCGATCACCACGAATCCGGCCGCGCACAGGGCGAAGACCAGGGGCAGCCTGCCGGCAGGGTTGCCCGCTAGTTTGGTGAAGGCGATGGACCCCGCCACGGTGGCGGCGCTGGCGAGGGCGGTGGCCAGGCCGATGACGCCGGTGGACTTCACGCCCAGGTCGTCGAGCAGGTAGGACATCTCGACGGGCACGGTGTAGAAGACCATCGCGCCGAACACCGTGAGTGTGCAGATGCCCGCCAGCCGTCGCACGGGGAATGGCTTCTTCTCGGCCGCTGGCTCTTGGGGCACCCCCGCGCTCTCGGGCCGGGGCTTGGACAGGGTGGCGGCCATGGCGGGGGCCAGCAGCAGACCTATGGCGTACACCCAGAAGGGCGCGCGCCAGCCCGCTGAGCCGGCGGCGCCGCCGATGACGAAGAACGCGGTGGCGGAGACGGAGGCGCACATGGTCTGCAGGGCGAGGTAGCGGTCGCGCACGGACCCTGTGTAGTAGTCGCCGATCAGCGTGGTGCAGCAGGTCATGATGGCTGCCTCGGTGATGCCGACCAGCACCCGGCTGACCAGGATGGCGTCGAGCGAGTCCAGCCACAGCGGGGCGGTACCGAGCAGCGCATACACCGCCGTCGCCCAGACGAGCAGACGGACGCGGCCGAGGCGGTCCACGATGACGCCCGCGAAGGGGGCCAGCAGTGCGAGCGCGAGCGCCGGGATGGTCAGGACGACGGGGACGAGGGTCTTGGCGCCGGGTACGGCATCGAAGTGTTCCTGCATCTTCGGCAGGACCGGCGCGATCAGGACGGCGCCCAGCACTGGCAGACAGCTGCCGGCCATCAGCAGCGTGGCGCGCAGTGGGCCCGCGTTCGCGGCGCTCGGGTGGGTCTTGTCGGTTGGCGCGGGCAGGGAAACGGATCTGGACATGCCGGACTCCACGTGTGGTGGCAGGGCGGGGCGCCGTGGCGTGGGCGTGGCTGTGCCGCGCCGTGGGGCGCCGATGCACCCGAGGGATGGCGCCCAGGAACAGCGCACGTCAGGAACTGCCCCGACTATGAGCCAGCCCACTCCCGTCGCCTAGCCTTCGCGCCATCGAACTGCCGGATCCCCTCATCCGCTCAGCGGATGGTCTGCTGGTTTTGGGCCGCCGCCACGCGCGCCGCGGTCTCCCGCAGCCAGATGTGCGCGGCGTCGCGGGTGTGCAGGGGATGCCACCACAGCGCCTCCTGCAGCGGTACGGACTCGTAGGGCGGTTTCATGATCCGTACCGGTGCGGTTCCACGGAGGCGTTCGGCGAGGAGTGCGGGGATGAGGGCGATGCGGCGCGTGCCGGCCACCAGGAAGGGAAGCGTCGTGAAGCTGTCGACGGAGACGTCCACCCGTGGTTCGATGCCGAGCATGCCGAGCTGGCGGACCGCCGGTGAGTCGTAGGCGCGCAGGTACGTCACCCACGGCAGCCGGGCCACGTCGTCACGGGTGAGGTGATCACCCACCTCGCGGTTGTCCTCGGCGACGAGGAAGACCCAACCGTCCTGGAACAGCTCGGTGGCGGGGAAGCCGCTGATGATGCCATGCGGCATGATCATGCCGTCGACGGTGCTCAGCAGCGCGCCCGGCTCCTCGCTGATGCCGTTCGGGATCTGCACGAAGCGCACGCGGATGCCAGGGGCCTCACGGTCGAAGGCGCGGGCAAGGTCGGCCCCGAAGACGGTCACCGCGTAGTCGGTGGCGGCGAGGGTGAATTCCCTTGACTCTGCGGCCGGATCGAAGTCGGCCTGACTGGTGAAGAGGCGTTCCAACAGGCCGCAGGCCGCCATGGTGCGATCGAGGAGGACCTCGCCCAGGGCCGTCAGCTCGTAGTGACCGCCGACGCGGGCGAGCAGCTCGTCGCCGAAGTGCCGACGCAGCTTGGCCAGGGCGGCGCTCATCGCGGGCTGACTCAGGCCGATGCGCCGACCGGCCCGCGTCACATTGCGCTCCTCCAACAGGGCGCGCAGGGCGACGACCAGGTTGAGATCAAGACTTGCCAGGTTCACGGCGCGCTCCAGCAAAGACGACGACGATCCCGCCCCCATCAGTAGGACGGATGATCGGATCCACACAATCAATTTCTCAGATCAGGTGAGGTGCGGCCACATTAGTCCCATCGCAATCAGGAGGACACGTCCGTGAAACCCGCAGCCACGTCGGTCCCTTTCGCCGGTCCCTTCGCTCTCGGCAGCCTCTCCGCCCCCGACGGGGTCCCGTTTCCCGCCCTGGTAATGCCGGACGGCCGCGCTCTCGACCTGCGCACCGCCTTCGGTGAACAGGTGGTTACGATCCGCACGCTCCTGGAGAGCTGGGACGAGGAAATGCCCCGTCTGCGCGCCCTCGAGGCGGGCGAGAGGGCTGCTTGGCAGCCGCGGGAGGGCCTGCGCGTGCACGCCCCGGTCGAGCCCCGGCAGATCTTCCCGCTCGGCCTGCAGCGCACCCGATGTGTCGAGGAGAGCGCGTGAACCGGCATGATCCCGAGGGCGCGATCGCAGAGGCCGCCAAGAAGTACTCGAACTGGGGGCGTTGGGGCGAGGACGACGTCCTCGGCACCCTGAACTTCCTCGACGAGGCCAAGCGGCGCGAGGGAGCCGCTCTGGTGCGGCGGGGCGTGAGCTTCTCGCTGTCGCAGTCCTTCGACATGAACGGCCCGCAGAAGGGCTGGCGGCGTCGGACCAACCCGGTGCACACCATGCTCGACACCGGCACCGACGCCGCACTCGGCAACCAGGGCTTCCCGCACGGCATCGGCGGCGCCGACGACGTGATCGCGATGCCGCTGCAGTGCTCGACCCAGTGGGACGGGCTCGGGCACATCTTCGACCACGGCAAGGCGTGGAACGGGCGGGCGGCCGAGAAGGTCGTCACCTCCGACGGCGACCTGGTCACCGGGATCGAGCACATGGCGCCGTACGTCGCCGGGCGCGGCGTTCTCCTGGACGCCGGACGGGTGATCGGTGACCGTGGGGGCACCTCCCGCTCGAGCGCAGCCGAGAGTGGGGGAGAGTTGCCCGACGGGTTCGCGATCGCCGAGGAGCATCTGACCGCGACCGCCACGGCGCACGGGGTGACCGTCGGACGCGGTGACATCGTCCTCGTCCGCACCGGTCACCTCGCCCGCGCCCGGCGCGACGGCTGGGGCGACTACGCGGGAGGGCCGGCGCCCGGCCTCTCCTTCACCAGCGCCGGCTGGCTGCACGGCACGGAGATCGCCGCCATTGCCACCGACACTTGGGGCTTCGAGGTGCGGCCCAATGAGTTCGAGGGCGCCTTCCAGCCGCTGCACCAGGTCGCCATCCCCAACATGGGTCTGCTGATCGGCGAGATGTGGGACCTCGACACGCTCGCCGCGGACTGCGCGGACGACGGCGTCTACGAGTTCTGGCTCACCGCGGCACCCCTGCCCATCACCGGAGCCGTCGGCTCACCCGTCAACCCCATCGCCGTCAAGTAACCCACGGGACAAGGGAGTTCCCATGACCACAGCCCGTAGAGTCCTCGTCATCGGCGGCGGTTCCGCCGGCAACGCGGTGACGATCCTGCTCAGGCGCGCCGGCCTCACCGTCGACCTCATCGAGGCCAAGCCCGACTGGAACGCCACCACCGGCTCCGGCATCACCGTCCAGGGCAACGCCCTGCGTGTCCTGCGTGAACTGGGTGTCTGGGAGCAGGTGGAAGCCTCCTGCTTCCCCTTCGGCTCGCTGGGCATCACCGACCTGGGCGGCACCCTCCTGCACGTCTTCGAGGACATCAAGACCGGTGGGGAGGACCTGCCCGCCACTGTTGGCATGCAGCGCCCCGAGCTCCAGCAGATCCTCATCGACGCGGTCCGCGCCTCCGGTGCCGCCGTTCGCCTGGGCACCACCGCCGAGAGCCTGGAGCAGGACGCCGACGGAGTCTCGGTGCGGTTCAGCGACGGCACGAACGGCCGCTACGACCTGGTAATCGGCGCCGACGGCCTCAACTCGGCCACTCGCACGGCCATCGGCATCACGGCCGAACCCAAACCCACAGGCCAGGCGATCTGGCGCACCCCCGCACCGCGCCCTGCCGACGTCACCCGCACCGACCTGACGTTCGGCGGCCCCGCGTACACCGCAGGGTACTGCCCGACCAGCGAGACCACTCTCTACGCCTACGTCGTCGAGGCATGCCGCAGCCGTGACGCGGTCCCGCCGGAGTCGTACGCGGACGAGATGCGCCGCCTCGCCGACCATTACGGCGGTGTCTGGCCCGAGATCGCCAAGCACATCACCGACCCGGAGAAGATCAACTACACCTGGTACCACCGGTTGCTGGTCGAGGGCTCGTGGCACCGCGGCCGGATCGTCCTGATCGGCGATGCCGTCCACTGCTGCCCGCCCAGCCTCGCGCAGGGGGCGGCCATGTCGCTCGAGGATGCCCTCGTCCTCGCCGAGTTGCTCACGAGCGGACGGGACTGGGACGACGAGCTGTTCCATTCCTACTACGAGCGCCGCATTCCCCGGGTGCGGACCGTCGTCGACGCTTCCGTGCAGCTCGGCCAGTGGCAGATGGACGCAGTGCACGGCGACATGTCGGGGCTGATCGGCCGGTCCATGACCTTCCTCAAGGCGCTCCCCTGATGCGACTCACCGTAGATGTGCACGCGCACGTCCTGCTGCCCGAGGTCGAGGCCGCGGTAGCCGGCCGGCCCAGACCCGCGGCGGCCCAGGAGGTCGAGGCCCGCCGCCAGGGACCGGTCGCCCTGGCCGTCAACGGGACGATGCTGCGCGAGCCCAGGTCGCGGCCGACCGACGTGTCCGCCCGACTGGCCGCCATGGACGCGCAGGGCGTGGACGTGCAGGGCGTGGACGTGCAGGGCGTGGACGTGCAGCTGGTCAGTCCCTCGCCATCGCACTACCACTACTGGGCGGACGAGAAAACGGAACGAGGAGATCTCCAGCCACGCAACGGGACGCGAACTGTCGGACACGGTCTACGAGTCTTTCTGGTCACGAGCGGAGAAGACGGGCGCGCTCGTCTTCCTGCACTCCTTCGGCTGCACCCTCGACGAACGTCTCGACCAGTGGTACCTGTCCAACGCTGTCGGCCAGCTGACCGAGAACGCTGTCGCCCTCTCGCACCTCATCTTCTCGGGGGTATTGGACCGCGCCCCGAGCTGAAGCTGACAGCCGCGCAAGGGGGCGGCTGTCTCCCTACGCACATCGGCCGATCCGACCACGCCTGGACAGCCCGTTCCGACGTGGGCGCGGGCTGCGCCCGCCTGCATCACTGCCGCAGACGCCGACCGGGTCCTCCTGGGCTCCGACTACCCCTTCGACATGGGCACCGACGACCCCGTCGGCGCTCTGCGTGCCGCCCCCTGCCTGACGCCGACTTCGACGCCGTGCGCGGCGGCAACGCGGCCGCGCTGCTCAACCTCACCTGAGAGGACACCCACGATGAACCGCCTGCTCACCCATCTGCGGCACGTTGACCTCGCCGTGCCCGATTACGACAAGCAACTCGACTTCTACGGCGGCGTATGGGGCCTGACCAAGGTCGCCGAGGACTCTGGTATCTCCTTCCTGGCCGCCGAGGGCTCCCCCGAGAACTACGTCGTCCGACTGCGCAAGGCCGATGAGAAGCGGCTCGACCTGATCTCCTACGGTGCGGCTTCACCGCAGGACGTGGACACGCTCGCCGAGCGGCTGCTGGCCGGCGGAGTGCAACTGGTCTCCCAGCCGGGCAAGGCGGACACCCCCGGCGGCGGTTACGGCTTCCGCTTCTTCGACGTCGACGGGCGCACCATCGAGGTCTCGGCGGACGTCGAGGTACGACAGCATCGCAAGATCGAGGAGAGGGAGTCGATTCCGGTCAAGCTGTCGCACGTCGTCCTCAACTCGCCGGACCTGAACAAAACCCGGGAGTGGTACGAGACCCACCTCGGTTTCCGTCTCTCCGACACTCTCTGGCATCCCCGCATGGGCGAGGCCATGCACTTCATGCGGATCAGCAACCAGCACCACTCGATGGCCATCGCGCAGGGCCCGCACACCTCGCTGCACCACGTCTCCTTCGAGATGCGCGGCATCGACGAGTACCTGCGCGGCTCCGGCCGGGTCATCCGCGCGGGCTTCAAGAAGCTCTGGGGCCCGGGGCGGCACACGGCCGGCGACAACACGTTCACCTACTTCCTCGACCCGCACGGCAACACCGTCGAGTACACGACGGAGCTGGAGGTCCTGGACGAGGACACCTGGCACCCGCACGTCTACGACTTCTCCGATCCCGACATCGCCGACCAGTGGGGTACGGCCAACCCGATGAACGAATTCGTCGCCAAGGAGTCGTTCAACGACGTCGACCGCGGCGTGTTCGTCGCCCCGCCCGTCTGATCCTGAGTTCCGGGGGCGCGGTGGCCCTGTCAACTGCCCTGACGCTCCACGCCGCGCCCCCGGCTCACCACCCGAAGACCGCGTAGTCCCGGTAGTCCCGAAGCCTGGAGCCGCACATGCGCTTCGCCGCGTACGAACACCAACACCAGCGCCGTGTCGCCGTCGTCGGCGAGGACGGCCGGCTGCACCCGGCCCCCGGTGAGTGCACGCTCACCGAGCTGATCGCGTCCGGCGGTCTGTGCGAGGCAGGCACAGTGGCCCTTCAAGCTCCGGCCGGCCCCCATGTCTCCGAGGTGCGGCTGCTCCCGCCGCTCCAGCCGCCCACCGTGCGCGGCTTCGTCACCTTCGAGGAACACGTCGAGGGTGTACGACGGTCTGTCGACGGGGCCTCCGGGGTGCCCGAGCAGTGGTACGTGGCCCCCACGTTCTACTTCACCAACCCATACGCAGTGTGCGGCCCGCACGAAGACATTCCCATGCCGCCGGGTTCGAGCGTGCTCGACTTCGAACTCGAAGTCGCCGTCGTGATCGGCAAGGAGGGCCGCGACCTCACCCCCGAGCAGGCCCGCGACCACATCGTCGGCTACACCATCTTCAACGACTGGTCCGCCCGCGACCTGCAGTCCGCCGAGATGAAGGTCGGCCTCGGCCCCTGCAAGGGCAAGGACACCGCCACCACCCTGGGCCCGTACCTGGTCACCACCGACGAGCTGGAGAAGTACCGGGACGAGGACGGCTTCCTGCGCCTCGCCCTGACCGCCTTCGTAAACGGTGAGCTGGTCGGCGAGGACCTGCTGTCCAACATGAGCTGGACGTTCGAGGAGATGGTCGCCTACGCCTCACGCGGCACCTGGGTGCGCCCCGGTGACGTCCTCGGC
Source organism: Streptomyces sp. NPDC050121 (assembly GCF_044460385.1). Lineage (NCBI taxonomy): Bacteria > Bacillati > Actinomycetota > Actinomycetes > Kitasatosporales > Streptomycetaceae > Streptomyces > Streptomyces sp. NPDC050121. The sequence goes on along the minus strand of NZ_JBITJV010000056.1, from coordinate 33,496 downwards.
TCGGGCACCTGCGGCAACGGCGGCTGCCTCGCCGAGCTATGGGGCGTACGGGGCAGTGCGTCCACCGGATCATCACCGACCTCGGCGTCCTCGATGTCACGGACGACGGCCTCGCCCTGGTGGAGACCGCGCCCGGCGTAACCGTGCAGGACATCACCACCCGCACCAACGCACCGCTGCTGTTGGAGTCCGCACACGTCGCCTGCTGACAACAGCGTGCCACCACCTCCCCTCCTCTGGCTCAAGGAGCCCTGATGACCCTCTTTATCACCGACGCCGACGTCAGAGCCGCCTTCGACTGGGCCGACGCCATCGCCGCGCTCCGCAGCGCCTACGGCGCACCGCCCGACGAGACGCGCTTCCCCTCGCGCACGATGGCTCGCGGAGACGGCCTGTGGCTGCGCACGCTCAGCGGTGTGCCCGGCGACGGTGGCCCCATGGGCGCCAAGCTGATCGCCGCCTCGCTGCGGCATCGGCGCGCCTCGTATCTGATCCCGCTGTTCGATCAGGAGAGCGTGGAGCTGACCGCGCTCCTGGACGGCCACTCGATCACGGGTTTCCGTACGGCGGCCACTTCGGCGCTCGCCGCCGACCTGCTGGCCCCCGCCGGCCCGCTGCACGTCGCTGTGATCGGCTCGGGCTTCGAGGCGCAGAACCACGTCCGCGCTCTGGCGGCGATACGCACCCTGTCGTCCGTCACCGTGTTCAGCCCCAACCCGGCCAGCCGCACCCGGTTCACCGAGGAGCTCGCGGATCTGGGGCTGCCGCTCGCCCCCGTGGAGAGCGCTGAGGCCGCCATTGCTGACGCCGACCTGGTGATCTGCGCGGCCCGCTCCCGCGACGAGCAGCCGACACTGCGGGAGGCACCGGCCGGGGCGACCGTCGTGTCGATCGGGTCCACCCTGCCCGAGCAGCGCGAGCTGGCGACCGAGGTGATCGCCCGCGCCAAGGTGATCGTCGCCGACATGGTCGACGAGGTCGCCCACGACACGGGAGACATGATCGCCGCCAAGGAGGCGGGCGTCGACTTCGCCGCAAAGGTGGTCTCGCTCGCCGACGTCGTCTCCGGCCGCACGACCGGCCGGCCGGCACACGACCCGGACGCGGTCGTGATCTACAAGTCCGTCGGCTCGGCCGCGCAGGACCTCGCCGTCGCCGCGATGTGCACCCGGCGGGCCGCCGAACTGTCCCTGGGCACCAAGCTGCCCGTCACCATCTCCCCGGTCTCGAAGTGAGCAACCCCGTGAGCAGCCCAGTGCGCCGAGAACTCGACGATCCGTCCCTGCTGAAGACCGCCGCGTACGTCGACGGCACCTGGATCACCACCACCGACTCCTTCCCCGTGCACAACCCGTCCACCGGCGACCTGCTGGCCGAGGTACCGCTCCTCGACGCCGCGCAGACCGCCGCGGCCATCGACGCGGCGCACCGCGCGCTGCCGGCATGGCGGGCACGCCCGGCCAAGGAGCGGTCCCGGCTCCTGCGGCGCTGGTTCGACCTGGTCACCGCACATGCGGAGGACCTCGCCCGGCTGATCGTCTTGGAAGAGGGCAAGCCCTACGCCGAAGCCCTGGGCGAGGTCGCGTATGCCGCCTCGTTCCTGGAGTGGTTCGCCGAGGAGGCCAAGCGCATACGGGGCGACGTCATGGAGGCGCCGGAAGCCTCGCGCAGGATCGTCGTCCTCAGGGAGCCGGTCGGCGTGTGCGCGGCGATCACCCCGTGGAACTTCCCCGCCGCGATGATCACCCGCAAGGCGGGTCCCGCGCTGGCCGCGGGCTGCACCATGGTCCTCAAGCCCGCCGAGCAGACCCCGCTGACCGCCCTCGCGCTCGCCGAACTGGCCGACCGTGCGGGCATCCCGGCGGGCGTGTTCAACGTGGTCACCGGCGACCCGCGCGAGATCGGCCCCGAGCTCACGGGCAACCCGCTCGTTCGCAAGATCACCTTCACCGGTTCCACCGAGGTCGGCCGACTCCTGCTGGCCCAGTCGGCGCAGACAGTGAAGAAGACGTCCATGGAGCTTGGCGGCAACGCACCCGTCCTCGTCTTCGACGACGCCGATCTCGACGAGGCCGTCGAAGGCCTGATCGCCACCAAGTACCGCAACACCGGCCAGGCGTGCATCAGCGCCAACCGCGTCTACGTACAGGACGGCATCTACGACGCGTTTGCGAAGAAGCTGGCCGCGCGGGTCGCCGCCCTCGCCGTCGGCGACGGCTTCGACGCCGGCGTCCAGCAGGGCCCGCTCATCGACGAGGACGCGGTGGCAAAGGTCGAGTCCCACGTCGCCGATGCCGTCGCCCACGGCGCCACCGTGTTGCACGGCGGCAAGCCCCACGCGCGCGGCGGCCTCTTCTACGAGCCGACCGTCCTGACCGGCGTCACCGCCGAGATGGCCGTCACCCACGAGGAGACCTTCGGCCCGGTGACCCCGCTGGTGCGGTTCACCGACGAGAGCGACGCGATCCGCATGGCCAACGACACCGAATTCGGCCTCGCCGCCTACCTGTTCGCCAAGGACGCCGAGCGCATCTGGCGCGTCGGCGCCGCCCTGGAGGCGGGCATGGTCGGCATCAACACCGGCCTGATCTCCAACGAGACCGCCCCCTTCGGTGGCATCAAGCAGTCGGGCATCGGCCGCGAAGGCTCGGTCTACGGCCTCGACGAGTTCCTGGAGCTCAAGTACCTCGCCTGGGAAGGCGCGAAAACCCCCCAACCCTGATCACCGAACAAGGAGCACTCCACCATGGCCCGTTACACCCGCGCCGAAGCCCGCGACTGGGCGCGCGAGAACCTCGTCGGCGTCGTCAACTGCACCATCCCGTCCTTCACCGGCGACCTGAAGAACATCAACGAAAAGGCGATCCGCCACGACACCCGGCTCGCGATCGAGCACGGCTTCATGGGCACCCTCGGCGTCTCGGAAGTCGCCATCCAGCTCCCCGAGTACCTCGACTTCCTGCGCATCATCAAGGACGAGGCCGGCGACCGGCTGCTGCTCACCCATCACGCCAGCTGGAGCACGCTGGAGCAGAACCTCGAGGCCGTGAAGGGGGCGGAGGAGGCGGGCGCCGAGCTGGTGCTGCTGTCGTACCCGCCGAACTTCTACCCCGAGTCCGAGCAGGAGATCTACGACTACACCAAGGCCGTCTGCGACGCGACGAACCTCGGCGTCATGCTCTTCCCGATGTACCTGTGGGGCTTCAGCCCCCGCATCCACCCCTCCGACATCCCCGTACGCCTCATCCGGCGCCTGATCGACGACTGCCCCAACATCGTCGCCATCAAGGCGGAGGGCGGCTTCCCCAGCATCCAGAGCGTCATCGAATGCCACCGTCACTTCGGCGACGAGGTGGTCATCTCCATGCCCATCGAGGGCGAGCTGATCCCGCTGTCCCAGATCATGCCGATCCAGTTCTCCGCCACCAGCGACCACGAGTACTACGGCCCGATGATCCCGCGCGTCTTCCAGCTGCTGCGCGAGAGCAAGTACGACGACGCCGCAGACATCTACTGGCAACTGCACCCCGCCCGCAAGATCAAGGGAGGGCTCGCACCGGCGCTGCACGGCGGGGCGTTCATCAACCGGCAGGCGTGGAAGTTCCAGGGCTGGCTCCAGGGCTACAACGGCGGCCCGCTGCGCCAGCCCACCCAGCGCATCCACGACGCGCAGATGACCGCCCTGCGCAAGGGCCTGATCGACGCCGGCCTGGAACCGAGCATGGACCCGTTCCGCGAGTTCTTCATCGGCCGCAACCCGGCCTGAGACGCCGTCGGCCTGCCGCGACGACGTAGTGACATAAGGTCAGCGGCGGGGACGAAGGTTGCTCGACGGCGCGGTGCGGTGCACCGGTCGGTGCACCGGCGAGGAGGTCCCCGGGGGCCGGCAGCTCAAGCAGGTCCTCGCCCGCTGCCCCGCCCTCGACCGACCTACCGGACAGGTCCGCGCCCTCGCCGAATCGATGAACGACCGCCGGACCAGGAACTCGGTCAATGGACAGAGCCCGTGCAACGCCACAAGGGGCCGGTGGGGATCGGGTGGGCGGCCTCGGCGCGCAGGCCGTCGAGCATGAAGGCGATGCTGCGGCGCCATGCGTCGGGGGCCGGCGTCCTGCGCCGCCTTGGTGAGCAGGGCGGTGGTGGCGAAGATCTTCTAACCCCTTTTCAGCGGGGCGATCTGATCGGGCAGTTCGGGCCACCGCCCTCAGCCCCCGCAGGACCGCCGACTGTGGAAAACGAGGTGGGCCGACGAGCGTGCGGGTGCCGTGTCGGGCAGCCTTGCGGGCGGCGCTACCGCCGTTGGCGTAGGTGATGTCCACCAGCTTCGTGCCCGCCGCAGGGGCGGTGACGCCGGTGAACGTGGGGGTAGTGGCGGTGGTGGTGTCCTCGTACGTGGAGCCGGTGGCCTCGGTGCCGGAGACGGTGAGCAGGGCCGCGTCGTTGGCGGGGACGGAGGTGGTGTAGCCGGTGGTGAACGAGCCGGCGTCGGTACGGGTCCAGGCGTTGCGTACGCCGGCGGATGCCGAGGTCAGGTCCAGGTCGGCCCAGCGGACGGTGATGTTCGCGGCGGAGCCGGTGCGGTTGAACAGCAGCACCGCGCGCTTGCCGGTGCCGGAGAGCACCTTGCCGTACACCTGCAGGCCCCGGGTGTCCTCGCCGACCTTGTCGCCCGGCAGACCGCGCGAGTCCTGGTCGACGGCGAGGACCTCGGGGTTGGTGAAGATGTCGCGCGAATCCGTGCTCGGTGTTGCCGGTACGCGAGAGCAGATCGTCGTCGAAGTGGCGGCGCAGCCGGGCCAGGGCCGCGCTCATCGCCGGCTGACTGAGCCCGACGTTGCCCGACACGGGTGACGTTGTGCTTCTCCAACAAAGCCCGCAGGGGCAGGGCGGGGTTGAGATCGAGGCCGGAGAGAGACAACGACACCCAGAACGAGGCCGCATGCGGCTGCGGCATGTGCGCCGAGGACCGAAGAACGTGCGCCGGTGTCGCGATGAGGAACCGGCGCTCACGGCTTCGCGTCGGCTGGGTTCAGGACTCGATGTGTTTCCGCAGAGCGGCCACAAGCGTTCCCACCTGGTCGGTTCTGGCCGCGGCCCCAAAGATGTAGAGATCGGGCCGCAGTACAAGAACCTGTATCCCGTTCTCCTTCATGAAGTCGGAGTAGACCCCTCCAACATCGATGACCTCGTCCTCACCGACGACCGAATCAGACGTCAGGGTCACGAAGGATGTATCCACGCTGTGGAGGAATGCCAACGCGGCAGCACCCAGGAATTCCCGGGGATCTCCCGCCACGCTGATAATGCGGAAACCCAGCGTCGGCAGCAACGCGTCCAGGTGGGCTTGGACACCCTCACGTTCCACGAACCCCTGCGGCGACATCTTTCCGGAGAGCGCCGCCTGGTCGGGGTCGTGCGGCTTCAGCCCGGTCTCCAGCGGGAACTGGTTTCCGGCGGGCGGTGCCTGGCGGCCGGAGCGATATGCCTCGTCGCGCGCAGCGGCCTCGTCCGTGTCCACGACGAAGGTCGTGTCACCGATGGCCTTCGAGGTCTCGATCCAGATCCTGCTGTGGGGAAGCCGCTCATCCTCGTAGCTGTTGAGGAACGCGTCCGGTGCGAGGCCCCGCAGCACGAGGTCCAGCTTCCAACTCAGATTCCTGGCGTCGCGTATGCCGGTGCGCATTCCCATCCCCATATGGGGAGGCATGGTGTGTGCCGCGTCGCCTGCCAGGAAGACGTTGCCCTGACGGAACTTCTTGGCGAGCCGCGCTTCGAACGCGTAGAAGGTCTGGCTCAGGACCTCGACGTCGTTCGCGGTCAGTCCCCACCGGCCGAGGACCTCCCAGCGCAACTGCTCGCTCTCGAAGTGGGCGCGGTCCTCGTCCGGGAGCAAGGCCCAGCCGAACCGCCTCCGGCTCTTGCCCATGGGCAGGGCCGCGATGTCACGTTCCGGGTCCATGACCATCCACAGATCGTGGTTGCCGAGGGCGAAGGTGCCCTCGCCGATGGTCACCGGGTGCTGGGAGAAGTCGACGTTGGAAGCGACATCGCAGTTGGCCCAGGTCCCCTCGAACCCGAAGTCGTGGCGCTCGATCCCCAGGATCTCGCGCACCCGGCTGTTCGCGCCGTCTGCGGCGATCGCGTACGTGGCGGTGAGCCGGACGATCTCCCCGGTGCCGCGACGCCGGCCGTCATCGCCGATCTCCTGTCGCTCGGCCTGGATCTCGACCCTGCCGCCGAGGTCTCGTAGGTCCACCACCTCGAATCCTCGGCGCAGTTCGACCGACGGGCAGTCGGCGACTGCGCCGTCGAGCGCCGCTTCGAGGTTGGGCTGCCAGGACTGGTAGTCAGTCCCGTAGGCGATGGAATCGTCGAAGGGGGAGGGCGCCTCGGCCAGCGGCTGACCCTGGCCGTTGATGACATGGACGCAGTACAGCGGGGTGTAGTCGTCGAAGCTCTCCCGTGCTCCGACGGCGTCGAGTAGACGCAGCACCTCCTGGTCGATGTGCGTGGCACGTGGGCCCTCATAGAGGTTCGGGTGCCGCTCCAGGACTACGACCCGGTGGCCGGCGCGGCCGAGGAGTGCTGCCGCGCACTGTCCTACCGGCCCGTAGCCGATGATCGCGACGTCGAAGTCGCCGGTGGAGAGTTTCGTCACTTGGGATCAGCTCCGTGAGAATGCTGGAGACCGTATTACGGCCGCGTTCTGGTGTCGGTATGTCTCGTGGAAGGGGACGGCGCGGTCCGGGGCCACGCGGGAAAGGCAGGTCGGACCGGGTCAGCGGTTGTGGCCGACCGCGTTCTGGAGACGGACGGGCACCCGGTCGAAGCTCCCGCCCACCAGGCCCAGGTCGTTGTGGGGCTCGCCGGCGAGCTCGATGTACGTCGTCCTGGCCAGGATCTCCTCCAGGACGACCGTCATCTCCAGGCGGGCCAGCGGGGCGCCGATGCACTTGTGGACACCGTGCCCGAAAGCCGAGGTGGCGGTTCGGACTCCGGTCGAGGTCGAACTCGTCGGCGTCCTCGAAGACCTCGGGGTCACGGTTGGCGGCGGCGAAGTTCAGCCCGACGGAGCAGGCCCGCGGAATGGCGCGGCCGTGCAGTTCCATGTCGGTGGCGGACAGCCGGCCGAGTTCGTGCAGGGGCAGGTCGAGCCGGAGCGTCTCCTCCACGGCACGCGGGATCAGATCGGGCCGCGACCGCAGTGTCTCCTGCAGTCCGGGAACGGTGGCCACCCGGAAGATCGCCGCCCCGAGTGCCTTCGCGATGGTGAAGAACCCGGCGGCGATCATCTGGACCCCGATCTCGGCGACCTGTCCGTCGGTGAGGGCGGCGCCGTCGATCTCGGCGGTGAGGGCACCGCTGATCATGTCCTCGTCGGGGATCGAGCGGTGCGGTGCGGCGCTGCGCCACGACGGCGCCGATATGTCGCGCGAAGACGCCGAACACGGCCTCGGCTCGCGTCCCGCCTCGTCGGGCAGGTGGAGCAGCGCCGCCAGGGCCTGCGTCGGCAGAGGCCTGCAGTGCGCAGGGACCACGTCGGCCTCCCCAGCGGCGAGCAGCGACTCGATGTGCTCGACGGCGTAGCGCCGGATGAGCGGCTCCAGCGCGGCATGCGGTTCGGCCGGACGTAGTGGCTGAGCATGCGCCGGAACGGAGTGTGCTCGGGCGGGTTCAACGTGATGGGGATCTGGTCGCCGAGCGACACCCCGATGAACGGGGTGACCGAGGGATCGCTGCGGAAGCGCGCCGTGTCCAGAGCTACGGCGGTGACGTCCGTGTACCGGGTCAGGGTCGCGTGTACCTCGAGGGCGTCGCTGAAAGCGACCGGGCACTCGCGGCGCAGACGAGCGTATTCCGCGTATCGCTCGGGCGAGCGGAGTCCGCCACCGCGGGAGCGGCCTTCCCGGTCCTCCTCCGGATACCAGTCCGGCTCGACATGCACCTCTGCGTCGGGCGACATGTGATCCTCTCCTCAGGCAGCTCGCGTGGTGGCGGGCCGGGCCCGCCGGTCGACGCTCAGTCGGTCTGGAAGGGGCCGTAGTGGAGCTTGCGGTCGCGTGGCTCGGCGACGCAGCGGTTGCGCTGTCTGCCGAGGTAGGTGATCTCGCTGTCGATCACGTCGCCGTCCTTGAGGAAGCGGCCGTGGTGCTTGCCGTTGCCGGGGGGTGAGCCCAGGAAGATGATGTCGCCGGGGAGGAGGTTGACCCGCTCGGAGGCGTAGGACACGAACTGGTTCGGGGCGAAGATGACGTCGTTGGTCGGCCAGTCCTGCATCACCTGCCCGCTGACCTTCAACGTCGTGCGGATGGTGTCGTCCAGGGTGAAGAACTGAGCGGGGACGACGAGCGGGCCGGCGACCTTGAAGGACGGCTGGTGCTTGCTCATCCAGTCGTAGCCCCAGGGGATGTCGGTGCGCCGGAAGATGTCGATGGTGCCGAGGTCGTTGACGATGGTGTAACCGGCGATCATGTCCGTCGCCTCGTCGGGGGTGACGTTGCGTCCGGTGCGGCCGACGACCACGCCCAGTTCCAGTTCCCAGTCGGGCTCGTCACCCAGGGCCGGCAGGATCACGTCGTCGTTGGCGCCGGTCAGCGAGGAGTGCAGGCCCGCCCAGAGGAACGGCATGCCTTCCCGGGACCGGCGCTCCATCAACTCGTAGTTCCGCTGGAAGAACTCCTCGTCCGTCTCTCCGGGCTTGCGGTTGTGCTGGTTGAACTCGTTCTTGGTCAGCATCTGCGCCGAGTGCGTCTTGTAGTTGGCGCCCGCGCCGAGGAGGTTGGGGTGGCTGAGCGGCGGCAACGGCCGCAGGCTCGCCAGCGGCCTCGTGGTACGGGAGGCGTCGGCCCACAGGTTGCCGACCAGCTGGAGGTTGCGGCCCCAGTCGTCCAACACCTCGTGCAGGTCCCGGAAGCGGTCCGACAGGTCGGTGACCGTGCCGTCGGCGCCCACCAGGGCGGGGAAGCTGCGTTCTCCGTCGGCGAAGGTGCCCAGGGCGAACGTGTCCGCGCGCAGCCCGGTGGCGGGGTCGACGGCGTACTCGGGGGCGCGGCTGGCCGGAGTGGTGTCGGTCATGGCGATCAGGTCTCCAGGTCGGTGGCGTCGAGGCCCTCGAGCTGCTCGATGTAGGCGTCGGCGAACGGATGGGTGAAGCCGCCGTTAAGGCGCAGGGCGTAGTTGAAGAGCAGGAAGGGGTGGACGCCGAGCAGGTAGAGCCCGCGGATGTCGTTCGCCGTGAAGGCGGCACGCTCCTCGTCGGTGAGGTCACGACCGGCGAAAGCGGTGTCCGGCTCCGACCTCAGCGTCTCCGCCAGGTCACCGTCGGCGGCGATCTCCCACAGGAGGCGGTTGGCGGCGTAGCTCACGCGACGTTCACCTCCGCCCGCGGAACTGCGATGCCGGCACCCCAGGCGAGGAATCCGGCGGGAGGGCCGAACCTGCTCGCGATCATCTCGGCGTAGGCGGGCACCTCACCGCCGACGGCGCCGAGCGCGAACAGGTAGTCCAGGAAACCCGGCGTTCCGTTGCCGACCGCGGCGAGGGCCTCGAACGTGCTCTCCTCCAGCAGAGTCTCGGTGTCGCCGGCCAGGAGCTGCGACCACACCCGCCGGTCCCAGGCGTTCTCGGGCTCGGTGACGAAGTCCATCATCTGCGGTCCGCCGATCGCATTGGTCAGGTGACCGCTGGCGATGATCGCCACCCGGAGGTTCGAGGGGTGCGCCTCGATCATCTCCACGACGGCGGCACCGAGGTCGAAGAAGCGGCGCCCTGTGGCCACTGGCGGGGCCATGACGTTGGTGAAGATCGGGACGACCGGCAGGTCCTGCTCCGGCCGCAGGAACTGCAGCGGCACGGTGAACCCGTGGTCAAGGAGGAAGTCATCGCTGTAGGAGAAGTCGATGCTCCGCTGGAACCCCTGCCGCAGCAAGTGGCGTGCCATGTCACCTTCGAGCGCGGAGTCCCACGCGGGCAGGCCGAACATCTGCTGCTCGTGCGGGAACGGGCCCCGCGCCCGGGCCGCCTTCCCGATGAGGAAGGTCGGCATGTTGTCGTAGAACCACTGGTTGAAGTGGTCGCCGGACACCACGACCAGAACGTCGGGCTGCGCCGCCGCCAGCTGCTCGCGCAGCACGGCGTATTCGGCGATCGTCCGCCGCAGCGGCTCGGGCGCCGCCGGTCCCTCGGCGACGACTCGGGAAAACGTCGGATCGTGCGGCACACACAGCACCTGCACTACGGAAGCCATGGATCACCTTTCACCACCGCGTCGCCCGGACCGTGCGGCGATGGACGACGGTTCGAAGAAGTTCGACCATCTTGATCAGGGGGAACTCCAGGCAGGAATAGGCAGCTGGTTATACGACGCATTGAAGCGGTGGATATTGAGCCCTCCACCTGCGGGAATCGCGCTACGGCCTTGGCACGCCGTGTGTGCTCGCAGATGATGACGCGCGAGGCAGCGCAGAGTCGCGAGGCCGGACGGCGGACGGAGAGATGCAGTGTCCAAAGAACCATCGGCGCGCGGGCCCGGAGAGGGATACGGCCCCGAGCCGTTCCTCCAGGTGCTGCGCAGCCAGGACCTCGTCACCCTGCCGGTACTGCGCGCGCTACTGATCGAGCGCAGCGTCACCCGCGCGGGAGAGACCGTCGGTCTGAGCCAGCCGGCGACCAGCGCCGTGCTTGCGCGGCTGCGCCGACGGTTCGGGGACCAGCTGCTGGTACGCGTGGGCCGGCAGTACGAGCTCACACCGCTCGCGGCCAGCCTCCTGTCCAGGCTGGAGACGGCCACCGAGGCACTGGAGCGTCTCTTCGGCGACGAGTTCGACCCCGGCACCACCACCCGGCGGTTCACCCTGGCGGTCTCCGACTACGTGGTCGCCGTGATGTCCGAGGAGCTCAACCGGATCCTCGCCACGGAGGCTCCCAGAGCCACACTGGACATCCAGCAGTTGACTGCCGCAGCCCATCTCGACGCCGACACCCTGATCCGGCACGCCGATGGCGTGGTCCTGCCGCACGAGCTGGTCCAGGGATATCCCGGCCAGCCGTTGCTGGAGGACCGCTGGGTGGGCATCGTCGCCAAAAGCAACACCGTCGTCGGCACGGAGCTGACCCTCGAACACCTGGCCACCCTGCCCTGGGTCAGCCCGCTCAGCCGAATGGACCCCGGGTCGGCCACCGGGCCGCTGCGCCGGCTGCGGTCACTCGGCATCGATCCGCAGATCGAGGTGACAACCGACAGTTTCGTCTCAGTGCCGTTCCTCGTCGCGGGCAGCAACCGGATTGCGTTCCTGCACGAGCGGCTGGCGCACCGGCTCACGCCCATCGTCGCCGTCCGCGTCCTGCCCAGTCCCGTGGACGTCAGCGTCGCGCTCTCGCTGCGGTGGCACCACCGGCTGACCGAAGATCCAGGGCACCTCTGGTTCCGCGGTGTACTGCAGCGGGCCGCCCAACAAGCGATGAGCGCCGCTGACTGATGAACAGGCGCCCTCACAGTGAGCCTTTTCCAACCTGATGTTGCAGGTCACGGGGCTGGCGTGGGACGGGGCGGGGTGCTCGGGCTGGCCGGGTCCTTGATCGACAGTATGTGATGGTCCGCCAGCAGGAGGATTGCGCCGGCACCTGGATCGTGCTGCTCTTTCGTGTGTCCTACCAGAGGGTGCCCGGTCCCGCGATGACCCAGTTGGCGGCGACAGGCTTGACCCAGAAGCTCAATGCCACCTCGATTATCTGTGCGCGGTAGGTGATCTCAACGTAGAAATGGCTGCCGGTGTCGCCCCCGTGGAAGTCTGCGAGATTAAGTTCGCCGAGCCAGGACAGATCCTGCTCCCACTCGTCGGCAGCAGGGCTTCTGCTCGCCTCGTCCCCATCGGCGCTTGCTTCGACGGACCCGGTCCACAGCGACTTGAGCACAGGACGGACCGCGCTGTGGTCGATGAGCTGTTCGGCCTCAGGGATCCTCCCGGCTCGGAGCAGGCTGAAGTAGCGGCGAACGACAGCTTCGACGTCCGCCTTGGCAGGGTGCTCCGTCCAGGTCCTCACCGCGAGATCATACGAGTTCGGTGACTGCCTCAGTCTGAGCTGGCCAGTTGGAGGGTGAGGACGGCTTGGACGATGTTCGTGATCCGGGTCGTTGAACAGCGGAGTTTGCCAAGGAGCCGCCAGGACTTGAGGGTAGCGATGGCTTGTTCGACCAGTGCCCGGATCTTGGCCTGGGACCGGTTGACGGCCTGCTGGCCAGTGGACAACTTCTCCCAGCGGCCTCGGAAAGGGTGACGCACCGTCCCGCCTGCGCCCAGGTAGCCCTTGTCCGCCCAGCAGGCGATGCCGGCCTGGGCGAGAGCGTCGATGACGCCGTGCTCGCGTGCGGCCCGTACATCGTGGACCGCTCCGGCCAGGGCCGGTGAAGCCCACAGCAGTCAACCCCTCGGATCGGCTATGACCTGCACGTTCATGCCGTGCTTCTTGAGTTTGCCCGAGAAGAAGGGCCGGTCGGCGGCGATCCGGTCGATCGGTAGAAGTGTCCCGTCCAGGATCAGGTACGCCTTCATCGACGCGGCCTGTACTGCTTCGGCGAGCGTGGGGGCGAGGGTGGCCAGGAGTTCGACGGCCTCGGTGATGTACCGGTAGACAGTGGTGGTGCCGATCCCGAAACCGGCTGCGAGCTGGGCGTAGGGCTGGCCATTGCGGAGGTGGGCGAGGGTGAGCAGGGCCTGTCGGCCCGCGCTCAGGCGCCGCCACCGGGTCCCGAGAGTGCGCCGGCGTTCCTTCAGACGGGCGACGAGGAAGCGCAGGGCAGAGCTGGACACGTTGACGCCGGACGGGTAGACAAGCATGCGAAGCCTCTGGTGGAGACGGTTCTCTTGGTCGATAACCCATCTACCAGGGGTTTCATCCGCCTGTCAGGCCAACTGGCCATCCCGCGCGGGAGGTTGGAAAAGGCTCAGTGTCTGCCTGTCTGAGTATGTTCCCAGCGGTGGGAGGAGTAGACGCCGTTTCTCTCTCGCTCTCGGAACGTTGTGGGAGGCTGCCGTGCTACAGGAGCTGCAGGACGTCATCAACGGCACCTCTGCCGAGGTCGGTGTGCCGACGTCGCTGACGGACACTCGCTTGAATTCTCTCGTTTTCGGACCTTACGACGATGCCGAGATCGATTCGGTGCGTCGGCAGGCGCTGCTTCTGCGGTCGACGCCCGAGTGTGTACGCGAGTGGTTCGGCCGCTACGGCATCGACACGGCGACGGCCCCGGTGCGTATTCCGGCGGACCCGGAACGCGAGCTGGCCAGTCGGGTCGTGGTCCCCGCCCGCCGTCCGCCGTCCGCCGCGGCGATGGCCTCCCGGACGGAGAGCCGACTGAACCGCGGTAGAGATCGTCTTATAGGGCCGCCTTATAAGCCACATCGGGATTGAGTCTTGGACGCGCTGCCCGGCCCGCTGCTGCAATCGGCCTATGACGAACCAGAACCACCGCCTCGCCCTCGCCCCCGGTGACGGCCTCCGGGCCGAGGTCCTGCCGCCCGCCCGGCGATGGCCGAAGGCGCCCGTCCCCTTCTACGGCGGCACCGCCTGGTTCCTGCCGTCCGGCGGCGCCTGCGACAAGGCGAAGGACGAGTCGTTGTGAGCCGATACCGACGGCGGTGAGAGTGCCCGGACTTTCCGCGGCGTGGCCGTGGCAAATCGCACCGCCCTGGCGGCTCGTGCTCGCTCGCCCCCCCTTGCCGCAACCCCACACATCCCGCACGCCTGAACACGCTCCGAGAGAAGGCCCGGCCTGCCATGACCGCCGTAGCGCACCGCAGCGAGCACGACCTGCTCGGTTATCGCGTCCCCGCCGAGGGCTTCGAGGTGATCGGCAACGACGTCACCATCACCATGGCCGCCGAGGCCGGGCAGCTCCAGCTCAACGCCTTCGAGCCGATCATCTGGCACTCCCTCTCGAAGAGCATCACGCACCTTCAGCGCGTGTGCCTGGCGCTGGCCGAGCGGTGCGTCGCGGGGATCACGGCCAACACCCAGGCGCTGCGGGCGGCGGTGGAGAACTCGATCGGCCTAGTCACCGCCCTCAACCCGTACATCGGCTACGAGGCGGCGACCGGCATCGCCCAGGAGGCCCTCGCCACCGGACGCGGGGTCGCCGAACTCGTCCTGGACAAGGGCCTGCTGCCCGCCGGCGCCCTCGCCGAGCTGCTCCGTCCCGAGGCCGTCGCGGGACCCGGTCAGACGTGATCAAGCGCGACCCCGACTGACGTTCCCCCCAACTACCCGTAAGGGAGCAGGAATTCGCCATGTCCCTACCCCTCCATGCCCAGACGCGGCCTATCCCCGAGGCCGCGGTGCTTCAAGGGCTTCCCCCGGTGCGTGAGGTGAGCGCCGCGGAAGTGGCCGCCCGGATATCCGGCGGTCCCCGTCTCGTCGTCCTCGACGACGATCCGACCGGCACCCAGACGGTCGCCGACGTGCCCGTACTGACGTCCTGGTCGGTGGACGACCTGCGCTGGGCGCTGCGCCAGGACAGCGCCGTCTTCTTCGTCCTCACCAACACCCGCAGCCTGCCTGCTGAGGACGCCGCCGCCCGCAACCGCGAAGTGGTCCGCGCCCTGCACGCGGCCGCCGCGGCCGAGGGCACCGGCTACGTCCTGGCCAGCCGCGGCGACTCCACGCTGCGCGGCCACTTCCCGCTGGAGACCGACGTCCTCGCCGAGGAGCTGACCGAGCTGGGCGCAGGTGCCCCGGACGGTGTGGTACTGGTCCCCGCCTACATCGAGGCGGGCCGGCTGACCGTCGGCGCGAAGCACTGGATGCGGACCACTGACGGGCTGCTTCCGGTCGGGATGAGCGAGTTCGCCCGCGACGCCACCTTCGGCTATCGCAGCTCCTCGCTGCCCGAGTGGGTCGAGGAGAAGACGGGCGGACGCATCCCCGCGGACAAGGTCCTGCGCGTCACTCTCGATGACCTGCGCGGCGGCGGCCCGGCGCACACGGCGCGGCTGCTGTCCTCGCTGCGCGGCGGACGGGTGGCCGTGGTCGACGCGGTGTGCGACGACGACCTGCGGGTGCTCGCCCTGGCCCTCGCGCAGGCGGAGGACAACGGCACGCGGCTGCTGTACCGGGTCGGGCCGTCCTTCGTCAGAGCCCGCGCCGGACAGGCCGGGCGGGCACCGCTCGCCCCGGCCGAACTGCGCCCGCTGCGCGGCAACGCACCGCACGGTCTCATCGTCGTGGGCTCTCATGTGGCGCTGACGACACGGCAGTTGGACCGGCTGCGGGAGCGAGGCCAGATCGCCGAGTACGAGCTGGACGTGGCCCTGCTGCTCGACGAGGAGCGGCGTGACGCCCACATCGCCGAGGTCGCGGCCGCGGCCGTCGGCGCGCTGGACTCGGCCGACGCCGTGATCCGCACCTCTCGCGTGCTGGTGACGGGTGCCGACGCGGACGACAGTCTGGCGATCTCCCGCCGGGTCTCCGCCGCGCTCGTTGAGGCCGTGCGCCAGGTCAACGCCACCCGGCGGCCCGCTTTCGTCGTCGCCAAGGGCGGTATCACCTCCAGCGACACCGCCACCCACGGCCTTGAGATCCGCCGTGCCTGGGCCCGGGGCACGCTGCTGGAGGGCATCGTCTCGCTCTGGGAGCCCGTGGAGGGCCCCGCTGCCGGCATCCCTTACATCGTCTTCGCCGGGAACGTCGGCGGCGTCGACGCCCTCGCCGACGCCCTCGACCTGCTCAGGAGTGCCTGATGCTGCTGCACGGAACTGATGCCCTGAAGGAGGCGGCGGCCGCCGGTCACGCCCTGCCCGGGTTCGTCGCCTACAACCTGGAGACAGTCCAGGGCATCACGGCCGCTGCCGAGGCCGCCGGAGGGCCGGTCGTCATCCAGGCGGGCTCCAGTCCCTTCAAGCACGCCGGGCGCGAGGCCCTGATGCGGCTGGCGCTGGATGCCGCCGCGCGCTCCACGGCCTCTCTCGGAGTGCACCTCGACCACAGCCGGGACCTGGACGAGATCACCGCCTGCCTGAAGGCGGGCTACACCTCCGTCATGATCGACGGCTCCCACCTGCCGTTCGCCGAGAACATCGCGTTGACGAAGGAGGCGGTCCGCCGGGCCCGCGACCACGGCGCCTGGGTGGAGGCCGAACTCGGTGCCCTCCCCGGCGACGAGGACGTCTCCACCGACGCCGTCGCGCACAACGCGGCGATGACCGACCCGCAGCAGGCTGCCGAATTCGTGGCCGCGACGGGCGTGGACGCGCTCGCCGTCGCCGTCGGCAACGTCCACGGCTTCACCCAGCACCCGGTGCGCCTGGACCTGGAGCGGCTGGCCGCGATCCACGAGGCCGTAACCGTCCCGCTCGTCCTGCACGGCGCCAGCGGTCTGCCCGTCGAGGAGCTGCACGGCGCCTTGGCCCGAGGCGTCGCCAAGGTCAACGTCAACGCCGAACTGCGCCGCGCCTATCTGGAGGCCACCCGCGTGACCCTCCCGTCCGCGTTGCCCGGCGCCGACGTTGTCTCCCTGTGGGCGGCGGGCCGCGACGCGGTCCGGGACGCCGCCCTGGAGGTCATCGGCCGCCTGAGCCCCCGCGCCGAGGGGGCAGACGCATGACCTGAACTCGTCCCCGCCGCCTGGAGCCGCACCGCACCGGCGGACACAAGACCGTCGTCCACCCTCCCGGCCGTGCGCGCTGCGCGCGGTTCGCACCACTCTGTCCCGCGCTCTCGTGCCCTCCTGGACACGCGGGCCGATACCCGCACCCTGTTGGAGACATCATGTCCACCACTGCCTCGATCGCCGTACTGCACACCAGCCTGCTGTTCGTCGACGCCGATTCGGTCATCAACGAGTACCTCTCGGAACTCGCGCCGGACGCCAGGGTCCTGCACTTCGTCGACAGCGACGTGCTCGCAGCCGTGGTGCGCGACGGCGAGGTCTCGCCTGCCAGCACGCAGCGCATGGTGCACCTGGCCCAGGCCGCGCAGGCCGCGGGCGCCGACGTCATCTTCTCCGCCTGCTCCTCGGTCGGCCCGGCCATCGACGTGGCCCGACGCCTGGTCTCCGTCCCGATCGTCAAGATCGACGACGCGATGGCCGCGTCAGCGGTCGAGACCGCGGATGCCATCGGCGTCCTGGCGACGGTCCCCACGACGCTGCTGCCGACCCGTGCCCTCGTCGAGGAGAAGGCCCGGGCGGCCGGTCGCGACATCACCGTCCAGGAGCGACTGTGCGAGGGCGCTTTCTCGGTGCTGATGTCCGGTGACCGCGACGGCCATGACGCGATGGTGCTGGACGGGGCACGGGCGCTGGCCAAGGAGGTCGACGTGATCGTGCTGGCCCAGGCGTCCATGGCACGGCTGGCTCCCGCGATCGCCGAAGCGGTTGGCAAGCCCGTGCTCTCCAGCCCGCGCAGCGGAACGGAGAACGCGGTGCGTGTGCTGCACGAGCAGACGGCTGAACCTGCCCATGCCACAGCGAGGGCCTGGGAGACCACGCAATGGCAGGGAGGCTGCGGAGCGAGGTGATTGAACCACTGACCGTGGCCGTCCCCGGCCGGAACACGAGGAGCCAGCATGCCGAGGTTCGCAGCGAACCTGTCCATGATGTACAACGAGCACGATTTCCTCGACCGCTTCGCCGCGGCCTCGGCCGACGGCTTCCAGGCCGTCGAGTACCTCTTCCCCTATGCGTACGACGCCGCCGAACTGCGCCACCGGCTCGACGACCACCACCTCAAGCAAGTGCTCTTCAACGCACCTCCCGGAGCGTGGGAGTCCGGAGAGCGCGGGATGGCGGCACTGCCCGGACGTGAGGCGGAGACGCGTTCCGGGGTGGACCGGGCGCTGGAGTACGCGGGGGTGCTGGGCTGCCCTCGGGTGCACCTGATGGCCGGGCTGGTCCGACCGGACGCGACACCGGCCGAGCGGGCCCAGCACCGCGACACCTACCTGACCAACCTGGCCTGGGCCGCGGAACGGGCCGATGCGGCGGGCGTCGACATCCTGATCGAGCCGATCAACGGCCGAGACATGCCGGGGTACTTCCTGAGCACCCAGGCCGAGGCCCACGCCGTGGTGCAGGAGGTGGGAGCCTCCAATCTCAAGGTGCAGCTCGACCTCTACCACTGCCAGATCGTCGAGGGCGACCTCACCACGACACTGCGCCGCGACCTGCCGACCGGCCGGGTCGGTCATCTGCAGATCGCGGGCGTGCCCGACCGGGGTGAGCCCGACCAGGGGGAGTTCAACGTCCGCCACCTGCTCGACATGGTCGACGAGCTGGGCTTCGACGGGTGGACCGGCTGCGAGTACCGCCCCCGCGCCGGCACGAGCGAAGGTCTTGGCTGGCTCGACGACTACCGCAGCCACCGAGCAGAAAGCGCACGAGGATGAGCGGTACGGCCTCGACCCCGACCTGGTCACCTTGGCCAAACCTCCAGCCACACAACTCCTCACCGCCGACCCGGCCGCCCGGGCCGCCGCCCATGAGGCCGTCGCCCGCATCGGCGGCGGCCGAGCGGGCGCCCGAGGCACCACCGACGTCCACGACCCGAGCCTCCTCGGCACCGTCACGGTGTCCGGGCCCGGCGCCGGCCGCACCGAGACCGCCTACGCCCTGCTGTCGGACATCATCGCCATCCACCAGCGCCACGCGGACGACGACGCCGCGCCCACGCGCCCCGTTCTGAAGGAGACCCACCGTGTCTGACACCGCCGTGCCCCCCAGCATCGAACTCGGCACCGACACCACGCCCGTGCACAACCCCTACACCGGCGAGGTGATCGCCTCGGTGCCCACCGTCGACGCCACCGCCATCGGCGGCATCCTGCAGCAGGCCAGATGCGGGCGCCGCACCGCCGCCGCGCTGTCCCGCGCCTCCAGAGCCGCGGTCCTGGAACGCGCCTCCCGCCTGATCGAGCGGCGCGCCGAGTCCTTCGCCCAGCTGATCGTCAGCGAGGCCGGCAAGACCATCACCCAGGCCCGCAAGGAAGTCGCCCGCGCGGTCAACACCCTGTCCCTGTCCGCGGCCGAGGCACGGCGCAACGCCGGCGAGGTCATCCCCTTCGACTCCCATGAGGGCTCCGAGAAACGGCAGGGCTGGTTCACCCGCGAACCGCTGGGCATCATCGCCGCCATCACCCCGTTCAACGACCCCCTCAACCTGGTCGCCCACAAACTCGGCCCGGCCATCGCCGGCGGCAACGCGGTCATCCTCAAACCGTCCGCGCTGACACCGCTGTCCGCGCTGCGCCTGGTCGACACCCTCATCGAGGCCGGCCTGCCCGAGGAGATCGTCACCGTCGTCAACGGCCAAGCCGACATCGCCGCCGCGATCGTGGCCGCCCCCGACGTGCGCATGGTGTCCTTCACCGGCGGATTCGCCACCGGCGAAGCCATCTCCCGCACGGCCGGCCTGAAAAAACTCGCCATGGACCTCGGAGGCAACGCCCCGGTCATCGTCATGGACGACGCCGACCTCGACGAGGCCGTCGCCTCCTGCGTCTCCGGCGCGTTCTGGGCCGCGGGCCAGAACTGCATCGGCACCCAACGGATCCTCATCGCCCGCGAGGTCTACGACCGCTTCCGCGACGCCTTCGTCGCCCGCACCAAACTGCTGCGCGTCGGCGACCCCCTCGACGAGCACACCGACGTCGGCCCCATGATCACCCAGCAGGCCGCGGCCGCCACCCGGGCCAAGGTCGACACGGCAGTGGCCCAGGGCGCGGTACTGCTGTGCGGCAACCACGCCACCGGCTCCCTGTACACGCCGACCGTCCTGGAAGACGTCCCGGCGACCTGCTCAATCTGGCAGGAAGAGGTGTTCGCCCCGGTCGTCGTCCTGCAGCCGTTCACCTCCTTCGAAGACGCCATCGAACAGGCCAACGCCATCGACTACAGCCTCCACGCCGGCATCTTCACCTCCCGCCTGGACCGCGCCCTGACCGCGGCCCGGCAGCTGGAAGCAGGCGGAGTCATGATCAACGACTCGTCCGACTACCGCTTCGACGCCATGCCGTTCGGCGGATTCAAGTACGGCAGCATGGGCCGCGAAGGCGTGCGCTTCGCCTTCGAGGAGACGACCCAGCCCAAGGTCGTCTGCATCAACCACATCACCGACGTCGTCCAATGACCGCCTTGCGTACCGAGCACGACTCCCTGGGCAGCGGCGCAGCCGGAGGAACTGTCAGATCCGTGGATGGTGCGCACCTGACTGTCCGTAGCATCAGCCTCAAGAATTCAGCTGGAACGATCGCCTGACGCCCTGACAGCAGAAGGCTGCCTCCCACCTGCGATGATCTGGACTGTCTAGATCAAGAAAACCGCGAGGAAGAGGCACCCGACGGGCGAAGAGTACCGACTGGGATCATCGGCTCGCCGTGCGGGCCGACGGCAAGAACCTGATCGGCCACGCGGGCATGGTGCTACTGCGGAAGGTTGCCGACCGCGTCGGCCTTGGCCACTGCCCTGAATGCGGCGTTGCCGAGGGCACCGGTCCGGGCCGGCGGGACCGGGGCACGGCGCTGGTTCAGCCGACCCGCGCAATCATGCTCGGTGCGACGAACATCTCGGAGGCCGAGCAACTCCAGTACCACTGGCGGGCGGTGTTCAGCCGGCCGGTCTCGCAGAGCACTTCGCGCCGCGCTCTGGCGGCGATCGACGCCCACGAACGCGGGCCCGGATCGAGCGCGCCCGCGCCGCGATACGCCGCGTGGTGTGGACGCTGCTCGCCCTGCGACCCGGCGGCTCCCCCTGGATCTCGGTGTGCGGCCGCGAGCCGGCCAACTGGTACGTCCTGGACCTGGACGCGACCGTCGTCACCTGCACCAGCCGCAAGGAAGACGCGGCGGGCACCTTCAAGGGCAGCTTCGGTCACATGCCGCTGAGTGCGTGGGTGGCCGACACCCGTGAGTGCGTCGCCATGACCCCGTCGCTGAGCCGCATTTCTGCCATAGCGCGGTCCCAAGGGCATCGAGGACATGTGTCTACTGGGCAGGTTGACCTCGCGAGAGGTCCCGACGCCGATCGTGCCCTGCGGCATCGGCGTTACGACACGGTCAGGTAGATCTTGCGCACGGTTTCGATGGTCTTCCAGACACCGACGTAGCCCGGCTTCATGACAAAGCTGTCGCCTGCCTTGTAGATCACCGGCTCGCCGCCTTCCGGGGTGAGTTCGACGACGCCGGAGAGGATGTGGCAGAACTCGAAGGTCTCGCCCTTGATCGAGCGCGTCTCGCCGGGCGTGGCTTCCCAGACACCCGTGTTGATCGTTCCCTCACGGGCGGTGTCCTGGGCCCAGGTCCTGTACGTCGGGTCGCCGGAGATCAGGCGTTCGGGCAGTGGGCCGGACTCGCTGGGTGCGAAGGAGGGATCGGTGTCGATGGTCTTCAGGAGCGACATGCTTTTTCCTCTGTTGGTTTCGGGAGCGATGCGAATCGAGAACGGACATACCAAGCGTCACCGGGTCGAGTTCGACCAGGCTCAACGTGCATCTGGGACCAGGGCCTGACGGCTGCCCTCCAGGGTCACGGCGCGCAGCAGGTCGGCGAGCCTCTCGGCGGGCAACAGGCCCTTGTGCTGAGCAGTTGGGCCACGCACGGTCGGCGGCGAGGACCTCCTTGGCCTCCGGCGCTGCCCAGGCCGGCTGTCGACCGGTCAGCGGATGCGGTCCAGCGTCTTGTAGTAGGCGCCCGCGAAGGGCAGGAACCAGGCGGTGCCGTTGTAGAGGGGGATGCGGGGCGGGGCGATGTCGCGGACGGGGAGTCGATGGCGGGAATGTCGACGCCTTCGGCGCAGCAGCGGCAGTTGGTGAGGACGGCCCGGCGGGGCGGCTGCTGTGAGGTGGGAGTGTTCAGTGGTGTGTCGGCGAAGGCGGTGAAGTTCTTGTGGCGTTCGAAGGGGGTCTGCCGGGAACTGACGGTGCCGACCTGCAGCGGGGTGCGGTAGGCCGCAGGCATGAGAGCTGCGGTCTCGTGGAGCGTTTCCGCGAAGACTTCCGCCGCGTCGATACAGGGGTGGAAGGTCAAGGTGCGGCGCAGGTCGTAGCGGTGCTGCGCGACCAGCAGGGCGACTTGGGCGGCTGCGGCACGCAAGGCTTCGCCGGTCCAGGTGTTGGTGGGGAGCCGTTTCAGAAGGCCGCGCAGGTCTTCGTCCCTGATGACGACGCCGGCGATGCGGTAGTCGGCCAGGAGCCCTTCGTCGATCGCTTCTCTCAGGGAGATGCGGTAGACGACGGGCCCGTAGATGCTCACGTCGTCCATGGAAGCGATGATCGTGTCGGTGCTGATGCCTTTGGCGCGGGCTTTTTTCTCGTCGAAGACGCGGGGCGTCGCGGTCATGTAGAGGCGGTGGCGGGCGGGGAGCTTGTCGTCCTGGTGGACGTGGGCCCATGGTTTGTCGTAGTCGCCGGCGGTGCGGTGGGCTTCGTCGGCGACCACGACGTCCCAGCGGGGCAGGTGGAAGTCGCGGTGGGCTTCGACCACCTTGTCCAGGGAGTCGTAGGTGCAGAACACGTTGAGCGGTCCGTGAGTGTCGGCTGCCTGCAAGGCCAGTTCGTCACCGGTGTGGACCAAGGTGAGGATGCCGGCCAGGTCCGGGTCCGCTGGTTTGTCTGAGGAGCAGACTCCGAGGTAGCGGCCGGGACGTCCTTCGCGGTGCCATACCGCGGCGGTCTGCTCGAGCAGTCGCAGGGAGGGCACGACTACCAGGGAGACGCCTTCGGGCGCGGTTTCCTGGACGGCGTGCAGGGCCACCAGGGTCTTTCCGGTGCCGGTGGCCATGACGACGGTGACGCGGCGATAGCCTTCGATGAAGCTGCTCACGCAAGCGTCTGCGGCGCTCTGCTGACGTCCGCGCAGGCGCGTCTTCAGGCGAGGGGCAGTGGCAGTTGCTGTCGCAGCTGGGCGGATGCGCGTCGTCGTGGCCATGGTCCTCCCCCGTGTGACGGCATGCGTGAGCACCTGGTTCACAGGGTGGAAGGGGTGTGCGGGGCTGCGGCAGGACGTTCGCCTGGGTTCACCCGAACGAGTGCTGGCGTCCTTGACCGCGCGCTGCCGGGCCGGTCACGGTGCCGATAGTGGCGGCTTCGGCGGAAGGACACCTGTGCTGGACGATCCCGGCCTGTACGGGCCTCGCAGGGCGCTGCCGTTGCGTGTGGGGCCGGTGGCGGGTGAGTCGACGGGGTCGTTCGTGAACCGGCTCGCGCATGGCAACGGCCTGGGTCTGGCCGATTTCCTCGACCGGGTAGGGCAGGGCGAGTCATCCGCGGATCCCGAGCGGGTGGAGAAGTATCCGCAGTGCACCGAGATGTACGTGAACGAGGCGGGGCTGCGCTTTCTGGGCGTCCTGGCTGACCGGGCGCCTGGTCTTCTGCAGCGGGATCTGCCCAGTCTGGGCTCAGGCCGGCTGCTGGCGGGCGGGCAGGGGGACGCGGCGCAGTGGAGGTGGCCTTGGGAGCCGCTGGCGGGGCATCTCGTGCGGTACTGCCCGCCGTGCGGTGATGACCTGGGTGTCGGGGAGGCGGTGTGGCTGATGTCGTCGGACAGCTGGCAGGTCTGTCTGCGGCACGGTTCCTGGTCGGACGACTCCCGCGGCCGTGGTCCGGACTTCGTGCGGCTGGCCGAGCTGCCCGAGACGATGACGGCGCACCGCGCGCGGCAGGCCCTGGCCGCACGGTGGGGGCGGGCCGGTGAGGAGTTGTTCGCCGATGCCTTCCAGGTGGCGGTGTACTGGTGGACGCGGATGCCGGACACCGTGTGCTGGGTGCGGCGGGCCTGGACCGCTGGGCTGGACGCGCGGGAGATGAGGGCGGCCCCGCTGGTGATCTACCCGGAGGCGGCGGAACTCGCGCGGGCCATGGTGGACTTCGAACGGGCGGGGCAGCGGGATGCGGCGGACCGGGCCCGATGGCTCGCGGGCGTGGAACGGTTGATGGCCGGGTGGGGGGTGGACGTGGCGGAAGGACGTCAGGCGTTGCTGGTGTGGCTGGGGCGCCACCGTATGGGGCCGCCCGCGCCGGCCCGCCCAGCGGGGCGGCGTCACCTCACGCTGGCGTTGGGGCACTACCGGATCGTGTCCCGGACTGGTTCGGTTCACCAGCGCTCGTGCCTGACCTGGCAGTTGGGTATGTCGGCCGCCGATATGTAGGCCACATACGAGTGGGGCCCAAAACCATACGGTTCTGGGCCCCCACTCTGCAGTAGCGGGGACAGGATTTGAACCTGCGACCTCTGGGTTATGAGCCCAGCGAGCTACCGAGCTGCTCCACCCCGCGTCGGTTCGCACCACGCTACGCCATGGCGGCAGGCGTTGAAGACCATTTTTCTGCCGGTCGCCGGCTGCTACGCGGCGAAGCCGATGTGTTTGACGTACTCGTACTGGCCCCACTGGGAGCCCAGGTCGGGCAGGACATCGGCGGTCCAGGCGTCGTCCAGGCCTTGGTGGTCGCCGGCCGCCCAGGATCCGACGATCTTGTCCCAGCAGCGCACGTTCATCGTCCGGTGTGCCACCACCCGCTGGAGCTGGCGCGCCACGCCGGACTGGTCGAGGGGGTGGATCTCCACGCGAGTGCCGCGGCCCTCGCGGTTGAGGCGAGCGGTGAGGTGGCGGGCGACGTTGCGGCGCCGCACCGCCCGGTAGGCGGCGTCGATGCGTTCCAGATTGGCCTTCGACGGACGGCGTGTGCCCTGCATCCACGCCTTCAGCGTCCGGTCGCTCACGGTCAGTCCGGCATCCTTGGCTGCCTGCCAGGCCCTGTCCGACGTCGTCAGGTAGTGCAGGCGTGCCATCAGGCCGCGCTTGGCGGTCACCGGGGTGGCGATATGAGCGGCGAGCCGGTCGAGCTGGCGGGCGACGGCTTCGCTGCTCTTGATCCCGCTCGCACCGAACTTCCCGAAGTCGATGTTCTTCTCCGGCATTTACTGCTCCTGCCCCGTGCTGGCTTCGGTGCCGGTCCCGGCGGTGTACGTGTCCTTGACCTTGACCTCGGTAACCGAGCGGCCTTCGGGGAAGACACGGCGCCAGTCGCCGATGACGTGGAGTTCGTCGGTGCCCATCGCCCGTACGACCGTCAGTCCCGCGTCGTGGGCCTTGAGCGCCTTCATCCAGAGGTTGGCGAAGGCCTGGGAGCGGATGATGTGCATCCAGTCCGGGCGGTAGAGCTCCCGGTTGTAGTTCGATTCCCCCATCGTGGACACGAACTTGGAGTACATCGCCTTCACGTACTCCAGCGTCAGCTCGTCGCCATCTGCGATCGCGGTGTCGCGGGCGTCCTTGAGGGCGATCCGGAACTTCTCCAGGAGGTTCTCGGTGGCGCCCGAGGTGTACGACTCGTGGATCTCGGGCGGCTCACACAAACGGTGCCTCGGGCCGGACAGGCGCAGCAGCAGGCGCAGGGTCGGTTCGGTGACCCACAAGGGGCCCGGTTCGTCGCGCTGGCCGATCGGGTTGGGCAGCACCGCGTCGTGCTTCCAGGTGGGCGGGGTGATCAGGTGGACTCCGGCGCGGCGCCGGTCGTGCGCAAAGCCAGTGGAGTGTTCCAGCTGGCCGAGCGGAAGATGGGTCTTGAGGGCGCTCAAATAGGCGCCGTTGATGTCGAGCGCGGTGACGTCGTGCTTCCCGGGCGGCAGTCCGGGCCGCGTCCACTTGGGGCGGGCTTCCCAGATCTGGTCGGCGCCCTTGGACGTCAGCTTCTTGAGGATGTCGGGGATCCAGGGGTGGGCGATCACGTCGTAGCGGGCGCCCTTGCGGGTCTCGTCCAGCAGGCGCATCGCGTCCGGGATGACCCGCTTCAGCAATGCGGCGCTCGCGGCTTCGACGTCACCCTGGTGCTCGGCGAGCGCGGCGTGCACCGCTTCGTGGATCAAGTCGGCCGGCCCTGACGGCTCCTGGAACGCCCGCCCGCGCAGGGGCGCACCTTTCCCGCCGACCGGGCGGGGCGGGCGTACTCTACGCGGCTCGTGGGCCTGGGCAGACGGCGCGGCGGGCTCGCGTTTCGGGGTTTCGCCAGGGGTCGCCTGGCAGTCGGAGGGGTCCAGGTGCTGAGCGAACCCCGCCACGCATTGTTCGGCGGGACGGCCGCACAGCACACACGGCTCGGGCACGGCGAGCAGCTCCACCTCGTCCTCGTCCTGGCCGGCTTCCGGCGAAGACGCAGAGGTGACGGCCGCCGCAGCAGCGTCTGACGCCATGGGCTGCTCGGCCAGCTCCGCCCTGTTCTCCGTATCGGTGGCGAGCTTGGCGTTCAGCCCGTCCAGCAGATATGCATACTTGGCCCGGGCCTCGCCGGCAGGGTCCCGGCCGCTCTCCCATCCACTGAGGGTGGACGGGCTCACGCCGAGCGCGCGGGCCACCTGCGCCTTGGACAGCCGGGCCCGCTCCCGCAGCTCGCGGCGCACCTGGCAGGGCGGAAGTTGGGCCTGCGGCCCGACGGCGTCGAGCAGCGAGTCGATCGCGTCGAAGTCACTCACCGGCTCGTCCCCTTCGCCTCGGCCCGGGCGGAACGGCGCCTGTCGGCGGGCAGCACCTCACACGCCCTGGTCGGACCCGCCAGCAGGTCCAGCGCGCCGATGCCGTAGTGCTCGGCCAGGACATCGACGTCACGCAGGCTCCACGAGACGGCACCCGACTGTCTGCGCGACACCTGTGTCTGCGTCAGTCCCAGCACCCCCGCAACCGACCGCTGCGAGTCACCCGTCACCTGCATCAACGCGGCCACCGTCAGCCGCAACGACTCCTCCAAGGCCAATCCCACACCCCCAGTGTACCCGATTCGATGCAACTTTCGCATCATGAATAGTTAATTGCTATCAGCGATGCATAGAGGCTTCACCTGCTCGGAGCCGAGGGCCCTCGCTATGGCGGTCTCTCACCCGGGCCGACAGGTCAGCGATGAGGACCGCTTTACTCACGCGGAATCCGGCGGGCCGCGCGCCGGGCGTCCCGCCTCGCCTGGCGGGCCTCTTCAACCGCCCGATCGGACAGACACCGCGGGCACACGAGGTCCAGGACACGGCGGCGCAGGGCCCGGCGCAGCCGGGGCCCGGGAGGCAGCGGCCACCCACGGCAGTGACGGTGCACCGTACGCGTGCGGGTGCCCAAGAGTGCAGCGACCACGGAGGCGTTGCCGGCGTAGGCGGCCAGGAGGAATGCCATCTGGGCCTGGTGGCCGGCCGGGAACCGCGCGGCGGACTCGGCCTGCTCCTCCGGGTGGAGGAAGGCGTCGTGGCGCTCGCAGCGCGGCGCCTTCCTGCTGTTCCGGGCGATGCCCGGCGCGCTGATGTTCATGACTTCAGGAGCCTGCCCGGGGCCGCCTGTGGACAGCGGACGGCCTGGAAGCCTACTGCAGTTGGCGGACCACGCCGCCCAAGTCCACCCCCTCCCGCCCGCCGTCGTCTTGCGCGGGTAGCGCGTTGGGCCTGTCCGCGGCACCGCTTCAGTCGGCGCCCCGGTTGCGGAGGACGCCGCATACGCCACGCTCTCCCGCGTTCCGCCAACGGGCGGGAAGGAATAGCGGCTTCCAAGGGGATGTCAGCCCACGGACCAGGCTGATGTCCTTCCGCGCTTCTACTACGTGTTCGCCCGCGCCAACAGCTCCCGTTCTGCCGCAGGACGGTCAGCGTGCCGGCGGGTTCCCATCGGGGTGCTCGTGGATCCAGGAGAGGCCACCGAGGTCGAGGCGCCGGCGGGCGCGGGTGACGGCGACATAGGCGAGACGTGCTTCGCTGTCGCTGATCGGTCCGGGGACGGGGCGGCCGGTGTCGTCATGCTTGTCGGTGTCCTTCGGAGGGGTGAAGTCGTCGGCGATCTTCACGCAGGGCCATTCACGGCCTTTGGCCTTGTGGGCCGTTGACACGGTCACCTCGGCCTGTTGCTCCGGCGTGAGGTGAGCGAGGGCGGCCAGAATGGTGTCGGTGCCGTGGGTGTCGACGAGGTCGACCAGCGGCTGCAGGTCGCGTCCGGCCGGATCGTGGGCGGCGTAGTCCTGCAGTTCGCCCCAGGAGGGGAACAGCACCAGTTCGGGGTGGGAGGTGCGGCGGCCCTCCTTGAGATCGCGGGCGGCTAGGGCCAGGGCGCGCAGGCTGTCTCCTCCCCCGGCCAGTCCCACGCGGTATCCGGCGGCCAGCAGGTCCATGACGTGGGCCATGGCGCCGACGTTGGTGCGGCACAGCACAGCGTCGGGGCGGACTAGGTGCCCGAGTTCGGTGGGCACAGCGGGGGTGCCGGCCAGGCGGATCGGCGCCTCGGCGATGGCCAGCCAGCGGTTGGCCTCCTGAGCCAGGCAGGGACCGAAGCGGAAGGACTGCGACAGGACGAGCTGGGTTCCCTCAAAGCCGGCCATGATGTCTTTGGCGCCGCGCCAGTGGTAGATGGCCTGGGCGGAGTCGCCGACCATGACCAGCTGGGCGTGGCCGCGCTGTTCAAGGAAGATTCGCTCGACGACCGGGTTGGTGTCCTGAGCCTCGTCCAGCAGCAGGAAGTCGGCATCGATCTTCGGCTGCCTGAGAGCCCAGATCTTCAGGTAGTGGTCGTGGTCGAAGCGCACGGCCCCGTCGTCGGGGTGCTGCAGGTCGGTCCAGGCCTTCTCGGCGAACGGCACGATATGGGCGGCGAGTTGAGTGTGCAGGTCCTTGTCTTCCAGACCGCGCAAGCGGGGGACGTGATGGCGGGTGATCGTCTCATCGGCGGTGTGGCAGAAGCCGGCCACGGTGCGCAACGTGGCGTTGGAAAGGGTCTTTTGTGAGAGGTCGCGTTCGCCGATGCGGATCGGCTTGGTGATGCCGAGGGCCTGCCCGGTCTGCCAGGCCGGGCGGCGGGGGGCGTTCAAGCGGCGGGTGTAGCGATGGCCGACGGCGGCGTAAGCCAGGGCGTGGGCGGTCTTGCACTGCACGGTGTCGGGGAAGCGGGTGCGTGCGTCCTGGGCGATGGCCCGGTTGTAGGCGAGGTAGCGGCCGCGGCGTTTGGTGGTGCGGGCGAGCAGGGTCAGAGTGGTGGTCTTGCCGGTACCCGCGCCGGCCTGCAGGGCGAGGTGCTGGCCGGCGTGGAAGGCGTCGGCCGCGGCCGTCTGTTCGTCGGTCGGGTTCATGCGGGGGCTGCTCCGGGGGTGCGGGTCAGGGCGTGGCCGACGGCTGCCAGGAGGTGTGCGGCTGTGGTGCCGGCGAGCAGGTGCTGCACGGCCCGGTCGAGCCGGTCGGCCTCGTCACTGGCGTGCTGGGCAAGTGCGCGGTGCAGGGCGAGCTTCACGAAGAGTTCCGGGCTCTGACCCGTTTCATGGGCGGCGTGGCGGATCGTGGCGTGGACGGCGGGCGGGAAGGCGAGGTTGAGCAGGACCTGCCCACCAGCGTCCGGGTAGTGGGTGGTGATCACGTCCACGGGGAGCCGAGTGGCGAGGTGTCGGCGCAGCCGGTGTGCGGCGCGGCCGGGGGTTTTGGCACGTACGAGGGTCATGAGGCGGGTGGTGTCGTGGTTGGTCGCGAGCGGCAGCACGTGGGCGGCGTCACGGAGCTCAGCCGGGACCAGCGGGCGGGTCAGGAGGACTTCCAGGGCGTGGTACGGCATCGTCACCTCTCTTCACTGCCGTGTGCCAGCGGGTACGGCAGATCGGAACGCAGGTGCTTGGCATGCAGGAGGGGATCGAAGACCTGCCATCCGGCCAGGGCCAGGTCGGCGGCGCCGTCGGTGGTGGCGTGCGCGGGGCAGCGCTGGATGCGCCAGCGCCGTTGTTCGGCATGGGGCAGCTGGCTGAGGTCGTAGACGGCCGCCGTCTGCTCGGACAGGGCGAGTTGGCTGTATCGAGGGCCGATCGGCAGCAATCTCCAGGATCCGGGCGGAGCGTCCGGGGCCAGGACGGGACGGGGGCAGCGGGTTCGGTGGCTCGTCTGGGCCACGCAGCGGATGGCCTCCACGGGGCCGTCCGCGAGGTAGTGGCCCAGCAGCATCCGCACGAGGGGGCGGTCGGGGCCGTCAGGCGCTGCACGGGTGGGGGCAGCCGTGGGGGTGGTGAAGACGCCGGTGTCGATCAGGCGACGGGTTCGTACGGCAAGTTGGCGGCGCACCGACTCGAGAGGCGGGCTGATCCGGCAGATGGGCGTGCGGTGCGGGCAGAGCACGGCGTGCGGAATGCGGCACCAGGCGCTGCCGTCGCTGTGCGGGTGGGCGATGCCGGAGCTCAGGTGCCAGTGACAGGAGGCAGGGGCGTGGGCGGTGGCCATTTCGGCAGGATGCAGGGCGATGGGATGTCCGTCGGCACGCGGGTAGAGGTCGATGCGGTTGCCGCAGTGGCGGCAGCGGCCGCTCTGACCGGTGCGCAGCAGGCGGCTGGGGCTGGTGGCGGCCACCCGCAGCGGACGGCGCGCCGGGGCGTTGCGAGGGCTGCCGTCCCAGTGGCAGCCGGGGATGGAGTTGGGGCGCATGGCGAGGACCGTGCCAGGCGACACGCCTCGAGGGCGGGGCTGGCGGGCCGGCAGTCCCCCGGGCGGCCCAGCCCTACCGAACGGTAATGCGAGTGGACGAGTCTGCGTTCCATGCGTGCTCGCCGGTTCGGGTGATCTGCGCGGCGCGCCAGGCCCGACACGACGAAGTCAGGCGCCCTTGGGCCCGGGTGGGGTGTGGCCCTGGCAGAGCGAGCCGAGCAGCTGCTCAATGGGGACATCGAAGGCGTGCGCGAGGGCGTGCCAGGTGGTGACGGTGCCGGCGGCCCGGCCGTGCTCGAGGTCGATCAGCGTGCGCCGGGCCAGGCCGCTGCGGCCGGCGAGTTCATCGAAGGTCCACCCGCGCGCGTTCCTCAGCCGCGCCAGCGTCACACGCAGGGCGTCGCGGTCCGGATCGGGCGGCAAGATCGTCACCCCACCATCCGACGGTGCAGACACCTGCCCTGTCAGTGCGGATTTCTGCACTATCAGCCCAGGTGGGCGCGCAGACACTCACACTGCGCGAGTGCAGAGATCTGCACTACGGTGCGGGCGGCTCCCGCGTACGTACCGGGAGGCCATCGCGCGAGGCCGACGCAGACCAGACCGGAGGGACAACGAGCCGATGCGGCTTGTCAGCACACACGCCGCGGTGTGGCGGCCCCCACGCGCGGCCATCCGCAGCTCGTGGAGATACCCGCCGCAGCCGGACAGCAACGTCACCGGATCGCGCTGATCGTGCGTCTGGCGTCGGCTGGCTCCATGATCGATGACGCACGCCACGTGGCGGTGACCGGGCAGGATTCCTACGGGCCGGGGCACCACACCGGCTACCGCCTCCCACCCGTAGGTCCCGGCGGCACGGACGGCCCGTGCGGCGCCTATCTCGTCATCGACACCGGCAACGCGTACCTGCCCGACGATTCCGGTGTCTACGCCGCGGTGACCACGTATGTCTGGGAGTGCTGGCAGGCTGGGCGGCAGGAGTGGGCGCAGCGGCTCGGGGGCGCCACCGCGGTGGAGGGGCTGCTGTTCTTCCACGGCCCGCTGCCGATCGCTGTCGCGCTGGGCTGGCTGACGGCCCGCGACCGCCTCACTCTGGTCCACCACGACCTGCGGCTGGCACAGGGCACGGCGCCGCCTTCGGCAGCGGGATCGTAGTGGCGTGCCGGGTCCTCATGCGTCGATGACGAACGCCTTCTCGTACACCTGATGCGCGTTGACGTCTTCGTACACGGTGGTCGGGCGCAGCCGGTTCCACCGGTTGCCCAGCAGCAGGGACAGGCCCATGGGGCCGGCCTGGAAGAGGTGGATCGCGGGATGAGTGCGGCAGGCACGGCGGAGGTGTTCCCGGATGCCGACGGCGAGGGCGTTGGCCGTTGCGGCATCCGGGATGGAGTTGTCCTTGGCCCCGCCGGGCGGGCGCAGCACCAGCAGCCGGGAGACAGGGATCTGCTGCTCAGTCAGGAAGTCCAGCACATCCTGCGCCAGGTCGGTGGCGACCGCGATGGCGACAGCGAGGTCGGGCCCGAGATCGAGGGCGTGCTCGTCGACGGCTGGCGGCAGCGGGGTCTCGTAGGGCTCGGCCGATGACCACAACTGGCCGCGCTGGACCACGGCCAGGTCGGCGCCGGTCACCATGCGGAAGGCCGCACCGACCATAAACGCGGGTGCCAGACGCAGGCTGCCGGTGACGGCAACCGCGGTGGTGCCGGGCGGCATCCGATACGGTGCGGCTTCGATGTCCTCCTGCAGTTGAGCCCAGGTTGCCGGGGCCAGCGGGCGCCTCTTCAGATAGGCCGAGGCGCCCTCGAAGCGCTCCGTCCAGTCCACCGCGTAGTCGGCGTCCTCGGCCATCGGGTCCGGCTTCAGGGTGGCGATGGACACCACCGCACGTGACGAACCCGCCGCAAGCCGCAGAGCCTGGATCGCCTCCCGGATGTCCGCCAGGGACAACCGGCGCTGCCCGTCGGCTACTTGGCGGGCGACCCAGTCCGCACCGGCATGCATGGCCTCCTCATCGAACCGCAGGCCGGCTGCGAACATCAGCATCTGCAGGTGCTCATGAAGATGCATCACGTCCCGCGCCAGATCGAAGCGCAGCACCCGAAGCAGGTCCAGCAGCATCTCCTCGCTCAGCCCGGCGCCCTCGGCCCACCGCGTCCGTGCCTGCCCCTTCTTCGACTTCGGGCCCTGCTGGGCCGCCTTCGGCACCAGCAGTTGGGTGCGGGAGTCCCTCAGCGAGACCAGCGGATCCTCCGAGTCCGGGGACCGGTTGCTCAGCAACGCAAGATCGACCGGTGCACCGTCCTTGGTGAGCTGCTGCCAGGCCTGCGCCATCTTCCGCAGGATCGACGGGCCACCGCGATCACTCGGCTTGAGCAGATAATCCTCCTTGACCGGGGTGGAGCTGTCCGCCACGTACTTGACCTGCATGCAGGTGTGCGGTGGTGCCTGCCGGTACAAGACGACGTCGTCCAAGTTGCCCGCGTCGTCGACCTCGACGCCGACCGCCACCACCGGGTTGGGCGCGCGCAGCGCCGCATCGCGTACTGCGGCGACACACCCCTGCCAGGCGACCAGCCACTGGTAGCGGTCCCCTGCAATACGGACGCCCGTCGAGCTTGGGGCGGGTAGGTCAGGCACTGAAACAATCTCCCAGGCGTCGGGGCACCACACGCGCGTCCATCGGCACGCTCAGCAGATCATCGCCGCAAGCGGGGCCGAGCCGAAAGCTCTCACACCTACCGGTCGCCGGGCGGCGCATAGGCTCTCGCGCCACCGGCAGAGCAAAGGCCCCCCGAAAACCCTCCCCGGTCGCTGCTCTATACCGCGTCCGAGAACAGTTGATGTGTGTCCGGACTGAGTTGCTGCGTACTAGCTCAAAGGGCCTTCAATCAGAGAAGTAGCAGGTCAGAGGTTCCAGAAAGTTGTCCGGCTCTAGTCGAGATGCCGCAGGCCAGGGGCTCTCAAGCAGCTGACACAGGCCTCGCATACTGCTGGTCGTGACAGCCCAGAACGTCCCGCACTCCCGGCGGCCGGCCGCCACGCCGGCCTTCACGATGTCGCCCCGCCCAATGGTGCAGCAGCCGCTCACGGGCGTGAA
>NZ_JBITJV010000055.1:0-52022 GCF_044460385.1 Streptomyces sp. NPDC050121 | reverse complement strand
CCCCGCTACGACGTCGGCAAGACCGTCAAACGCCCCGAGACCCTCAAGGCCATCGGCCGCCCTGGCAGATCCTGGTAGATAAAGAACAAGCTGAGTTACCGCACCGAAAACTCCTTGGCCGAAGTGGAGTTCCAGACGGTCGGAGTCGTAGACGAAACTCTCGGGTAGTTCGTCCCTGCCGACCTGTCTCCGGTACGTGATCGCCGGCTGTGCGGTCGTCCAGACCTCCTGGGGTCCGCCGGGCCTCCCCGCCACCGGGTCCACGAGTCTCTCTCCGAAGGTGGAGGCCCAGATCACCTTCCGCCCGATGTGCAGCGCCTCCGACCACAGCGTGGCGTCACCGGTGAGCGGTACGCGGACGCCGACGGTGGTGAGTTCGTCATCGAAGCGGGACCGGAAACCAGGGTGGGCCGTGATCGCGGCGATGTACGCGAGCAAGTCCTCGGCGGAGACAGCCAGACCGCCGAAGGAGTTACGAAGGTGCTGGAGAAGGCCGGGGGTCACATTGGGGGTGCCGTCCTTCTGCAGGAAGGGGATCACCCTGCCACCACCCCAGCCGGCGAAGTGATGCATGTCCGGCATCAGCGCGGTGAACAGCGTGGCGGGGCCGTCACCGAACCGTTCTGAGTGCAGCTCCACGATGTGTATCTGGCCCTCGGCCCGGTTCTCCCACAGCTCCGGCGAGCACCTGTCAAGAACTCTGTTGTCCGGGATGATCCACTGCCGATCGAAAGGGCGGAAGGCCACAGGCACCGGCTCCGGACACTCGGGACCCGCCTCCAGCATCGACCGCCTTCGCTGTGCCGATCCCGGGAGCGGCTTGACCGGCCGGTCGATGGTACGGCCGCCTTTGGTCTCCCTGAACAAGGCACGCTTCTCGGCCAGGTCCGTCTCGGCGGTCAACCTCCCCCACCGGGAGCGCAGCGTATCGGGGTCCGCGGAGTAGACCCACGTCCGCTTGGGCAAAATGCCGGGCACTGTCCATGGCAGCAGATCATCCAATGCGGGATACGTATCCCATGCTCCGATGGCCGCAGGGGTGAACGGAGCATGGGCATCCTGACGCACCGGGCGCCACTGGTCACTGTCCGGCCCGAGAGCCTCGAGCTGTGCGTACTTCTCCTCACGAGTGCTGCCGTCCAGGGCGACGTACCTGATACGGGCAGGTTCGGTGTCGGCTCTGCTGCGGACGAACACGGCGATCGTCAGTTGCTGCTGAACGCCCTCGAAGAGGCGCGTCCGTAAAGGTGGCTGGATGCCCTCCGGGCTGAGGTCGATGATCCAGCCCTCGGAACAGGTCTCACGCAGGTACTTCCTCATCCCTCGGAATCCGGGCCCGCTGAGGAAGCCCGCGGTACTGATGAAGGCGACGATTCCGCGGTCCGACTCGGAACGGTGCTGTTCGAAGACTTTGAAGGTGGCCCAGCGCCAGAAGTAGACGTACAGGTTCTTGAGCTTGTTCTCGTGTACTCCGTTTCTGCCACCGAGGCGGAAGGCATCGAGCAGGGGTGCTTTGTCATCCCCCTCGCGCCCCTTCTCCACCCAACCGCCCTCCCCCTCGGCTCTCTCCCGGTCCGGGGGGTTACTGATCATGACAGTGACCTTCTGCTCGCGCTTGATCCAGTCCGCCTTGCGGGTGTTCTCGACCAGAGGATCCCCATCGGGCAGGAACGTGAAGAGCGTGGCCCTCTCGTAGGGGTCTGCGAGGGTGTCGGCGAGATGGAGCCGCAGATCGCCGAGTTGAGTGTCGGTGACTTGCTTACGGAGGGTCTGGGTGATTCTCATCTGGGCGACCGCGTAGGCGGCCATCTGACGCTCGAAGCCGATCAGCCGTCCCGCCAGCTGTTCCACCGCTTCGCCGCGGAAACCCTCCCCGCGGCGGGAGCGTTCTTCGGCGACCCTGTCGATAATCTCGCTGAGGAACGTGCCGGTGCCCATGGCAGGGTCAACGATCGTCACCTGCTCGTCCGCGAAGCCCTCCACACAGCCCAGGCGGGTACGCAGGACGGCGTCGGTGAAGCGAACCATCTCCTTCACCAGACGGGGCGGGGTGTAGTACGTGCCGGAGCGTTTACGCAGCTCGCGGTCGTACTCCTGGAGGAAATCCTCGTAGAGATGAACGTGGGCGTCGGGCGTCCGGGCTCGGATCGCCTCCCAGTCGACAGCGTCGATGACCTGCACGAGCGTGTCGATTCGGCGGGCGAACTCGGCGTCCACCGTCTCCGTCAGCAACTGCAGGGCCCGCCCCATGACCGTGTTCTCGGCCTTCAACTCACGTGCAACATCAACGAAGTTGCGGTCGGCGAGCGGTACGTTCTCGATACGGGCCAGCAGCAGGGCGAAGGCGATCGTCTGGGTGTAACGGTCGGCGAAGAGGTGATCGGGGTCTTGCCCATCGGTTGAGGGGAAGAGCACCTTGCTCCAGTGGTGTGCCAAGGCGGTGAACGGCTTGGGGACAAGTCGTCGGCTGCGAGTACCGTCTGGCGTTCTGCGTTCGAGGGCGAGCTGCTCCAGCACCTCCTCGCGCAAGTACTGACACAGCGGAGCGATAGACGACACCAACTGGCCAACAGTCGTGATGCGTCGGGGCTGCCACCCGAGAAATTCCCGCAACAGATCCCGAAACGCCGCTCCATCGGCTGCACTGATACGCAACCGGCTGCCGGACCGGTACAGATCACCTTCGAGCCGAACCGTGCGCAGAGGCCGCGACCCGCCTCGGTACAGACACCAGGTGTGACCGTTGCTATACAGCACGTTCGGCAGCCGGCGCATCAGCTCCCACTGCTCCCGGTCCCGCTTCGTGAAGCCGTCAGGCGTGACGTCGTGCCCCGGGGCCTTCAGCTCGAGGAACCCGGTGATGCGCCCCGATGTCTCCACCGCGTAATCCGGACGCACCCGGGCCTCGGGCAAGGAATACTCAGGATGAAGGCGAGGACGCAGCTTCCAGCGCGCCCCGAATGTCTCCACCAGCTTCGCCACCGGCAAGCTGATGGACGCCTCCGTGTCGCTGACCCGCAGACGCTCCCTGCACTCGGACCCAAAGTCCGACACGAGAGCCCGTATCCACTCCTCCGGCACCTTGTCCCCTCCAAGCTGTGGACGCGGACGGTGGATCACCGCAGACACAGCTTGTTGGAGGCGAAACGACCGGCTCAGTGCGCACGGGGGGCGCGCGAGGGGCACGGACGGCGCGTTCCGTGACCGCTGGGAAAAGAGGGGCGGATGTCGGTCGGGAAAAGACCGCCAGAGCCCCCTTGACCGCCCCCTCAGGCGGGAAGGCGCTCTCGGGACGCCATTCCCGATCTACTACGGAGGTGCTGGACTCCTTCCTTCATTCCGTCATCGCAGCGATTGACGGTGTGCGAACCACCGAAGGCGAGCGGACCCTCTGCCCCGCCTCTCGAAAGTCCTACCGATGCTTGCCGCCATACGCATCAACCCGCTGAACGGACGACCCCGAGGACGGGACCAGCACGCCCGGTGGACTGCCAGGAGTCAGCACCGCTCACGGAAGAGCAGACTGCGGGCAACCAGCTCACCGGGGGGATCCGCCCCCGCTCGCTCCGGACGCCGGCTCGCACTTCATGACTCTCGCAACGTCTCCGGCCGCCATAATGGAGTCATGCCCTCCAGCCCACAACACCCCGCACCCACCCCGAGGGACGTCTCGGACGCGGACGCCAAGGACCTCGCGCTGTACCGGGAGAAGTTCCGCCGCCGTCTGCCGGAGTCGCTGGACGAACTGCACGGGCCGGCCCACGGTGTCGTGGATCTGCCGCTGCACATGGCCTGGTCCGGGATGACCTCATACGACCTGGACAAGCCGCGCCAGCGTATGGGCCTGTACCGCACCGTCCTGCACGATGGCCTGCACGACGACCTGCCCCGCTACCTCAACCAGGACCTGCTCCTCCAGCTGTGGCCGGTGCTGCGCACCCTCGTCGGCCGCAGCGTGCGCGCGGTATGGGAAGACGCCTTCCCCCAGCTCGCCTCCCGCACCCGGGCAGCCGCGTGACGGACATGCCGGAGCTGCACACGCGGCTCCTGGCGGATGTGATCGCGCTCGGTTCCCCGTATCCACTGGTGCTCACCGGTGGATACGCCGTGCGGGCACACCGCCTCGTAAACCGCCCCAGCCAGGACCTCGACGTCGCCACCGAGAACCCGGCGCCCATGGCCGATATTGCGGCCACGCTCCGCGCCGGCCTGGAAGCCCGCGGCTGGAAGGTGCACGCGCTGGAGACTGCCCCGCTGTCCGCCCGCTTCACCGTGTCCGAACCGGCCACCGGGCAGGAATGCGAAGTCGACATCCTCAAGGAGATCTTCTGGCGGCCGGTCGCCCAGAGCCCGTACGGGCCCGTCCTCGCGGAGGAGGACGTGATCGGGACCAAGGTCCGCGCCCTCGCCGACCGTGGAGCGCCCCGTGATCTGATCGATGTGTTCGCAGCCTCCCGCCGCTGGACCAATGCCGAGCTCGAGGAGTTCGGCCGTCGGCACGCTCGTGGCCGCTTCGAGCGCGAGGATCTGCAGTCGAACCTCACGGGCGCCGAGTGGACCGACGACGAAGCCTTCGCCGCCTATGGACTCGATGACGCCAACATTACCGCTCTCCGCGCTTGGGCCGTGGAGTGGGCCGACGACCTCGCGACCCGTCTCCTCGAAGAGGTCGATGATCCGGACATCGACTGATCACGTCCGGATGAGATCGCATCTGCAAGCGATCAGGAGCCGAGAAGTGAGTAGGTG
The DNA here is from genome assembly GCF_044460385.1 of Streptomyces sp. NPDC050121. Lineage (NCBI taxonomy): Bacteria > Bacillati > Actinomycetota > Actinomycetes > Kitasatosporales > Streptomycetaceae > Streptomyces > Streptomyces sp. NPDC050121. The sequence continues at coordinate 47,273 of NZ_JBITJV010000055.1, read as the reverse complement.
GGACAGCAGTAAGTTACGGGCTTTCCCACGCCAAGCACGCCGGGCAAACCCCGGAAGATCAGTCGGAGATCAGGCTGCCCCCCATTGGCGTCGCTGATCAGCTGGAGCCGACCCGCGTGCGTCCCCACGCGCTCCGCCTCCATGGTCTGGCCTGGAAGTCGGCGTGAACAGGTCAGCGTGCCGTGTGCGCCATGCTGCAGGCGCTGCGCCCCTGCCCGCCCCGTGGTCCCCCGGTTCCCGGGACGTCACGGCCAGCTGGCCTACCTCTCCTCCTCGAGTTGGTACACCCGGCTGTGCGCGCCCCTGACGCCCGTGACCGTCACACTGCTGCTCGGACGGCAAGTCAGTTGTTGGAGCGGCTGCGGGATGATGCGTACGGAGACGGGGCCGGTTCCGGCCTCCAATCCGGAGACGATGACGAGGAAGAAGTCGTCGCTCTCCGTTGCTCGCTGGAACTCCGCGGGTGTCAGCATCACCGTGTCCGGCTCGGCGTCCTTATATGCCTTGAGTTCGTAGAACCGCGAGAGTGCGTCCACCGCGTCGGCGCCGAGGCCGCGTTGGGCCCGTAGGTCACGCAGCCAGTCGTCGTCGGTGGCGAGTGCCTTGCGCACCACGTCCAGAGCCACCTTTTCCTGCTCCGTGCCCGTGTAGGGGCGCGGTGGCGTGTGCTGTTGAGGGATCGCCGATCCGGCGCGGGGCTGCGGCAGGCCGGACGTACCCGAGGTGTACCCGCTCGGCCGTGCGCTGGGCGCGCCCGCAGCCGAGGGCTTCGGCGGCGTGATGATACCGCTCGGATCGACGAGCCGGAGCCTGCCGGGGTCGACGAGCCTCCGCGGTGGAGCGGCGGGGGGCACAGGCGGGGCTGACGGCCCGGCGGGCGGTGGTGTGCTGGGGGCAGGCAGCAGGATCACTGCCGTCGGTGGGGTACCGGGCACTGTGCCGGCCTGCGCTTTGAACGCGGTACGGCGTTGGTCCACCTCGTTTCCGAGTTCCCGAAGCCGTCGTTCGCGTTCGGCCTCCGCCGCTTCCCGGTCGCGCCGCACCTGGTCGTCGGCAAGGCTCAGTTGTACGGCCGTACGGCCCTTCTCGGCCTGGTCACACGCTGCTCCCCAGGCGAGGGCCACCTCGCGGCGGCTGCCCGGAAACCGGGCGGCGATCGACCGGCCCACCCCAGATGTGCGTGTCAGAGCGGCAGTGTCACGGACGTACAACGTGCCCGAGGGCCAGTCGATCCCGGCGTCCACGGGTACGTGCACCGTCTCGCCCGTGTCCGGAAGATCGAGGCAGCAGGCCAGGTGAGGGGCGATGCATACAGTCAGGTCAGCCAGCTGGTCCCACGAGCAGTCCAGGGACTGGGCAACGCTCGCGGCGTTGCGCTGCAGGTCCTCGCGGAGGTGGGTGACGGCTGACCGGACCAGCGCTGTGGCGTCCGGGTCCGCCGGGGCCGGGCCAGGGCTGTACACGGTGACATGCTCTGCGGCGAGCTCGCTCACGCGCAGGGCTCCGATCAACGGTCGGAACTGCTCCAGTTCGGCTCCCGGGCACCACACCGCACGTTCCCGGCCCAGCGCCTCGGCTACCACCGGGTCTTCGACGGCGTACACGGGCCGCTTGCTTCGCCAGCCCTGGCTCGTCCAAAGGGGGAGGCGTCCCAGGTGCTTGGCCGTCAACGCGCCGGGATGGGTACGGCCCAGAGCGGCGAGCATCTTCAGGGTCTCCAGGACGATGGACTGGGTCGTCCCGTCCGGCTCGTCCCGACCCTGCTTCCGGTCCCGCTGGGCCAGCTCCTTGATCACGGCCGTGGCGTCGTCCACAGTCGGCAGGCGCACTGCGAGCCGCTGCCAGAACTCCTCGCTGCCTGGAAATGTGGGAGCGAACGCACGGAGCGGGCCGAAGAGCGGCGCTCCGCGCAGGCACTGGCTCGGCCGGCACCAGCCGGAGTCCGTGAGGACGAGGCCGCTCCCCTCGCCGAATGCCCGAAGGACCGAGCCCAGGGACATCTCCCCCGAGGCTCCCGCGCCACGGCCGAAGGCGCGCTCGGCCAGGGCTTGGTAGAGGATCAGTGCCGCGGGCACATCCCTGTCGCCGCCCTCTTCCTCCCGTCGGCGCAGGCGCTGCAGACATTCCACGAGGTCCTCGGTGCGGGCCTCCGCAGAAATGCCCAGGGCGCGCAGCACATCACTGCGTCTGCCGACCAGTTGCTGGACCTCGGGATGGAGGAATCGCTCGTCGTCCGCCCCGTACACCGCGACCGTGCCGGTGGTCCGCATGCGGAGTCGAGCCGGGGCAGACAGTGCGCCGTTTCCGGCGTCCAGCCATGGTGTGTCGCGCAACTGCCAGAGCCAGAACGCTGCAGTTCTGCCCCGGTTCTGCCATGCGTAGTAGTCGTAGACGGCATCCACCTCGTCGTGGTCGGAAAAGCGGCTCCATGCCCGCCCGAGGACGTGAAACAGCGCTGCCGCCCTGCGCCTGCGGAGCTGCGGGTCCTGCTCCGCCGCTATGCTAGAGGCGACGGCAAGTAGGTCGGGGCTTTCGTAGTCGTCGAGCGTGAAGGTCGCTTCCAGAACTCGCAGGGCATCAGTGCGTGCTCGAGGTCCCGAAATGACTTCCGCCGGCAGCCCCTTCGGGCTCTGCGTGAAGCGTTCCCGCGCCCCCGGGTGCCTGCGCAGCCTGGGCGCGGTCTCCGCGCCCAGGAGCCTCAGGAACTTACGGGCTCCCATCCCGGCGCCGCCGCGCTGCAGGACCTCGGCGTACCGGGGCCGCAGCCACACCAGCCCGGCCGTGCGACCGGCGGCGAAGGCGAAGCTCTCCTCGCGTTCCGAACTGTCCAGTCGGGCGGGTAGGTACGCCCGGGCGGGAGCGACGTCGATGTCTTCACGTTTTCCGGCCCGGTCGTAGCGATGCCCCTGCAGCCGGATTGCATGGCCCACGTCGCGCCCCAAGGTTTCACGTTCGTGGTCCGGCACGCGTGCGAAGCCGTCGCGTAGTTCGATGAGCTGGTCATCTGTGAGCCGCAGTACATTCGGGCCGCCGCTCCCCGCCGCGCCGATGGCCGCGAGGCGCCGGATCACGGCCACCGCGTCCGCGTCGGTCAGCAGCGCCTCCCGCTTACGGAGCCATGTCCTCACCGACCGCGCCTCGTCGGTGTCGGCGAGGAATACCGGATGGATTTCCCGGGAGAATCCGAGACTGGCGCCGAGGCCCCGCGGGGCGTCGGTGTACACCGCTGGTTCCGCGGGCCGGGGCACACGGTGGCGGCCCCCTGAGCTGTCTACGAGCCAGCGACTCGACAGCAAGGAGGAGTAGATATTCGAGGCAAGTCCCGCCGCGGCGAGGCGGATGTTCGCCTGCGGCGACCGGGTTTCGTCGTCGAGGAGGCGTAGCGCGTCGTAGAGGCCCACCGTCACGGGAACCGCACTGTCGTGGTTCTCCCAGTCCGCCAGCACCTCGCGCCATCGGCCGTCCTCGTCCCGCGCCACCTTGGGCAGCACGGCGGTCCGCTCGGCGACGCGGGAGATTTCTTCTTCGGTGACCACGCCCACCAGCGTCTCGTCCTCCACCGCGAGATCATCCAGGCCGAGCGGCCCGTACCCCGGGATGTCCAGGACGAGACCGTGGGACACGCCCGCCCTGGCACGGTCGAGGAGTAGTCGCTCCAGCGCGGCGACCGGGTCTCGGGAGTCGCGCATGTCGTCGGGGAGCGGCACGGCGCGCCAGGCCCGTGCCGGATCCCGCCGGAACTGCCACAGGGCGGCGGCCGTCCACAGGTCGCCCACCAGTTCATTCAGTGCGCGGTTCCACGGGGTGTCGTCGAGCGCCTGACGGCTGGCGATGGGATCGAACTGGGCGCTGATACAGAGGGACAGAGCGGTGTCCGCGACCGGAAGGCCGGCGTAGATCCGCCCGACGTCATCGGGTCCGAGAGGAAGAGCCACAGCGATTGCGGTGGTGGACCCCACCGCCTTGTGAGACCGGGTGATCCCGGAGGGGCTGGGAACGGTCGTACGGCAGACCAGCCACCGGGACCCGTCGCCGGCGCGTGCCTCGCCGGTCTCCACGTCGGCGCTCTGCCCGCCCACCACGGCCTCGAACGGCTCGCCGATCTCTCGGTCGAGCGCCAGCCGGTGCCGGACACAGCCTTGCTCGTCCAGGTGCGTGACGCTGCCGACACTGCCGAGGAAGAGCAGCGCGCTGTCCCCCCACTCGGCAAGCCACGCGTCCACCTCGTCCGCGCCGAGCACGCCCGGCTCCAGCGGAACCCGTAGAACCGTCCAAGTGTCGCTGGCGAACCAGTCGGGCGCCGGGAACGGCTCGGCCACGGAAATGTCCGGATCCCCGACGCGGAACCGGTAGTGCCCACAGTGAACTTCCAGATGCTGGGAGAGGGACTGGAGGGTCATCAGGCCAATCCCGAACCTGCCGGTGGAATCCGCCTGCTCTGCCTTGCTTGTCAGCCAGGGCATCGCCAGGGCCAGAACGTCCGGCAACCGTACGGGGCTGCCGTTGTGGGCGACGAGGAGTTCCCGTCCCCTCGTCAGAATGCGTACGTCCGTGGCGCCGAGGTCCTCGGCGTTCTGCACGATCTCCGAGAGTCCCTGGAGACGGTCGCTCGACAGATTGCCTGCGTGATCTCGGGTACGTCTCAGCGCGTGCCGCACTTGACCGTCCAGTCCGGCGAACCGGCTACCGAGTCGCTCGACCGCCGCCTCAGTCGCCGCCTCACCCTCCGGCTCCGGTACGACGGCTCCTTCTGGGATGCCTTCCATGGAGAAGAGCACATCGGCGGACGCAATTCCCCGCTCCTCCAAGGCCGTTCGACGCACCGCTTCCCCCGTGCTCATCCCTGTCCCCGCTTACCTCGGCGCTCCCCCACGACACAGGGTAATGAGCCCAGCGCAATCAGCGCATGCCAACGCAAGGACCCTGCCGCCATACGATCCGAGCCCAAAGAGCAGCCCCGGCACGCTGTTCGACGGGTTGAGCCCGGCAAGCCACCTACACCATTGGCTGACCTCAACACGACCAGGTTCGGGTGGTGGAACCCGAACGGGCGACGGGAAGCGCTCCGAGGCTATTCATCGGCCCTACCTTGGTGGTCTGCCCGCAGCTCGTCGAGGTGGAGCCGAAGCTCGTGAAGTACACGCTGACTGAACAGCAGGCTGCCATGCTCCGCCAGATCGCTGCAGCGTCCAGTGCCGTGCCCATCGCTCCCAAGAGTTCGAACACGGCTTGGGCCCTTGAGCAGCGTGGGCTGATCAAGCGGAGCTGGCGCGGTAGCGGGCACGTCGCAGTGGTGACGTCGGACGGCCGCTACTTCCTCAAACACGGCAAGCATCCCAAGGATGTCCAAGCCGAGAAGGAGCGCTTGGCCGGTGATGCCGAACAGGCCAAGCGTGCGCCTGCCGATGGAGCCGAGCTGATCACTCGACTGCAGTCCGCGACTACCTGGAAGCTCACCGTACCTGATCCGGGCCCGCAGACCCGGGGGCGGTGGCGGGCGGCCTTCTACGACGCGCTCCATCACGATCATGTGCCAGGAGAGCTCAAGCTACGCTGGACCGGACGGCAGCGTGGCGACTGCGTCTTCACGCTGGTCGACGAGGAAGCCGAGAGAGCTGCGCAACCGCCGCCGGTACCGACCATCGACGTCCCCGACGTGCTGGGCCGTCCCCATCAGCTCGTCCGTGCCACGCGCAAGGCCCTCGGCAGGTCCAAGACCGTAGTCGACACCCGCGGGACGCCCGAGGTCATCCCTCTGCACGTGTCACGGGAGCAGGCCGACCGCGCCCTGCGGATCATGCACGCGCTCCTGAGCGAGGCGGAAAGCCGCGGCTACCAGGTGGAGACCCGGACCGATCTCCATCGCGGCCAAGCCGAACACCAGATGGTCATCGTCATCCGCGGACACGCGCTCCCGCTCGCGATCACAGAGCAGACGACCAAGGTGCCACACGAGCCGACCGCTCAGGAGATCCGCCAACAGCAACGCAATCCCTGGACGCGTATCCCCAAGTACGACCACGAGTTCAACGGACGCCTCGAGCTCGGTGCGCCTGCCAGAAGCTGGTACCAGCATTCGTACACCTTCAGGGACAGTGCACGGTGGACACTGGAGTCCCGCCTGGGGCACCTTCTGCACGATCTCGAGCAGCGTGCCGCTGCGGCCGAACGCCGGCAGCGGGAAGAAGAACTCCGCAAGGCCGAGCAGCGACGCCGCTGGTACGCGGCTGTGGCACAGGCCCGGGAGCGTCAAGTCGAGCGACATCGAGCGAAAGTCCTGGTCGAGCAGGTGAAGGCACGGCATCGGGCCTACGAGATCCGCGCCTTCTGCCGCGCGGCCCGTACGAGAGCCGACGGCGCGTCCGCTGCGGCGGAGGAACTGGAGTGGCTGCAATGGGCCGAGGCGTACGCAGACCGGATTGATCCACTGTCCGCTCCGTTGGCCGCTCCGTTGGATCCGCCAGCCAGCCGTGAGGCTATGCGTGATTTCCTTCAGGGCGATCTCTACACCCATCCCTGGCCGTTCGACAGCAAGGGGTGCTGGACGCCGCCCGAAGAGGATGTTGCACGGCCCTCCTGATCAGGCAAGCGCCTCCGCCCTGTCCGTGAACGGACAGGGCGGAGGATCATTCATGCGGCGATGGTGAGTGGAACGTCCAAGCGCTCCCAGGCACCAAAAACGGCCTTGTGCGCGTCCGGTTGAAGGTGAGCGTAGCGCTGGGTCGTCTGGAAGCTCTCGTGGCCGAGGAGGTGCTGGACCTCGTAGAGCGAGACTCCCTTCTGGACCAGCCACGAGGCGCAGGTGTGGCGCATGGAGTGCGGCGGGTAGTGCGGGACGAGTTGCTGCTCGCCGTCGGTGTCGAAGTAGTGGGCGGCTTCGACTGTGGGCCACCAGGTCTGCCGGCGCCAGTTGCTGTCGGCGAGGAGCCGACCGACACGGCCCTTGGTGATGGTAGTGAACACCACGGCGTCCCGGTCGAGCCGGTGGATGTGGCGTTCGAGGGCCTCCAGGACGTGAGGCGGGAGCGGGACCTCTCTACGGCTCTTGGAGCTCTTGGGGTACTCCTTAATGCCGCTCTTGCTGTTGACCTCCACCACGAACAGGCGCGAGCGGCGCTGGTCGATGCGGTGGCGATGCAGGCCGGAGAGTTCTCCCCAGCGCAGTCCGGTATAGAAGCCGAGCAGGCACATCGTCCGCCACGCGGCGGGGAGTTCGTCCAGGATGCTCTGCGCCTGGTCTAGCGTGAACCACTGCGGCGGCTTGACCGCGATCTGGGGCAAGTCGATGTTGCGGCACGGGGTTACCGCCAGGACATCGTCGTCGACGGCCGCGCGCATCATGGAGGACGTCAGGTTGTAGGCCCGCTTGATCGCAGCGGCCCCCGCGCCCTTCTCGATTAGGGTCCGGATCCAGCTCTGGACGTCCATGCGGGTGATGGCCCGCAGCTCCCAGTCCGCCCAGTAGGGCATGACGTGGTTCTTGATGTTGGAGGCGTCGCCTCGCAGCGTGTGGGGCTCAACGACGCGGGCGTTCCACCACCGGTCGTGCCACTCGCGGAACGACGTTTCCCCGGCCCGCGGGTCGCGCATGCCTCCGCGGGCGAACTGGGTCTCCATCTCGATGCCCCAGGCGCGCGCCTGCGCCTTGAGGGGGAACGACTCGCTGAACCGGTCTCCTGTCCGGTTGCGTACGGTCGCCTGCCATTTGCCGGACTTCAACTTGCGGAGGTACGAGGCTCTACTCCTTGTTCAACGGTGACGGGCTGGGATGGCCAGGGTCAGCGGCGGGCGGCCGGCGGTACGACGGCGCGGCGGCTGATGAACTCGTCGAGGCTGGCCGGCCGGACCCGTACACGGGACCGGCCTGGTCCGGTACGGAGGTCGACGACAGGTAGGTCGCCGGCAGCGATGAAGCGGTAGACGGTGCGGCGGTCGACGTCCAAGGCGGCGGCGACGGCAGGGATGGACAGCAAGCGTGCAGGCATGTATGGGACCTTGAGATGGGGTGGGCTGGGCGCCCGGCGAGTCGGCAGCCGGAGCATCGTCCGGTCCAAGGCGGTCAACCAGCCCTGCCAGGACAGTGGGACCGCTTCACGGAGCGCCTCGACCAAAGGGAGGTTGATCACGTGACGGCTTCGTTGGGGGTGAGGACCACCGGTGCCGATGAGGATGAGCTGGTAGCTCCCGCGCTCTAGGTGCCAGCCAGAGCGCGGGCGGGAATCACGACCTGAGCGAGTCCGGAAGGGCCATGGCCAGGGCCAGACGGTCCCAGTCGATTTCGGCCTTGTCCGTGCGGAAGCAGTGCGGGTAACGCAACACCAGCCAACTCGGGGTCACGCCAGCCCACTCGGCAACCGTGACGGATGAGATGCCCATCCTGAGCCACTTCACCAGGCAGGACTCACGGAGGATGGAGATGGGCTCCCCCAGGCGCCACGAGTATCGCTCGTCCCTTGGCAGGACGGCCTCTTGGGCGTGCTGCCACATTCGCTGGTATATGGAGGCCGAGAGCGGCCCACCTCGCGTACCGGGAAACAGCAGATCGTCCCCCTGCAGGCCAGCCTCGCTGATCCACTCACGCAGGAACTCGACGAACTGCGACTGGAGGGGAATCTCCCTCGCCATCCCTTTGTGGCGGACCGTCAACTCACCCACGTCGCCCACCGGGAGCACCACGTCGCTCACTCGCAAAGCGCGAGCCTCGCTTGGACGCAGAGCCTGCTCGGCCACAATGCGCATGAATGGGGGCACAGAGAGATTGACACCCGCCTGCCCACGCATCCACTCGAGCAGCGATCGAACCTGGTCCTCGGTGTACAACCATTCTTCGTCCATGACCTCGACAGACATAGCTCTGAACTCCTCAGGGAAAATGACTGAATGCGTCACGCGGGGATCAGCGCGACAGGTTCAATGGTCTGCAGAATCGCCGGTTTGGCTAACCGGCGATCGTCGGCTATGTTTCGCCCGACACGGTGCTCACGACATCCAGGCGTATGCAGGAACAGCAGGGCGTAACCGCGCTTCTCCGGACCGCTCTAGGTTTGCTTGCTTCGCCGCTTCATTCCAGTCGTTGCGCCCTCAATTTGTCTGCCGTCGGCGAATCAGAACGCCCGAGCAGCACGAAGGGGCGCGCTGCCGGCGCGCTCGCCGTGCTGTCGCCGCCAGGGAAGAGAGCAGGCGCCTTCTAAACACTTGCTCTGCGTTCCTGCCTCAGCAGTCCCCTCTCCATCGGCGCGTTCGGCGGGCAGGCCAAGATCGCCCAAACCAAGGGTGAGATCGTCGAGGCCCGGGCCGTCGACAGTCTTGCCATCCTCAACGCCGCCGCCCCTACATCAAGGACGTGGCTGAACGTCCTCCCGCCCACGTCACCAGCTACGGCTTGAACACACCGCTTGCCTCCACGCCACCGGAATCGTCTTCAACGACCAGTGCCAGACCTTCTACAGAGGCACCTCTCCGGAGACAGCGGTCTCTTCCCCATCGATATCAGCGTCCTCGTCTGATGAAGTGGCCGACGGTCCGACCGCGCTCAAAAGCTCAGTGATGGTGTTTCTGTACCTCTCCGCGAGTTCGGCAAGCAGTCCGATGGCGGGCGTCGTACCGGATCCGCCTGCAGCAACATCGACGTCTGCAGAAGTCCCCGCCTCTTCTGTCCGTTGAAGGGCTACTTTCCTTCTCGGCAAGTGGGCCGCATATCGCAGGACGGCCGACTCCTCTTCGGTGAGGAGGTCGCCGAACCTGTTCAACCACTCTTCCTCGGCCTCCGGACAGTCGTCGGTCGTCAGGTCTACCAAGATGGCCAGGACATTGTGGTGAATCTCGTGTAGCCGAGCCAGGACCGTAGGCCGAGTCCACCTTTCATTTCCCGGTTCAGGAAGCGCATCGAGGGTCGCAGCCAGTTTCGCCGCGTACGGGGGCGGCCATCCGGAGGGCCACGAGGAGCGTGCCTGCCATAGTCGCAGGATCGCGTCCCGTGCTTCAGCGGTGCGGGCTGCGGCGTCCGGGGCATTCGTGTCGCGCGCTTGGTCGGCTTCCGTCACAAGGCGAGCTGTGTAATGAGCAAGCCAACGGATCAGGGTGTTGTTGGTGTGCTCGTCACCGAACTCGGCCAGGATGCGTTCACCGAGCTCCGCGGCGGGGTCAACTGGCGGTGAGGGCTCCGGTGGCGTCGAGGAGATAGATGCGGCTGACGGGGACCCGGTAGCCGTCGCGTCGTTGTCCGGTTCGGCGCCGTGCAATCTGAACCTCCGTGATCAGACTCTTCCCTGTGGTAGCGAGGTACCGCAGCAATGCGTCCCGCCTGACATGGACGCGGTAGCCGGATGATACGAACGAGGATGTCGAGTGATTCCCCGGGTCTGGGTCGGCCCATTGCTGAGCCTGTGCCACGACGCGTCCGTCGTGCGCTGTCAGCACGAGACGGGTCGCGTCGAGTGCTGTGCGACTCTGAGCCCTGAACGCCTTCCCGGGAAGTGGAAGCTCGCGACGCATTTCGTAGGCATATACGTCATGCCGGTCAAGGTACTCACTCGGCTCGTAAGGGTCCAGAATCCATCCGCTGAGGCGAAAGGCATCGGCGTCGACTTCGAAGTCTTCCTCGTCTTCGTCGGGCAGCTTCCAGTCCGTCGGGTTGGAAGCCGCAGCGAGCGCACGCTGCAGATCGGTGGCGTGGCGAGGATCGACGAGGGCCGAAGCCACTCTCACTGTCTCGTAGGCTTCTGGGCCGTGGAGTTGGACACTCGCCGCCACACGGATCATGTCCGATGCACCGTCGTCACCGGTCAGTCCGAGAGCGCTGTCGAAGTCAGCCGGCGATGTGGTGTCCCACGTCTTCGACCCCACCCGAGACAATAGGAACTCTGCCTCGGCCGGAACCGGCGTCCCGAGGTCTGCGAGCCAGCCTGTCGGGGCTGGGAGATGTGGCAGAAGCCAGTCTTCCCAGGAGTCAGCCTGCTCATGTGTCCAGGTTCCGGCACGGGCTGGACGGTTTTCGTCGACGAGACGTCCGGCCGTGGCCATCATGGCGTGATATTCGATGTAGAGTCGGAGGCTCTCCTCGCGCGGAATGATTCCCTGTCTGTGACTGGTTCGTTCCCAGGAGCGCTCGTCTCGTAGCTCTCGCGTATCTGTCCACCAGTCGTCATTGCTCAAGCCCCATTGGTCGAGGATGAAGCCTTCGGCAGTCTCGGCGATGACGTCGACTTCGACATCGAAGACCTGGGCCAACGGTGCGTACCAATAGGGGATGGTGTCCATGGAATCGAAGTTGTAGCGGCCTTTCCAGGAAATTCTGTCGCGTCCGTCGTAGCTGCGTCCGTAATGCACCAGCCAGCTGGAGGGCTGGTTGGCCAGGCGAAGCATCTCGACCTGAGTGGAATCGGCGCTGGCCGCTGCCGCGACCGCGAGGGCACTGCGGCGTGCGAGTTGACGGATTTGGGCATGAGGAAACACCCGGTCTGTAGCCAAGCGTGCGAACTCGTGGAAGTACGCCGCCAGTATGTCGGGACGCTCTGCTGCGACCCGCTCAAGAGCTGTGAGAAGTGCGGCTGTCGCCGAGAAGCGGTAGAAGTGCAGATTCTTATCCCTGAAGGCTCCCGGCTTATTGTCGTCCAGGCGTCCCATGAGGTCAGCCACCATCGACTTGGCGACAGCGATGGAGGCCGTGGACAGCAGCTCGCGAGTGGAATGCGCCGCGCGCCAGCGCAGTTCACGCCGGGGGTGGCCGAAAGCGCTCCACAGCAGTAGAGAAACGCCCATCTGCGGGCGTTGCCGTTCGACGGCGACGGCGTCCTGCGGAACACGGTCATCGAGGAGGCCCAAAAGGGCCGAACCCGCGTCGCCCGTAGGGCACAGATGGCCCAGGAGCTCTGCGATGCTCCGCCAGCCATGCGCCCGCAGATCCTGCCGTGCCTCTGGCAGGGCAGCCAGGACGGCCTGCCGGATGGCCGAGTCGTCCCCGAAAGCCCGCAGTCGTTCGATCGTGCGCCGCGTGTCATGCCCCCAGAACAGCTCGGTGAAGACTCGACTCACCAGGTCGGGAAGTGCTGCGGCAGCCCACGTCGCTATGGCTGGCTGAGAACTCCAGCGGCGTACGAGGTCGGATAGGACCGTCAACACATCGAGCGCGTCCAGGTCCGGTAGCGATGCGACGGTCGTGAGGGCATCCAGCCGCTGTCCGTAGGGGGTAGCTTGGAGGGCAGCTGTGATGAATGCACGCAGTTCGTCACTGTACACGCGAGCGTCGGCTAGCGTTCGCACGTCCTCCGCCAGCGACACCCAGCTGCGAGAAGCGGCATGGGACAGCAAGGCTTGCACCTCGGGAGCGTGACGCCTGCTGCCGCCCCAGTCTCGGCTGGTGGTGTGGCCAATGCCCAAGTCCCCTCGCGTATCACCCAGCTGGACCACCGCTTCGAGCGCCGACCGGACACTGCTTCCGTGTCCCAACTGCTCAGCAGCGTCTACAAGGCGTCGCGCCCTAGCTGGCTGATCCCGCGCGGGAACATGACGTCGCACCCATTCCGCGGCTCTCAGCAGGACTCGGCGGCACTCTTGCCTTTCCGCAGCACCGCTCGCCGCCAACCATTCGGCGATGTTGAGTTGCAGTTGCCAGCGGCCTCCGTCGTCTGTGATCAAGTGGTCCAGGGCGAGAACTTGCTGCGCGGGTGTCTCTCCGTTGTGGAGTACACCGGTCAGTGCGGCAGGCAACGTGGACGACAGTCCGATGCGATCTTGGTCGTCCCATCTGCTGGCTGCGGCGAGGCCGGTGAAGGGATTCAGTCGGGCCGCAGCTCCGGCGATCTCGGCGTAAGGAATTTCGGCGGCTTCGCTCACGTGAGGAGCCATCAGTTCCGCAGCTTGGACGAGACGTGCGGCGGTATGAGCCGGATCAAGGTTGGAGACGTCAGCGCGATGGGCGAGGTCTACGTGGACCTCCAGAAGGCGGGCCGCGTCGTCGTTGACTCCGGTCGCCGCTTCTACAGCCTGTTCGAAGAGTTGTCTTCCTAGGTCCACGTCTACCTTCGCTCCGAGCTCCGCCAAGCGCGCAAGGAGGTCGAGGCGTTCACTCGCCGGGTAGTCGTGGCTGTTGACGTAGTCGGCCGCCCGTGTGCACAGGTCGGCTGCCGTGCCCTTGCGATGCTGATATGGCAGAAGAAGGGCTGCCAGTTCCATCCACAGTTCAGGAGCGCCATCACGACGGACAGACTCGGCAGCCGCGGCGAGACGATCGACGACTTCCTCTGTCGCTTCGGTGTCCAGGGCAGCCGCGGCAACGAGGCTCGCCCAGGCCGCATAGGACCTGTCGTACGTGAACCACCGGCGTGTGGCGCGCTCCATACGTCCGGCGATTCCTCGATCACAAAACGCAAGGACCTCGTCGGCGTCCGCTTCCTCCAAGACCGCGCGTGCAGCCAGCACGGCAGCTTCGGCAATGGGCTTCACTAGCTGGAGCCATTCATCGCGTTCGCGCGCCCGGGCGTCCTTGGTGTGGCCCAATTCTTCGGTACGCGGCAGCAGTTCGGCGGGAACAAGTGCGACGACGTCCATGTCGTTGCCGCTGAGGACTGCGTCTGCGGCATGACAGCGCAGAATCGCAGTGCCTTGCCCGGCGGATCCCGCATAGTTCGAAAGTCCGTTGGGCAACGCCGTGGACCACTGTTTGGCCAGGTCGGCGGTCAGCTGGCGGTCACCGTGACGGAGCGCTATATCGAGCAGTCGTGCCTGCCAGGGCTGGGGCCCGGCAGGCGGGTCCAACAGCAATGCGGCAAGTATGGCGTCGAGCCACTCCTTGTCCGGTTCACCGGGAGGCGATACGACGGCGAGGAAGACGCGTGCCTGAGCCTCTGCCGGAACCCGGTACTTCTTCAGCAACCCTCGTACGACGGCAGGATCCACATCATTGGTGAGGCGTCCCGCCAGCGCCACGGCGGCGTCCAGCACGAGATCCACGGGGCGCCACCGCCGCAGTTCCCTGACCGCGGCCCTGACGCCGACAAGTCGATAGCATGCCTCCGCCGCTGCGGCGACGTCGTCCGGTGTGACATCCCAGTGCTCGCCCTCCTCTTCCCTCTGAGCCATCCAGCGACGCAGCCAGCCTCCGGCGCTGTCCAGGTCAGCCCGGGCGGCGTCGTGCCGTTCAGGTGTACGGGAAAACATTGCGGCCGTCTGTAGGAACACCGGGGCGAGCCAAGTCCCGCCCGGTCTCCGCAGTAGGTGGGCTCTTAGAAGATCCAGGTCCGTATAGCGGGCGACCAGATCCAGATGCGATCCGGTCAGACGCGCAAGGGTGTCGTGACGTGACGCTGTGTCACAGCCTCGAACAGCCAGTCGTACGGCGGCTGCTGCGTCGGCGGTCTGTGCTGCGGCCCGCAGGGCGAGGTCCAAGCGTCGGCCCTGGACCTCCTCGCGGCGAAAGCCGTCCGTGATGCCAACCGGACTGGCTTCTTCGAGGACAAGCTGCAACAGGACTTCCAAGCGGCCTGATGCTGCCAGATGGTCGGCGGCGTGCGTCGCGGCGTCCACATCGGTCGCCCGCGCGGCGAGACACAGATCAGCCAGTCGGCTGTGGGCCGCGATCACTTCGGAGGGATCCACGCAGTCCCTGACGTGCGTTTCGAAGTCTTCGTCCCGGAACTGGATCGAGTTGTCGACGATCCGGACGCCGGGGGTGAGCCCCGCAGCAAAGTTCCTGACGGCCGACAGGTCGACGTCCAGAGCGGTGGCGAGGGTCTGGAGCCGTACGGGGCGGGAAAGCGCCAGCATCAACGCGAGCCACTGCAGGCCGCCAGCGTCCGCGCCGCCCACCTGCAGAGCGGACTCGATTAGGTCGTCGAAGACCGCCTTGGGCGTCTGCTCCGACTTCGCCAGCAGGGTGGACATGTCCCAGGCATGCTCGGCTGCTTGCTGAAGCGTGTAGAACTGGGCTCTGGGATTGCCTTGAGTCCTGTCATGGAAGGTGTGTGCTTCCTCCTCGGAGGCGTCCGGCCGATGCCGGCGCAGATGCGCCGCGGACGTGGGGGCGTCGAAGACTGCGAGAGGAACCTCCTCGGCCGCCGTCGTGGCCTCCAACGAACCGACCCGATGGCTGCGCGCGGTGAGTACCACGGAGACTTGCTCGGGCAGGTCCAGGCGGACGAGCTCCGGCAGAAAGGAGCGATTTTGACACTCTCGAGCCGCTGTCGCGGCGTTGTCGGCAGCGTCGACCGCCAGGACCAGCACGGCGTTCGGTGGGAGCCCGGCGACGGCCCCGTCGAGCGTGCGGCGGAGCCGCCGCCAAAGGTCTTCCTGCCGCTGCGATCTCGAAATGAGCAGTGGAGTGCCGCACAACTGCGCGAGTTCGTTGACCACTTGGGGGACGAATCGCTGCGGTGTGTGCCGCTCTTCGCCCGCACTCAGGTAGTCTCCGCCGCCATAGCAGTCAAAGTGGACGACATGTGACCCCACTGGCAGGTGGTCCTTCATCTGGCGGATCGCCGTGGTTTTCCCAGCCCCGGCATCTCCGTGAGCCACCACAAGGCGTCCTGGATGCCTCACCACGGCGTCGGCGATGGAACGGGCACCGGGCGCGGGGAGCGGATCGCGAACTTCCGTGAACCGAGCAGGAGCCGGGTAGAGATCCAGCAGTTCGGGAGCCCCTAGTTCCGCAAGGACATCGCTTGCCGTCACTCCCTTTCGATTGCTGTCCGGCAGGGCCTGCGCACGGACCAGGTGGAACAGCTTCAGGGCTGAGTCGTGGCCCTTGCCCGGTGTCAGCTCCGCCGCACCGGATCGAACCGCGCGGGCCAGTGCGGCCCTGTCCATGACACCTGTCTGTGACAGGTCAAGGGCGCCTATGAAGGCGCAAAACTCCTGACTGCTCAGCCGACTGCGCACAGCCTCGTGCAGAGTCCGGACCGTCACAGCCTGGTCTGTAGAGAGCCCCGCGAGAAGTGCCTGGGTCTGCACCGTCGGCTTTTGGCCCTTGACCCACGCCGCCGCAGCCGTAACACAGGAGACCAGTTCGGGGGCGGCAGGCTGATTACTGACCAGCGCGATGCGAGCCCTCGAGGCGACATCGATCCCGTGATCATCCATGAGCCGGCGATAGGCAGCCGCCAAGTCCGCAATGACGGATCGTGCTGGCGTCGTTGTGCCGTCGGCTCGACGCCGCACGCTCTTCTTGCAGAGCCTGGCCGTTGTCCAAGCGGTGTCCGGATGACGAGAGCTGTACTTCAGCTGCGAAAGGACAAGCACCTCTGCCGAAGCAGCATCGTCGCCTCCCAGGTACTCGGCGACATCCACCGTTTCGTACTCATCGTCGGGGTCATCGACGTGGGCAAGACCTTCGAGGGTGACTCGCCGGAGAATGGTGCCCGGCTCGATCAGCTTCAGAGCCCGACTCGCCGCCCACCAAAAGTGGAAATCGTCTCCGGCATTCGACTCCGGCGCACCCACCCTGTTCCCCCTCACCGCAGCACCGGCCGAGACGACCGATGCGAGAGGCACAGGATAACCCCGAGAATTCCGGACAGATCCCCGACTGTTGGTGGATGCCTAGTCGTATCGTCGTTGCCCCCGGACCACGCGGAAACCAGCAGCTTTGCGCTCAGCATCACCGGCCGTCGGTGCTCCGTCGATACCCGCCACCTTCACCGGGCCCGACCTGCCCCGTAGCAACCTGACGCCCCATCAGAACGAGCGTCAAATGAGCGTCATGAGCGTCATTTCAGCGTCAAGATATCGCCCGTAACGCCCACACCGCACATAATGCGCACACACAAAACCGCAGGTCAGGAGCCCTTAACCACCGGTTCAAGGATCGCGACACACTCAACATGGTGCGTCATCGGAAACAGATCGAACGCCCGCAGCGTCCGCACCCGGTATCCGCCGTCCCGGAAGTACGCCAGGTCCCGTGCCAGTGCGGCCGGGTCGCATGCCACGTATGCGATCTTCCGGGCGCCCAGCGACGCCAGGTGCTCCACCGTCTTCTTGCCCGCCCCCGCCCGCGGCGGGTCCAGGACGATCAGGTCGACCTCGGTGATGCCGGTGCGCGGCAGGACGCTCTCCACCTTGCCCTGTTCGATCCGCACCCGGTCGAAGTCGGCGAGGTTGTGGCGGGCGTCCTCGACGGCGCGCTTGCCGGACTCGATGCCGAGGACCGCGCCCTTCTCGCCGAGGCGGTCGGCCAGCGCGCCGGCGAACAGGCCCACACCGCAGTACAGGTCGAGCGCCATGTCGCCCTTGCGCGGCAGCAGACCCTGCATGACGGCCTTGACGAGGGTGTCGGCGGCCTGCGGGTGGACCTGCCAGAAGCCGCCGCTGCCGACCCGGTACGTACGGCCGTCGGCCCGCTCGCGGACGAAGGCGCGGCCGTGGACGCGGTGGATGCCGCCGTCCTTCTCCTCGACGCGCATCACGGAGACGGGCTTGTCGAGCTCGACCAGGGGGAGCCGGGCGCCCGGCTGCGGCTCCAGGATCACCATGCGGTCCTGGGAGCCGGTCGCGGCGATCGCGTCCACCGACGCCATGCCGGACCAGTCGCGCTCCTCGATGCCCAGCTCGCTCACGCCCGGGGCCGCGATCATGCAGTGCTCGACGGGCTCGACCTCGTGCGAGCGGTGGCGTCGCAGACCGGCGTTGCCGTCGGCGTCCACCGCGTACTGCACGCGCGTGCGCCACTGGGGCACCTGACCCGCCGGAAGCTTGTCGCCCTCGGCCGGCATCACGGTGCCGTCCCAGCCGGCCTCCTCGGGTGTGAGGCCCGCCAGCCGCTGGAGCTGTTCGGCGATCACCTCGCCCTTGAGGCGGCGCTGCGCGCCCGGCTTGGCGTGCTGCCAGTCGCAGCCGCCGCAGCGGCCGGGGCCGGCGTACGGGCAGGGGGCCTCGACGCGGTCCTTGGACGCCTCCAGGATCCGTACGGCGTCCGCCCGCAGGTAACGCGCGCCCTCCTCGCCCTCGGTCACCCGGGCGACGACCCGCTCGCCGGGCAGCGTGTGCCGGACGAACAGCACCTGGCCGGATTCGGTACGGGCGATGCAGTGGCCGCCGTGGGCGACGGGGCCGATCTCGACCTCGTACTCCTCACCGACCAGGGATACCGCCTGCGACTTCTTCGGTTCTGCCTGCATGGCGGGGTGACTCCACAACGTCGAACGAGGAACGGCCGGACAACAGCCCACCAGTCTACGTGGCTGTCGTCCGGCCGTTCACCACGAGCCGGGACGCGGGGACGAACCAGGACGCGGGGCGCCGGGTGCGGAACCCGACGCCCGGGTCAGCTCTTCGCCTCCGGCCCCGAAGCGCCCGTCGAACCACCGGCCGTCGAACCACCGCCGGTCGAACCGCCGGTCGTCGCGCCGCCGGTCTTCGCGCCGCCGGTGTCCGACGGTTCCTTCGGCCGCCCCTCCTGCAGCGGACCGCGTCGTACCGAACCCGGAGCGTTCCACTCCTGACGCTTGCGGGCCCGGTTCTTCGCCGCCTCGGAGGACTGCAGCTGGTACGGGACCGACGTGACCATGACGCCCGGCGTGAACAGCAGCCGGCCCTTCAGCCGCAGCGCGCTCTGGTTGTGCAGCAGATGCTCGTACCAGTGGCCGACCACGTACTCGGGGATGATCACCGACACCGCGTCGCGCGGCGACTCCCGGCGCAGGCTCTTGACGTACTCGATGACCGGCCGCGTGACCTCCCGGTACGGCGAGTCCAGAACCTTCAGCGGTACGTCGATCCCGCGCCGTTCCCACTCCTCGCGCAGTGCCTTCGTCTCGGCCGGGTCGACGTTGACGGTGAGCGCCTCCAGGGTGTCGGAGCGCATCAGCTTGGCGTAGGCGAGGGCGCGCAGGGTCGGGCGGTGGATCTTGGAGATCAGCAGCACCGAGTGGACGCGCGAGGGCCGGACGCTGTCGTCGCTGGGACCCTCGGGGGCGACGAGTTCCGCGGCGACGCCGTCGTAGTGGCGGCGGATCGCGGTCATCGTCGCGTAGAAGATCACCATGCCGAGCAGGGCGACCCAGGCGCCGTGCGTGAACTTGGTGACCAGGACGACGACCAGGACCAGGCCGGTGAAGAAGGCGCCGAAGGTGTTGATCGCGCGGGAGCGGACCATGTGTCGGCGCTCGGCCGGGTCGGTCTCGGTGGCCAGGTGCCGGTTCCAGTGCCGGACCATGCCGGTCTGGCTGAGCGTGAAGGACACGAACACGCCGACGATGTACAGCTGGATCAGACGGGTGGAGTCGGCGCCGTAGATGACGACCAGCAGGGTGGCCGCGCCGGCGAGCAGCACGATGCCGTTCGAGAACGCCAGCCGGTCGCCGCGGGTGTGCAGCTGGCGGGGCAGGTAGCGGTCCTGCGCGAGGATCGAGCCGAGCACCGGGAAGCCGTTGTACGCCGTGTTGGCGGCGAGGAACAGCACCAGGGCCGTGGCCGCGGCGAGCACGATGAAGAAGAAGCTGCCCTTGCCGAAGACGGCCTCGGCGACCTGGGTGATCACCGGGTTCTGGACGTATCCGGAGCCGACGCCGACGCCGTTCTTGAGCAGGTCGGCGGCCGGGTTCTCGGCCATCCGGACCTTGGTCACCAGGGCCAGGACGATGATCCCGCAGAACATGGTGACGGCCAGCAGGCCCATCGCCGCCAGCGTGGTCGCCGCGTTCTTGGACTTGGGCTTGCGAAAGGCCGGGACGCCGTTGGAGATCGCCTCGACGCCGGTGAGGGCGGCACAGCCGGAGGAGAAGGCGCGCAGGAGGAGGAAGACGAGCGCGAAGCCCGCCAGGCCCTGATGCTCGGCCTTGATCGTGTACGCGGCCGTCGGCGCCCGCATCGTGTCGTCGAGGACCAGCCCGCGGAAGGCGCCCCACGCGATCATGATGAAGACGCCCGCGACGAACACGTACGTCGGGATCGCGAAGAGCTTGCCGGACTCCTTGACGCCCCGCAGGTTCATCAGCGTCAGGAGGACGATCACGGCGACCGCGCAGGCCACCTTGTGCTCGACGACGAACGGGATCGCCGAGCCGAGGTTCTCGATGCCGGAGGAGATGGAGACGGCGACGGTCAGGACGTAGTCGACGAGCAGCGCGCTCGCGACGGTCAGGCCGGCCCGGGGGCCGAGGTTGGTGGTGGCCACCTCGTAGTCGCCACCGCCACTGGGGTAGGCGTGGACGTTCTGCCGGTAGGAGGCGACCACCGTGAACATCAGCACCACGACCGCGACGGCGATCCACGGGCTGAAGTGGTAGGCCGACACGCCCGCGATGGACAGGACCAGCAGCACCTCCCCGGGCGCGTAGGCCACGGAGGACAGCGGGTCGGAAGCGAAGACGGGTAGGGCGATGCGCTTCGGCAGGAGCGTTTCCCCCAGCCGATCACTGCGCAGTGCGCGCCCGATCAAAATGCGTTTGGGCACGTCGGTCAGTTTGGACACAACAGAGAATCGTAAGCCTTCGAACACGGGACCGCCCACCCTCCCCCGCACTCGACCGGGTGATGGGCCGCCGCGTCTGCCTCCCGGGTGAATTCGGCCGGGCCCACGCTGCGGATTCCGCAGCCATGCCGGTCGTCATGTCTATATGACAATCCCCCGCCCGCTGCCGTCCTTCGGAGGGTCCATGCATACGACCGCGGAGCTCATCGGTGCCATCGGCAGCCTCGTCGGCCTCGGAATCCTTACCTTCCTCAGCCTCTGGAGCATCAGCCGCCGCTGATCGCTCGAACCGTGCGCGGAGTGTGCACAGGGGTCCCCGGCGAGGACCGCGCGTGTGTAGCTTGGACGACGGTCTGAGACCCTGGTCAAGGCCGAGCTCCATGCCCGGACCAGAAACTTATCGACTTCTTGAACTTCTTGACCTCGGAAGGACGGTCGTGCACATCGTCATCATGGGCTGCGGCAGAGTGGGTTCCGCTCTCGCCCAGACCCTGGAGCAACAGGGGCACACGGTCGCAGTGATCGACCAGGACCCCACCGCCTTCCGACGACTGGGCTCCGGTTTCGGCGGCCGTCGTGTCACCGGGGTCGGCTTCGACCAGGACACCCTGCGCGAGGCGGGCATCGAGGAGGCCGGCGCGTTCGCCGCGGTCTCCAGCGGTGACAACTCCAACATCATCGCCGCCCGCGTCGCCCGCGAGATGTTCGGCATCGAGAACGTCGCCGCCCGTATCTACGACCCGCGGCGCGCCGAGGTCTACCAGCGCCTGGGCATCCCGACCGTCGCCACCGTCCGCTGGACGGCCGACCAGATGCTGCGCCGGCTGCTCCCCTCGGGGGCCGAGCCGCTGTGGCGGGACCCGACCGGCGGCGTCCAGCTCGCCGAGGTGCACGCCGCCCCGTCCTGGGTCGGGCACAAGATCAGCAAGCTGCAGGAGGAGACGGGCGTCCGCGTGGCGTTCCTGACCCGCCTCGGCGAGGCGATCCTGCCCACCTCGCAGACGGTGTTGCAGGAGGGTGACCTGGTGCATGTGATGCTGCGCACCAACGAGGTCGAGAAGGTCGAGGCGTCGTTCGCCGAAGGCCCGAAGGAAGGCGGTCACTGATGAGGGTCGCCATTGCCGGAGCCGGGGCCGTCGGCCGCTCGATCGCGGGCGAACTGCTGGAGAACGGCCACGAGGTCCTGCTCGTCGACAACGCGCCGACCGCCATCTCGGTCGAGCGCGTCCCCCAGGCGGAGTGGCTGCTGGCCGACGCCTGCGAGATCACGTCGTTGGACGAGGCGGCGCTGCAGCGCTGCAACGTCGTCATCGCCGCGACCGGCGACGACAAGGTCAACCTGGTCGTCTCGCTGCTGGCGAAGACGGAGTACGGCGTCCCGCGCGTCGTGGCCCGCGTCAACAACCCCAAGAACGAGTGGCTCTTCAATGAGTCCTGGGGTGTCGACGTCGCCGTCTCGACGCCGCGTCTGATGTCCGCCCTGGTCGAGGAGGCGGTAAGCGTCGGTGACCTGGTCCGTCTGCTCCGCTTCAGCCACGGCGACGCCAACCTCGTCGAACTGACCCTCCCCGAGGAGTCGGCCCTGGCCGGCACCCAGGTCGGCGACGTGGAATGGCCCGAGGACACCTCGCTGGTCACCATCATCCGCGGCACCCGGGTCCTGACCCCGTCCCGCGAGGACTCCCTGGAACCCGGAGACGAGCTCCTCTTCGTCGCCGCCCAGGCGAGAGAGGAACAGCTGGAGGACCTGCTGTCGGTCCGCAAGGACGACACCACCGGCTGACCTTCGGGCGAGACGACGGCAAAGGGCGCCCTGAAATCTCAGGGCGCCCTTTCCGCACCAGCCCGTTGGGGGTCCCCCCTCTGGGGGAGCTTGAGGACGAGGCCCGTTCAGGGCCGAAGCGGGGGTCTGGGGGCGGCAGCCCCCAAAGGACGGTCACACCGACGCCGGGGAACTACCCTTCCCGACGGTGCCGCCCACCAACCTCCGACGCCTCCGACGCAGCCTTCCGCTCGGCCTCCGCCTTTTCCTCCGCCTCCATCTCCGCGAACACGTCGATCGGCGCGGGCGCCTTCGCGAGGAAGACCCACGTCAGCCACACGGCCAGCAGGAACGGCGGAATCTTCAGCGCCACCAGCACCCACCCCAGCTGCGCGGTGTTCGCCCACCAGTACAGCGGGAAGAGGATCGCGCACTTGGCGAGCAGGATCAGCCCCCACGCCCAACTGGCCTTGGCGTACGCCGTCTTGCGGCCGGGGTTGCGGGTGCGCCAGGAGAGGTTCTCCTTGAAGACCGGCCCGAGGATCAGCCCGATCAGCGGCACCCCGCACAGCGTCGTGATGATGTACGCCAGGGCCAGACCCAGCGTGTAGAGCATGCCCGGCAGATAGAAGTCCTTGGCGTTGCCGGTCATCATCGCGAAGACGACGCCGAACGCCACGCCGAAGACTCCGCTGAACGCGTGCTTGACGGTGTCCTTCATCGCCAGGCGGACCACGACCAGGACCAGCGACACCGCGAGCGCGGCGATCGCGGACATGTGCAGGTCCTTGTTGATCGTGAAGATCGTGACGAAGAGCAGGCCGGGCACCACCGTCTCGACCATGCCCCGCACGCCGCCGAACGCCTCGAACAGCGCGGCCTCGGTCACCGCCCGGGCGTCGGCCGCGGCGGTGTCTTCCGCAGTCGTGTCTTCGGTCGGCTTGTCGAGCGACGTCACCGGCTACTCCCTACCCAGGGGTCTCAGTTCGTACTTGGGGTTGAACAGCACCCGGCGGCCCCGGCTCATGGAGACCCGGCCCGATGCGATGAGCCTGCGCCCCGGTTCTATCCCCACGATGGAACGCCTGCCCAGCCACACCACGTCCAACGCGGCGCTGCCGTCGAACAGCTCGGCCTCCAGGGCCGGGACTCCGGCGCGCGGCCGCAGGGTGACCGTGCGCAAGGTACCAGTAACGGTGACTATCTGGCGGTCCTGACAGTCTCCGATGCGTGTACAACCGGCCGTCTCGGCGTCCTCGCGCAGCTCCTCGGACTCCAGGTCCTCCTGTGACGAGGAGAGCCGGTCGAGCATGCGCCGGAACCGGCCCACCGGCTTTTCGGAACGAGGAACAGCACTCATATCTGAAGCGTACCGGGGTGCACCGACAGAGCCGTAGCCGCCGCCGTAGCCGCCGCCGCACCGGTCGTCCCGGCCGTTCCGCCCTCCTTGCTAGCGCTCGAACCGGTACCCCATCCCGGGTTCCGTGACGAAGTGCTTGGGATGCGACGGGTCCGCCTCGAGCTTGCGTCTCAGTTGCGCCATGTACACCCGCAGATAGTTCGTCTCCGTCCCGTACGACGGCCCCCACACCTCCTGCAGCAGCTGTTTCTGGCTGACGAGACGGCCCGAATTGCGCACCAGCACCTCCAGCAGATGCCACTCCGTGGGCGTCAGCCGTACGTCCTTCCCGGCCCGGTTGACCTTCTTCGCGGCCAGATCGACGGTGAACTCGTCGGTCTCCACCAGCACCTCGTCCTCGCCGCCACCGGCGGGTTCGGCCCGGCGGACGGCGGCCCGCAGCCGTGCCAGCAGCTCGTCCATGCCGAAGGGCTTGGTGACGTAGTCGTCGGCGCCGGCGTCGAGCGCCTCCACCTTCTCGTCCGAGGTGTGCCGGGCGGACAGCACCAGGATCGGCACCCTGGTCCAGCCCCGCAGGCCCTTGATCACCTCGACGCCGTCCATGTCGGGCAGCCCCAGGTCGAGGACGATCACGTCCGGGTGGCGCGCGGCGGCGAGCCGGAGGGCGGTGGCGCCGTCGTGGGCGGCGTCGACCTCGTACTTGCGGGCCTTGAGATTGATCACGAGGGCGCGCACGATCTGCGGCTCGTCGTCGATCACGAGCACCCTCGTCGGAGCCTGGGATGTCTCCCCAGCCGGGCTCAGCATGAGGCCTGCCTTTCGGGTCGTACGGGTCGTGCGGGTTGTGCGGGCTGCGGCTCAGGGCGGGGTCCCGCCGCGCGGACGGTGAGGACCATGGTGAGGCCGCCACCGGGGGTGTCCTCGGCGTTGAGGGTGCCGCCCATGGCCTCGGCGAAGCCGCGCGCGACCGCCAGGCCGAGGCCCACCCCGGCCCCGCGCGGGGCGTCACCGTACCGCTGGAAGGGCGCGAATATCCGCTCCTTGGCTTCGTCGGGGACGCCCGGCCCGCGGTCCACGACCCGTACCTCGACCCGGTCGGACATGGCGCTCGCCGAGACCAGCACGGGCTCGCCGGCCGGACTGTACTTGACCGCGTTCTCCACGAGGTTGGCGACCGACCGCTCCAGCAATCCGGCGTCCACGGCGACCATGGGCAGCGTCTCCGGGATGTCCAGCTCCACGCTCTGCTCCGGATCCGGGACCCCGCCGAGCGCCATCGGCACCACCTCGTCGAGGTCGATCTCCCGGATGATCGGCGTGACCGTACCGGTCTGGAGGCGGGACATGTCCAGCAGGTTGCCCACCAGGTGGTCGAGGCGGTCCGCGCCCTCCTCGATGCCCTCGAGCAGCTCCGCCCGGTCCTCCTCGGACCAGGCCACGTCGTCGGACCTCAGGCTCGACACCGCGGCCTTGATCCCGGCCAGCGGCGTGCGCAGGTCGTGGCTGACGGCGGCCAGCAGGGCCGTGCGGATGCGGTTTCCCTCGGCCAGCGCGCGAGCCTGGTCGGCCTCCTCCTGCAGGCGCCGCCGGTCCAGCACCACGACCGCCTGCGCGGCGAACGCGGCCAGCACCCGCCGGTCCTCCGCGGGCAGCACCCGCCCGGTGAGGGCCAGCGCCAGGTGGTCGCCGACCGGCACGTCCACGTCGGCGTCCTCGGGCCGCGCGACCGGGCGCCCGAATCCGACGTGGCCCGCGCGGGTCCACGGCGTTATGCCGTCCGCCCGCTCCAGCAGCGCCGCCGACTCCATCCCGAAGGTCTCCCGGACCCGTTCCAGCAGCGCCTCCAGGCTGGTCTCGCCACGCAACACGTTGCCCGCCAGGTAGGAAAGGATCTCCGACTCGGCCCGCAGTCGGGCCGCCTGGTGCGTACGCCGCGCGGCCAGGTCCACCACCGACGCCACCGACACCCCCACCCCGACGAATATCACGATGGCGACGATGTTCTTCGGGTCGGCGATCGTCCATCTGTGCAGGGGCGGTGTGTAGAAGTAGTTCAACAGGAGCGAGCCCACGGCCGCCGAGGCCAGCGCGGGCAGCAGCCCGCCGAGCAGCGCCGCCGCCACTGTCACCGCCAGGAACAGCAGCATGTCGTTGGCGAGGCCGAGGTGGACGGTGTTCAGCAGCAGCGCCAGCAGTGCCGGACCCGCCACCCCGACCAGCCAGCCCCAGATGATGCGGGCCCGCCCGAGCCGGGCGCCCCGGGCCATCGGCAGCCCGCGTCCCTTGGCGACCTCGTCGTGGGTGACGATGTGCACGTCGAGGTCGGACCCCGACTCGCGGGCGACCGTCGCGCCGACCCCGGGTCCGAAGACGTACTGCCACGCCTTGCGGCGCGAGGAGCCGAGCACGATCTGCGTGGCGTTGACCCCGCGGGCGAAGTCGAGCAGCGCGGCCGGTATGTCGTCTCCGACCACGTGGTGGAAGGTGCCGCCCAGGTCCTCCACCAGGGTGCGCTGGACCGCCAGCTCCTTGGGCGAGGCCGAGGTCAGACCGTCGCTGCGCGCGATGTACACGGCCAGCACCTCGCCGCCGGCGCCCTTCTCCGCCAGTCGCGCCGCCCGCCGGATCAGGGTGCGTCCCTCCGGGCCGCCGGTCAGCCCGACCACGATCCGCTCGCGCGAACCCCAGATCGCCGACACCCGGTGCTCGCTGCGGTACTGCTTCAGGTACGCGTCGACCCGGTCGGCCACCCAGAGCAGGGCCAGCTCCCGCAGGGCGGTGAGGTTTCCGGGCCGGAAGTAGTTCGACAGGGCGGCGTCGACCTTGTCCGGTTTGTAGATGTTGCCGTGCGCCATCCGCCGGCGCAGTGCCTGGGGTGACATGTCCACCAGCTCGACCTGGTCGGCACGCCGGACGAACTCGTCGGGCACGGTCTCCTGCTGCCGTACCCCCGTGATCGACTCCACGACGTCGCCGAGGGATTCCAGGTGCTGGATGTTCACCGTCGAGACCACGTCGACGCCGGCGGCGAGCAGTTCCTCCACGTCCTGCCAGCGCTTGGCGTTGCGCGAGCCCGGGATGTTGGTGTGGGCGAGTTCGTCCACCAGGGCGACCTGTGGATGGCGGGCCAGAACCGCGTCCACGTCCATCTCGGTGAAGACGCCGCCGCGGTACTCCAGCTCGCGGCGTGTGACCTGCTCCAGGCCGTGCAGCATCACCTCGGTGCGCCGACGCCCGTGGTGCTCCACGAACGCCACCACGCAGTCCGTGCCGCGCTCCACCCGCCGGTGCCCCTCGGACAGCATCGCGTACGTCTTGCCCACGCCCGGTGCCGCACCGAGGTAGATCCGAAGCTTGCCGCGTGCCATGGCCTCATTGTCTTCCAGTAACTGCTGCGTACGCAGCGTCGACCTTACGGCCAACAGTTCCGACATAAAGGACGAGCTGAATCGCGAGAGACGCCTTTGACGCAACCCTGACGCGGTGAAGACGAACACCGGCGCCCCTCAACCCTTCATCGGATGAGCCCCCCGAATCGGTTCACGCCGGGTTCTCCCCGTGGGGCGGCGCCCGCGTGTCGGCCCTCGCGATGCCGCGTCGGTTGTGCGGCACGCCGAAGGGCCGCACCCCTGGACGGGATGCGGCCCTTTCAGCCGTAGGTTCTGTCGTGCCTCTAGCGGACCTCGGTGATCTCCGGTCCGCGCTGCAGCTGGCCCATGCCGCCGGAGAAGCGCGAGCCCTCCTCCTGCTGCTGAATGCCTTCGGGCACCATCTGCGCGTCGTTCGGCAGCTTCAGGACGATCGGGTCGCGCGGCGCCATCGGGCCCTCGCCGCGGACCACGACCGTGTCCCGGAAGATCTGCTCGAGCAGCCCGGCCGCTTGCGGCTGCACCGCGCCCTGGCCCGAGATCACGCCGCGCAGGAACCAGCGGGGGCCGTCCACGCCGACGAAGCGCACGACATGGAAGCCGCCCGTGCCGTCCGGCAGCTGCACCGGCACCTGGGCCCGCAGCTCCCAGCCCAGCGGGCCCTCGACCTCGTCGATGATGCCGCCCTGCTGGGTGATGCCGGAGCCGATCTCCTCGCGCACCTCGCCCCAGATGCCCTCGCGCTTGGGGGCGGCGAAGGCCTGCAGCTGGATGGCGCTGTCGCGCAGCACGACGGTCGCCGCGACGATCGCGTCACCGGCGACCTCGACCCGCAGCTCCATGCCGTCGACCCCCGGCACGAAGATCCCGCCGAGGTCCACGCGGCCCTCGGCCGGGTCGCGCACCTCGGAGTCGTCCCAGGGCCCGTCGGGCCGCGGTTCGGGCTCGAGCCGCACACGCTCGCGCTCACCCTCTACGTCGTCCGCCTCAGTGTCGACACTGTCGACGACCTGCTCGGCCTCGCCGGCCGCGTCCTCGGCGGCACCCTTCTTCTTGCGACGTCCGAACACGTCACTGTCCTTCCCGGTCGGATACGACCGAAGCGTATCGATTCCCACCCGTCGCGCCGCCTTCGGCGGCCTGACCGCTTGTACCGCCTGCGCCGCCCACAGCGGCATGCCCGCCGGTGGACCCGAAGCCCCCTGCGGCCCGTGCCGATCCGGGAAGCTCCGCGACCTCCTGGAAGCGGACCCTCTCGACCTGCTGGACGACCAGTTGGGCAATCCGGTCGAAGCGCTCGAACCGCACGCTCTCGCGCGGGTCGAGATTCACCACGATCACCTTGATCTCCCCACGGTACCCGGCATCAACCGTCCCCGGGGCATTCACGAGGGCGACACCGCACCGGGCGGCAAGCCCCGACCGCGGGTGCACGAAGGCCGCGTACCCCTCGGGCAGGGCGATGGAAACCCCCGTGGGCAGCACGGCCCGCTCCCCCGGCGCCAGTTCACGGCTCTGAGTGGTGCGCAGATCGGCGCCCGCGTCCCCCGGATGCTCGTACGTCGGAAGCGGTACGTCGGGGTCGACGCGCCGGATCAGGACGTTCAGGGTCTCGCGGCTCACGGGTTCACCTCGAAGGCGCGGGCGCGCCGGACCTGGTCCGGGTCGCTCATGGCGGCCCGGATCTCCTCCTGGCGGCCGTGGTTCACGAAGTGCTCGACCGCGACCTCCACGAAGAGCGCGTCGGCGCGGATGGCGACAGGCCCGTCGGGGCCGCCGATCCGGCCGGTGGCGGTCGAGTAGATCTTGCGGCCGGCCACGGCCGTCACCTCGGCCGCCAGGTGCAGCGTGACGCCCACGGGCACGGGCCGTACGAACTCGGTCTCCAGCCGTCCGGTCACGGCGATGGTCCGCAGCAGCCAGTTGAGCGAGCCGAGCGTCTCGTCGAGGGCCGAGGCGAGGATCCCACCGTGGGCGAGGCCCGGCGCGCCCTGGTGGGCGGACTGCACGGTGAACTCGGCGATGACGGTCACTCCCTCGCCGGCCCGCGCCTCCAGGTGCAGCCCGTGGGCCTGCCCGCCGCCACATCCGAAACAGTGTTCGTAGTGGGCGCCGAGAAGCTCGCCGGGCACGGGAGCATCGGGGTGCCGGACGGGTTTCACGGCATCGGCCGGAGGCTCGAGAGCTGCGGAAGTACCACTCACAGCCGCAGACCTTACCCGCGCGTCCGTGAAATCCGGACACCGTGCCAAGCTTGGCTCCATGCAGCTCTCCACCACCCCCTACGACGAACGACTCACCGCCCCCCGCTCGTGGTGGTTCATCTCGTTCCTCGTGGGCGTCTCCTGCGCCCTGATCCTGCTCCCCTTCGGCACCCTGCCGCTGCTCGGCGGCCTGGTCGGCGGCACCGCCGTGGCGGCCGTCATGGCGAGTGCCTACGGATCCCTGCGCATCCGCGTCGTGGGCGACTCCCTGATCGCGGGTGAGGCGAAGATCCCGGTCACGGCCCTGGGCGAGGCGGAGATCCTGGATGCGGAGGAGGCGCGCGCCTGGCGCACGTTCAAGGCCGACACCCGGGCCTTCCTCCTGCTGCGCGCGTACATCCCCACGGCGCTACGGGTGGAGGTCACCGACCCGGACGACCCCACGCCGTACCTGTACCTGTCGACGCGGGAGCCGGACCGCCTGGCCCAGGCTCTCAAGGCGGCGCGGGAGGCGACGGCGTAACGGCGACCTCGGCAGACCTCAGCGCCCGGGATCCCCAGGATTCTCGGACTTCTCGGGGTTCTCAGGCTTCTCGGGGTTCTCGGACTTCTCGGGGTTCTCGGACTTCTCGGGGTTCTTGGACTTCTCGGGGTTTTCGAGTCCCTGGAGGCTCAGCGGGTTCGCGGAGATCTCGCCCATGGCCAGTGGATCGGCGGGCTTCTCCAGCGGCGGCAGTTCCGGCAGCGCGTCCCACGGCACCTGCATCCTGCGCAGGTCGGCCCGGACCTTCGCGGCCAGTTTCCTGGTGTCCCGCCGGTTCATGACCGCGCCGACGGCGGCGCCCACCATGAAGGGCATGAGGTTCGGCAGGTCCCGGACCATGCGCTTCATGATCTGCTGACGCAGCTCGCGCTTCATCCGGCCGCCGAACGCCGAGTCGATCGAGGACGGCTTGAGGACGTCGACCCCGCGTTCGCCCGACCAGGAGCGCAGATACGCGGTACTGCGGTCCTTCAGGTTGCCCGCCGGCCGCACGCCGTAGACCTCGTGGAGTTCGGCGATCAGCTTGAGCTCGATCGCGGCGACCCCGGTGATCTCCGCGGCCAGTTCGGTCGGCATCGCGGGCGGTACGGGGAGCATGGCCGCCGCCCCGATGCCCGCCCCGACAGTGGACGTGGCGTTCGCCGCGCCCGCCACGAGCTTGTCCGCGACCTGCTCGGGCCCAAGGCCCGGGAACTGTCTGCGGAGCGTCCGGAGGTCCCGTACGGGGATCCTCGGGGCGATCTCGATGATCCGGTCGGCGAGGTGCGCCAGCCCCGCCCTGGCGCGACTCCCGCCCATACGGGCGCCTTCTCGGGCCAGCTCCGTGGCCTTGGCCCGGATGACCGCCGCCCTCCGCCTGGCGACGGGGGCGGCGCTCCGCGTCGGCGCCGGGAGGTCACTCCGGTCAGCCGCGGGTTCGAGCGAGGCCGATCCTGCAGGGACCGCTCCCTTGCCGGATGAGCCTCGCTCGTCGTCACGCACGCCGTGAGGGCCCCGGGAGGGCCCCTTGTCCGTTCCCCGCAGGGGGAAGCGGCGCTTCCGAGGAGGGGTCGAGCCAGTCACGGCCGACCCCGCCTCAGTCGCAGTCGCGGCAGATCGGCTGGCCGTTCTTCTCCCGGGCCAGCTGGCTGCGGTGGTGCACCAGGAAGCAGCTCATGCAGGTGAACTCGTCCTGCTGCTTCGGCAGCACCCGGACGGCCAGCTCCTCGTTCGAGAGGTCTGCGCCGGGCAGTTCAAGGCCCTCCGCGGCCTCGAACTCGTCAACGTCCACTGCCGAGGCGGACTTGTCGTTCCTCCGTGCCTTGAGCTCCTCAAGGCTGTCGGAATCGACGTCGTCGTCGGTCTTGCGTGGGGTGTCGTAATCGGTAGCCATTTCGCCTCTCCCCCTCTGGGTGTCTGCGGTGTCTCCAGCGCACGTAACGCGTGAGAGGCCGGACTTGTGCCCGCCTCGAGGCGGAGATTTTGCCTCACATCAAGGTCTGTTACTCAATCGACACCCAACCGAACTCCTCACGAGTGATCGGCTTGGATGGCGATCGGGACCGTACACGGTCCGATTGCCGCACTTCAAAGGCGTCTCACCGTGTACTTCCCGTGATCAGGACCCCCGAAAACCCGGATTTTCCGGGCCTTACGACAGCATTCATGATCACGGTGAGTAGATGGCCGGAAATTCGCCCCTGTGATCGATCACACACGGCCAGGCCGGGTCGAGGCCCAGAAAATTCCGCGCAAAGCGAACATCCCCGCGTGTGTCGGCGACATGATCTCAGACAGGCAAGGTAACTCGCATCACGAGCCCACCCCCCTCGCGCGGCTGGGCCGCGATATGACCGCCGTGCGCGCGGGCCACGGACCGCACGATGGACAGGCCGAGCCCGACGCCCTTGTCGCTGCCCGTCCGCTCCGTACGCAGCCGCCGGAAGGGCTCGAACAGGTTATCGATCTCGTACGCCGGCACGACCGGCCCGGTGTTCGACACCACCAGGACCGCCTGGCCGTGCTGAACCTCTGTGGTCACCTCGACCCAACCCCCCTCGGGCACGTTGTACCGCACGGCGTTCTGTACGAGGTTCAGGGCGATCCGCTCCAGCAGGACGCCGTTGCCCTGGACGACCGCGGGTTTCTGCTCGCCCCGGATCACCACGCCCTTGGCCGCAGCCTCCCCGTGCACCTGGTCGATGGCCTGCTCGGCGACCTCCGCGAGGTCCACCGGCTTGCGCTCGACGATCTGGTTGTCGCTGCGGGCGAGCAGCAGCAGACCCTCGACGAGCTGCTCGCTGCGCTCGTTGGTGGCCAGCAGCGTCTTGCCGAGCTGTTGCAGCTCCACCGGCGCGCCCGGGTCGGAGAGGTGCACTTCGAGCAGGGTGCGGTTGATCGCCAGCGGTGTTCTCAGTTCGTGCGAGGCGTTGCCGACGAAGCGCTGCTGGGCCGTGAAGGCCCGCTGCAGGCGCTCCAGCATGTCGTCGAAGGTGTCGGCGAGCTCCTTCAGCTCGTCGTCCGGGCCGTCCAGCTCGATCCGGCGGGACAGATCCGAGCCCGCCACCGCGCGCGCGGTGCGGGTGATCCGCCCCAGCGGGGACAGGACGCGTCCGGCCATGGCGTAGCCGAAGGCGAAGGCGATGATCGCCAGGCCGAGGAGGGCGAGCAGGGAGCGGCTGAGGAGGTTGTCGAGGGCGTGCTGGCGCTGTTCGTTCACGCACTCGTTCATGGCGTGGTTGAGCTCGGTCGCGGTCGGCTGGACCGGGAAGTTGCAGGTGTCGCTGCCGACCTGGCCCGAGAGGATCTTGAAGGGCAGGTCGCTGCCCACGTTCAGCGCGTTCGCCGCGAGCAGATAGATGATCGACAGCAGCAGGATGCCGGCGATCAGGAACATGCCGCCGTACAGCAGCGTGAGGCGTATGCGGATGGTGGGGCGCAGCCAGGGCAGGGCGGCCTGCGGCCTCCTGGGGTCCCAGGTGGGCTTCGGGGGCGCCTGGGGCGGCGCGGGCGTCGATGCCACGGCGGATCAGATCCGGTAGCCGGAACCGGGGACGGTGACGATCACCGGAGGTTCGCCCAGCTTGCGGCGCAGCGTCATGACGGTCACCCGCACGACGTTGGTGAACGGGTCGGTGTTCTCGTCCCAGGCCTTCTCAAGGAGCTGCTCCGCGGAGACCACCGCTCCCTCGCTGCGCATCAGGACCTCCAGGACGGCGAACTCCTTGGGCGCGAGCTGGACCTCCTTGCCGTCGCGGAAGACCTCGCGGCGGTTGGGGTCGAGCTTGATGCCGGCGCGCTCCAGGACCGGCGGCAGCGGCACGCTGGTGCGCCGGCCGAGGGCACGCACGCGTGCGATCAGCTCGCTGAAGGCGAAGGGCTTGGGGAGGTAGTCGTCGGCGCCGATCTCCAGGCCCTCGACACGGTCGCTGACGTCGCCGGACGCCGTGAGCATCAGCACGCGCGTGGGCATGCCGAGCTCGACGATCTTGCGGCAGACGTCGTCGCCGTGCACGAGGGGGAGGTCACGGTCGAGGACGACCACGTCGTAGTCGTTGACGCCGATGCGCTCCAGGGCGGCCGCACCGTCGTACACGACGTCGACGGCCATGGCCTCCCGGCGCAGTCCGGTGGCCACCGCATCGGCGAGCAGCTGCTCGTCCTCGACGACGAGTACGCGCACGTCGCTTGTCCTTCCTCTGTCCACCCGCGTAGCGCTCCGTGAGCGCACGCGGGTGGGGGCCTTGGTGAGTGTGTGCTTCCATCCTGCCCTTTTCGGCCATAAGTCGGCGGTAAGACGGGTGCGTGACAGATGAAGGAGCGGTGTGAAGCCCGGGAATGCGAGATTTTCTCGTCGGGTTGAGGTTTCCGCGGAAGGGAGCGGGGGGAGGACGGCTTTACACCCCGCGATCACGCTCTGCATGTGCCGCAGCACCATGTGGTACAGCACGTTCCGCTTCCCGCAGAGTGGGCGTGGGTGTCCGGCACCGTCGCCGCCCAGCAGGGCAGCGCTGGGCACCTGCTTGCAGACGTGATCGCCCCTTCCCAACCGGCACACCCCCGTGCCACCGACCCACGACCCAGGACGAGGGGGCGCAGCATGGACGCATTCACCACAGGACTTCTGCAGCGCATAAGGGCGACCGAGTCCGACCTGACGAGGGCTCGCGACGAGGGCGACGACTTCCTTGCCGAGGTGGAGCAGGCCGAACTCGACGACCTGCGTCGCCTCGCCGCCGAACACGGTGTGGAGGTCGGCGCGACGAGCGTCTGAGCAGTTCTGTGCAGTTCCCGTGCACGACGAAGGGGCCCCGGCGAATCCAGCGCCGGGGCCCCTTCGCGTGTCCGCGTCACGCGGGTCAGTCGTGCCAGGCGCCGAAGTCCTCCAGAAGCCGCTGGAGGGGCTCGAAGACGCCGGGCGTGGCCGCCACCGCCAGATCACGTGCCGGGCGCTCTCCGGGCCGTCCACCGGTCAGCACGCCCGCTTCCCGGGCGATCAGGTCGCCGGCGGCGAGGTCCCAGGGGTGCAGCCCGCGCTCGTAGTAGCCGTCGAGGCGGCCGACGGCCACGTCGCACAGGTCGACCGCGGCCGAGCCGCCGCGCCGGATGTCCCGCAGCAGCGGGATGAGCCGCTGCGCGACGTCGGCCTGGTGGGCGCGGACCTCGGTGACGTAGTTGAAGCCGGTGGAGACCAGGGCCTGGTCCAGCGGCGCCGTCGGACGGCAGGACAGCAAGCGCTCGCCCTCCCACGCACCCTTCCCGCGGGCCCCTGCGCCGCGCACCGCGTGGTACGTCTCACCGCGCATCGGGATCTCGACGACTCCGACGACCGTCTCGCCGCCTTGCTCGGCGGCGATGGAGACGGCCCAGGTGGGCAGCCCGTAGAGGTAGTTGACCGTGCCGTCCAGCGGGTCGATCACCCAGCGGATGCCGCTGTCGCCCTCGCTGGAGGCGCCCTCCTCGCCGAGGAAGCCGTCGTCGGGGCGGTGCTCGGAGATGAAGCCGGTGATGAGCTTCTCGGCGGCGATGTCCATCTCGGTGACCACGTCGATCGGGCTCGACTTGGTGGCGGCGACCGCGAGGTCGGCCGGGCGGCCGTCCCGCAGCAGCTCACCGGCCCGGCGGGCGGCTTCCTGGGCGAGCTCCAGCAGTTCGGTGTGCAGGGGGTCGGTCACGCCGCTCCTCACGCGTAGGGGCTGTCGGCGCCCGCGGCGGCGGGCTTGGGGGCGCGGGCGGGGCAGCAGCCGACCGGGCACACGTTGTGGCTCGCGCCGAGCGCCCCCAGGGCGCACGGGGTGATCTCCCGGCCGCTCTCCTGTCCGGCGCGCTCCAGGACGAGCTCGCGGATCGCGGCGGCGAAGCGCGGGTCGGCGCCCACGGTGGCCGAGCGGCGTACCGGCAGGCCGAGGTCCTGCGCCTTGGCCTTCGCCTCGGTGTCGAGGTCGTAGAGGACCTCCATGTGGTCGGAGACGAAGCCGATGGGGGCCATCACGACCGCGGGGGCGCCGGCCGCGTGTCGCTCCTCCAGGTGGTCGCAGATGTCGGGCTCCAGCCACGGGATGTGCGGGGCGCCGGAGCGGGACTGGTAGACGAGCTGCCAGGGATGGTCCACGCCGGTGCGCTCGCGGACGGCGTCGGCGATGAGCCGCGCGACGTCCAGGTGCTGCCGCACGTAGGCGCCGCCGTCGCCGTGGTCCTCCACGGGGCCGGAGGTGTCGGCCGAGGCCGTCGGGATCGAGTGGGTGGTGAAGGCGAGGTGCGCGCCCGCACGGACGTCGTCGGGCAGGTCGGCGAGGGACGCGACGACGCCGTCGATCATGGGCTCCAGGAAGCCCGGGTGGTTGAAGTAGTGCCGCAGCTTGTCGACCCTCGGCGGCTGGAGGCCCTCGGCCTCCAGCGCGGCCAGCGATTCGGCGAGGTTCTCGCGGTACTGGCGGCAGCCCGAGTAGGAGGCGTAGGCGCTGGTGGCGAGGACGAGGATGCGGCGGCGGCCGTCGGCGGCCATCTCGCGCAGGGTGTCCGTGAGGTACGGGGACCAGTTGCGGTTGCCCCAGTAGATCGGCAGGTCCAGGCCGTGGTCGGCGAAGTCCTTGCGCAGGGCGTCCAGCAGGGCGCGGTTCTGGTCGTTGATGGGGCTGACCCCGCCGAACAGGAAGTAGTGCTGACCGACTTCCTTGAGGCGTTCCTTGGGGATGCCTCGCCCGCGCGTCACGTTCTCCAGGAACGGAACCACGTCCTCCGGGCCTTCCGGGCCGCCGAAGGAGAGCAGGAGCAGGGCGTCGTAGGGGGTTGCATCGAGCGCGTCTCGCATGGGTCGATCCTGCCACCCGCCTCTGCCAGCCGGGAAACGGCGGGGTGGCGGACGGGGGCGTGCCGCCCGTGCGGCCCGCGGTCGCCGAACATACGTTAGGGTTGCCTAACTCGTAAGCCGTACGAGCTGTATTCACGCCTTACCGTGCGTGACCGGACCACCGGAGACCGCCGTGCCCAGCCCGTACCGCGCCCTGTTCGCCGCCCCCGGCTCCAAGGGTTTCTCCGCCGCGGGGTTCCTCGGCAGGATGCCGCTGTCGATGATGGGCATCGGCGTGGTCACGATGATCTCCCAGCTCACCGGGCGCTATGGGCTCGCGGGCGCGCTGTCGGCGACCATCGCGCTGGCGGCCGCGGTCTTCGGGCCGCAGATCTCGCGGCTGGTGGACCTGCGCGGGCAGCGCCGGGTGCTGCGCCCGGCGACGGTGGTCGCGCTCGCCGCGGCGGCCGGGCTGCTGCTGGCCGCGCACTTCGAGTGGCCGGACTGGGTGTTGTTCGTGTGCGCCGCCGGCATCGGGTCGGTGCCCAGCCTGGGCGCCATGATCCGGGCCCGCTGGGCGGCCCTGTACCGCGGCACACCCCAACTGCACACGGCGTACTCGTTCGAGTCCGTGGTGGACGAGGTGTGCTTCATCTTCGGGCCGATCATCTCCATCGGCCTGTCCACCGTCTGGTTCCCGGAGGCGGGACCGCTGCTGGCGGCCTGCTTCCTCGCCGTCGGCGTCTTCTGGCTGACCGCCCAGCGGGCCACCGAGCCGAAGCCGCACCCGCGCGAGCAGCGCAGCGGCGGCTCGGCACTGCGCTCGCCCGGGCTGCAGGTTCTGGTGGCCACCTTCGTGGCGACCGGAGCGATCTTCGGGGCGGTCGACGTGGTCACGGTCGCCTTCGCCGACGAGCAGGGCCACAAGGGCGCCGCCAGCCTCGTCCTCGCGATCTACGCGACCGGTTCGTGCGCGGCCGGGCTCGTGTTCGGCCTGCTGCGCCTCAAGGGGGCGCCGGAACGACGCTGGCTGCTGGGCGTGTTCATGATGGCCGTGAGTATGATCCCCCTCCTACTGGTCGGAAACTTGCCGTTTCTGGCCGTGGCGCTGTTCTTTGCGGGCCTGGCCATCGCTCCCACGATGATCACCACGATGTCCCTCATCGAAGAGCACGTACCACGCGCACATCTGACCGAGGGCATGACCTGGATCAGCACCGGGCTCGCGGTCGGGGTCGCGCTCGGCTCCTCTCTCGCCGGCTGGGTCATCGACGCGGCCGGGGCGCGGGCCGGGTACGGGGTTCCGGCGGTGTCCGGAGCCGTCGCGGTCGCGGTCGGTTTCCTGGGGTACCGCCGGCTGAGCAGACCGGCGCCGGGTCGGGGAGGCACCGTTGAGCAGCACAGCGAGCGGGAAGAACGGCACGTGGCGTAACTGGGGCGGCAATGTCGCCGCACGCCCCGCGCGTGAGGTCACACCCGCGTCCGTCGACGAGCTGGCGGCGGCCGTGCGCCGGGCCGCCGAGGACGGGCTGAAGGTGAAGGCGGTCGGCACCGGCCACTCCTTCACGTCGATCGCCGCCACGGACGGTGTGCTGATCCGCCCTCAGCTCCTGACCGGCATCCGCAAGATCGATCGCGACGACATGACCGTCACGGTCGAGGCAGGCACACCGCTCAAGAGACTCAACCTGGCCCTCGCGCGCGAGGGGCTGTCGCTCACGAACATGGGCGACATCATGGAGCAGACCGTCTCGGGGGCCATCAGCACCGGCACGCACGGCACCGGCCGCGAGTCCGCCTCGATCGCCGCCCAGATCAAGGGGCTCGAAGTCGTCACTGCGGACGGCTCGGTGCTCACCTGCTCCGAGAAGGGGACCGACGAGGAGCGCGCGCTCTTCGCCGCCGCCCGGATCGGCCTGGGCGCCCTCGGCATCGTCACCGCGATCACCTTCGCCGTGGAGCCGATCTTCCTGCTCACCGCGCGCGAGGAACCGATGCCCCTGGACAGGGTGCTCGCCGAGTTCGACGAACTGTGGGCCGAGAACGAGCACTTCGAGTTCTACTGGTTCCCGCACACCGGCAGCACCAACACCAAGCGCAACAACCGCAGCGCCGGCCCGCGCAAGCCGGTGAGCCCGGTCGCGGGCTGGATCGAGGACGAGTTCCTGTCCAACGGCGTCTTCCAGGCGGCCCAGTGGGTGGGCCGGGCGGCGCCCGCCACGATCCCGACGATCGCCCAGGTCTCCAGCAAGGCCCTGTCCGCGCGCACCTACACGGACATCCCCTACAAGGTGTTCACGTCCCCGCGCCGGGTGCGGTTCGTGGAAATGGAGTACGCCGTCCCGCGGGCGGCACTGACCGAGACGCTGCGCGAGCTGAAGACCGTGATCGAGCGCTCCGACCTCAGGATCAGTTTCCCGGTGGAGGTGCGTACCGCGCCCGCCGACGACATCACCCTGTCCACCGCCTCCGGCCGCGACAGCGCGTACATCGCCGTCCACATGGTCAAGGGCACGCCGTACCAGAGGTACTTCACCGCCGCCGAGCCCGTCTTCACCGCCCACGAGGGCCGGCCGCACTGGGGCAAGGTGCACACGCGGGACGCCGAGTACTTCGCCGGTGTGTATCCGCGCTTCGCCGAGTTCACGGAGTTGCGGGACCGGCTGGATCCCGACCGTCGGTTCCAGAACGACTACTTGCGGAGGGTTCTGGGGCCGTAGCGGACTCCGTCGGGGCCGGCGGGGGCGCGGAGCGAAACAGTCGCCTCCGTTTCGGGAGATTGCGTGAAATTTGCCGCGTCCAAGATCGCGAAAAGGCCGCCACGGAGGGCCAAGTCCCACTTCTCGCAAGAAGTTGGATGGCGCGCCAATCCACGCACGTGGCCCAAATGGAGTACTGTTGCGAGC
This sequence comes from Streptomyces sp. NPDC050121, assembly GCF_044460385.1. NCBI lineage: Bacteria > Bacillati > Actinomycetota > Actinomycetes > Kitasatosporales > Streptomycetaceae > Streptomyces > Streptomyces sp. NPDC050121. The sequence goes on along the minus strand of NZ_JBITJV010000055.1, from coordinate 8,457 downwards.
CCTGGGCCCGGTCTCCCGCCAGGATGTCCGGGGCCTCGCTGGACCGCCTGAAGGAGGCTGGTTGCACAGGGTGACGACGTTGGTCACTCAGCGTGGCGAATGGGTAACCGTGCCATAACGGCGGCGCAGGGCCTGTGCCCGACACGCCGGGCAACTCGGCAAGGTTGTGGCAGGCTGCACCCGGGCAGGCCACACTCGACTAGCGGAAGCAGCGACGCACGTGACGTCGGCAGGCACCACCCGGGAGGTCCCCATGCCCGAACTGCGTGTCGTGGCCGTCTCGAATGACGGCACACGGCTGGTGCTGAAGGCTGCGGACAGCACGGAGTACACGCTTCCGATCGACGAGCGTCTGCGCGCCGCCGTACGCGGCGACCGTCCCCGCCTCGGCCAGATCGAGATCGAGGTGGAGAGCCATCTCCGCCCCCGCGATATCCAGGCGCGTATACGTGCTGGTGCGACCGCGGAAGAAGTCGCGCAGATGGCCGGCATCCCTGTCGACCGTGTGCGCCGCTTCGAAGGCCCCGTGCTGGCCGAGCGTGCCTTCATGGCCGAGCGGGCCCGGAAGACTCCGGTCCGTCGGCCCGGTGAGAACGCCGGGCCGCAGCTCGGCGAGGCGGTCCAGGAACGGCTGTTGCTGCGCGGCGCCGAGAAGGACACCGTCCAGTGGGACTCCTGGCGCCGCGACGACGGCACCTGGGAGGTCCTGCTGGTCTACCGGGTCGCGGGCGAACCGCACTCGGCGAGCTGGACGTACGACCCGCCCCGGCGGCTCGTCCAGGCCGTCGACGACGAGGCGCGTTCGCTGATCGGCGAGTCCGACGACCTGGCCGCTCCGGAGCCCAGCTTTCCGTTCGTTCCGCGTATCGCCCGGCTGCCGCGCGACCGGCCGCTGGACCGCACTCTCGACCGGCCGAGCCTGCCGGCCCAGCCGTCGGAGTCGGCCGAGGAGACCACCGGCGAGCGCGAACGGGACTCGCTGACCAGCCTGTTGGAGGCGGTGCCGAGCTTCCGTGGCGACATGGTCGTCCCGGAGCGCCCGGCGGAACCCGCCACGGAGGAGCCCGACGAGCAGGAGCCCGTCGCCGAGGAACCCCCGGCGCCGGCCGCCTCCGCCGGTTCCGCCTACGCGGACGTCCTCATGCCACGTTCCGTCGGCAGCCACCGCGACCGTCTCGTCGGCGCCACCGACCGGCAGGCCGAGGCGGACGGCGTCCGTCCGGGCCGCCGGGCCGCCGTACCGAGCTGGGACGAGATCGTGTTCGGGACGCGGCGCAAGAAGCAGGAGTAAACGGCCCCCGGGCAACTCGCCCGGGGCGTCCGTCTCTTCGCCGATGCCGGTTCGCACAGAGGTACATACGTGAGGGAGGGCCGCTCCTGTTCGGAGCGGCCCTCCCCCAACATGACCCCGCGGACGGTCACTGGGGATCGGGGCCCACCGCGACCGGCCGGGCCGGGTCCGCGGACCACTCCGACCACGACCCGACGTACAGAGCCGCCGGAATCCCGGCGACCGCCAGCGCCAGCACCTCGTGCGCCCCCGAGACGCCCGAGCCGCAGTACACGCCCACCTCGGCGCCGTCCTCCGCTCCCATCGCCTTGAACCGGGCCTTCAGCTCCTCGGCGCTCAGGAAACGGCCGTCCGGCGCCACGTTGTCGTTCGTGGGCGCGGACACGGCGCCCGGGATGTGCCCGCCGACCCGGTCGATCGGCTCAACCTCACCGCGGTACCGCTCCCCCGCGCGGGCGTCGAACAGCACTCCGGAGCGGGCGAGCGCCGCGGCCCCGTCCGCGTCGAGCAGGCCGTCGGCGCCCGGCTCGGGCACGAAGTCGCCCTGCACGCGCGCGGGGACGTCGACGGAGAGGTCCCCCTGCCACGAGGGCAACCCGCCGTCCAGGACCCGCACGTCCGGGTGCCCCGTCCAGCGCAGCAGCCACCACGCGCGCGCCGCCGCCCAGCCCTGCCCGCCGTCGTACACGACCACCGGCCGGCCGGCGAAGACACCCGCACGGCGCATCGTGGCGCCGAACTCCGCGAGGTCGGGCAGCGGATGACGACCGCGCCCGCCAGGCGCTCCCGCGAGCTCCCGGTCCAGGTCGACGTAGACCGCGCCGGGCACATGCCCTGCCTCGTACGCGGCCCGGCCGTCGAAGGCCGGCTCACCGGCCGCCTTCGCCACGCTGAGCTGCCAGCGGACGTCGAGGACGACGGGCGGATTCTCCCCCGCCAGGTCGCCGGCCAGTTCCGATGCGGTGATGATGGCGTTCATGGCCACCATCCTCGCGCACAAAGTGGCCCCATCGCTCATGTCCGGCTACTCTGCTCGGCCGGACAGGCTCGATCACGAGGCGTGCGGGATCGAGCACATGCCGTACAGGCGATCGACATACGGCGACAACCGCCCGTAAACCGATGAGAAACCCCCCATCAGGCATTCTCCGAGGGCGGAAGCGACGCGGCCCCCACGAGGGACCGAGGAGAGAGTGACGATGACCGAGGCAGGTGGGTCGGCCGGCCCGATCGGTGCAGCACACACTCGGTATGTGCCCGGCACACCCTGCTGGGTGAGTCTGATGGCGCACGGGTTGACCACGACGCAGGAGTTCTACGGTGAGCTGTTCGGTTGGGAATTCCAACCCGGTCCGCCGCAGCTCGGTCCCTACGCGCGGGCGCTGCTCGACGGCCGCGAGGTGGCCGGCATCGGCCAACTGCCCCCGGACCGCCATCTCCCCGTGGCCTGGACGCCGTATCTCGCCTCGGACGATGTGGACACGACGGCCGAAACGGTCCGGCTGTGCGGCGGCACGATCGGGGTGGGTCCCCTGGACGCCGCCGAGGACGGCCGTCTGGCGATCGGCTCCGATCCGTCCGGCGCCGTCTTCGGCATCTGGCAGGCGGCGGCCCACGTCGGCACGGCCGTCACCGGCGTGCCGGGCACGCCCGCCTGGTACGAACTGGCGACGTACGAGACCGCGAGCGTCCGCAAGTTCTACGAGACGGTGTTCGGCTACGACGAGGAGGCGATGGTGCTGTCCGCCGACTTCGACTATCTGACCCTGCACGTGGCGGGCCGTCCCGTCGCCGGCATCCACGGCGTGGGCGGCGCGCTGCCCCGGGACCTGGGGCCGCACTGGGCGACGTACTTCGAAGTGGCCGACACGGATGCGGCGCTCGCCCGTGTCGCCGCCCTCGGCGGGCAGGTCCTCGGACCGGCCCACGACAGCGCGCACGGCCGCGTGGCGACCGTGGCCGACCCCGAGGGCGCCCATTTCTCGCTGATCCAGGTGCTGCGGTGAAGGACCGTCCCTGAACCTTCCGCATCGGCAGCACGTCCGGTCACCTTTTCGGCATGGAGGTGCCGGTCGCGGATCCCGTCGGAATTGTCCATGGGCATTCGTAGCGTTTTCCGCCACAGCGGAGGATGAACCGGAGGAACTCGGCGAAGAATCGCAGGTGCTCGTTCTTTTCGTCGCGGAAATGCCGGCTGGCCGAGCACTGGGAGCCCCGCTGCGGCCGGATGACCGCCCCCGGCCCGAACGAGTGGCGGCACGGCGACGAACCCATCCACCGCCCCGACCACTACCCGCGTCCCGCTGAGAAACGGCGGGTCGTCCGCCACAAGTCCTTCTCCCCGCAAGGAAACACCGCACGAGGCGGTCTTTGAGAGGGAGTCGATGGACTACGGCTTCCGTCTGTTCACCGACGCCGATGCCGGTGAGGACAGCGTGCTCTGCTCCGCACGGGGTTGTCCTGGGCCCGGTCACACAGGTCGCCCCTCCGACACGGCCCGCACCTGTCCAGCGGGTCCAGGCCTCCTCGAGGGCCGGGCAGAAGTCCCCACGAACGAGCTGCCTGGATCTGGCGTCCGTCGAGTGGCCACTGTGGATCGAACGGAGGGAGGCTGGTAGCAGGCGATTCATGTACCCCGACAGCGGTTTTCGATCTCCGAGAAGGCCGCGAACAGGCGGGGTGACCAGCGGATGGGAGTAAGCCCATGAAGGTCGGAGTGCTGACCGGCGGCGGTGACTGTCCCGGCCTCAACGCCGTGATCCGCAGTGTCGTCCGCAAAGGCGTCCAGGAATACGCCTTCGACTTCGTCGGCGTGCGGGACGGCTGGCTCGGTTTGCTCCAGGGTGATGTCATGCCGCTGGACATCTCCAGCGTGCGGGGGATCCTCCCCCGCGGCGGGACCATCCTCGGCTCCTCCCGCACCAACCCGTTCAAGCACGAGGACGGGCTGCGACGCGTGCAGGACACCCTTGCCACGCACGACGTGGACGCGCTCGTCGTGATCGGCGGCGAGGACACGCTCGGTGTGGCCACTGAGCTGAGCCGGCAGGGGATCCATCTGGTCGGCGTGCCGAAGACCATCGACAACGACGTATCCGGCACCGACTACACCTTCGGCTTCGACACAGCCGTCGGTATCGCGACCGAGGCCATCGACCGTCTGCACACCACTGCCGAGTCCCACATGCGCGCCCTGGTGGTGGAGGTGATGGGGCGGCACTCCGGGTGGATCGCCCTGCACGCCGGCATCGCGGGCGGCGCCAACGTGATCCTCATCCCGGAGCGACCGTTCGACATCGATCAGGTCTGTGATCAGGTGAATAGCCGATTCGAGATCAACTATGCGCCGATCGTCGCCGTGGCCGAAGGGGCCGTCCCCAAAGAGGGGCAGATGATCCTCAAGGATCGGTCGCTGGACGAGTTCGGCCATGTGCGGCTGTCCGGCATCGGTGAATGGCTGGCCCAGGAGATCTCGGAACGTACCGGCAAGGATGCACGCACCACGGTGCTGGGTCACATCCAGCGCGGCGGAACCCCGAGCGCCTTCGACCGGTGGCTGGCCACGCGCTTCGGGCTGCACGCCATCGACGCGGTCAAGGACAGTGACTTCGGCGTCATGGTCGCCCTGCAGGGCACCCGGATCGTCCGCCTCCCCCTCGCCGATGCCACGGCGCAGACCAAGCTGGTCGATCCGTCGCTGTACGACGAGTTCGAGGTGTTCTTCGGCTGACCTGCCCCGGCGCTCACCGGATCGCTGCCGGACCTGCCGATCCGCCGCCAGACCTCTGGGCGGCCGTTATCCGGCGTGCGGTACGACCGCCACCGGGCAGCGGGCGTGGTGTAGTAGGGCATGCGTGACCGGGCCCAGTCGGCCTTCGGCCGCCTGCGGATCGGTGCGGCGGCCCACGACGAGCAGGGCCGCATCCCCGGACGCGTTCAAGAGCGCTTCCGCGGGGTGGAGCAGCACGACATCGGTGCGGACCGTCACACGGGGGTACTTCTCCCGCCAAACGCGCAGCGCGTCGGAGAGCTGCAAGACCTCCTGGTCCTCCCACGTGGCGCGGTCCTCCCCGGTCACCACCAGCGTCCGCGGAGAGACGGCCTCGGCAGGAAAGGCCCATGCCTGGACCACCCGCAGAGGTGCTCCGCGTGCCGCAGCGGCCGAGAACGCGAAGTCCGCCACCTCACCGACCGGCCGATGCGCGTCGAACCCCACCACGACCCGGGCAGCGCCGCGCGCCGCATGCACCCCTTCTCCGAAGGCGCCGGGCCGCTGGGGGACCAACACGACAGGACATGGGGCTGCTGCCGCCATCCGCAGGGCCACCGAGCCGACCGCGAGACCGTCGAAACCGCCTGTCCCCCGTGTGCCGACGACGAGGAGCCCGGCAGCGCGGGCCGCGACGAGGAGAGCCGCGGCGGGGGCGTCATCGGCCTGCTCGCCCCGCACCTCGACATCCGGGTAGCGCTCGCCGAGGTCTGCCACCACGCGTTCGAGCATCCGCGCACCCATGTGATGCAGCCTGTCCAGGGCCGGACCCGGCACGCTGGCGGGGCCAGGAAGCCGCGGGAAGGCATGGAACAGGCGCAGCGGAACGCCGCGCAGCGCAGCCTCCCTCGCCGCCCAGTCGGCTGCCGCCGAACTGCGTTCGGACCCGTCGATGCCCGCCAACACAGGGTGACTCATCGTGTCCTCCTTCGCCCGGCCTGCGCCTCCGCGGGCGTCACACGGCTCGTGTCTCCTCCTTTCCACTGTTCCACGGCAGGATCGCTCAGGCTCCCGGACCCGATGCGGGTTCCACGCAGGTCCTCGCGGCGCCCATCGCAGCCACATCCGTTCAGGGTCCGCAGGACGGCTCACGCGTGGTGTCCCCGTTCGGCGGAAGCCCGCTGGCCGTCGGTGGCGCCGCCGAACACGATGGACCTGTTGGGCCCACGCTCACGTCAGCCGCTCACCGCTCGCCGCTCGCCGCCGACGAGCCGGACAAACACCGACACCCGGAGACTGCCGCCATGGAAATGCCCGTCGTGACCGCGTGCGCGGTCGAGGACTGTGCCTACAACCGGGACCGCGCCTGTCACGCTCTGGCCATCACCGTGGGCGACATCCTGCACGCACACTGCGACACCTTCTTCACCTCCTCGGCCAAGGGCGGCGACCGGTCCGCCACCGGCCGGGTCGGCGCCTGCAAGATGTCCGACTGCCGGCACAACATCGACTTCGAATGCCGCGCCCCCGGCATCGCCGTGGGCTACCAGCAGACCGAGGTCGACTGCCTGACCTACGCACCCGCCTGAGCCCCATGGGCACCACTACCGGGCAAGACCGCTGGTGCTCCCGACGGGGAGGGGACAATGGCACGGGGCATGGATGATCACGGCTGTGCCCGCGTCGCCGCTGAAGCCGTCAAGACGCCGAACAGGCGCGTACGAACGGACGTACATGGGTCCGGCGGTTTACGGGACCCCCGGCCTCACCCCTCGGCATTCCGAACGACCGGAGAGGCGAGCCTATGACCGACATCCAAGCCTTGCTGGGCGACGAGGCCAAGGACCTACTGGCTCATGCCGCCCAAGGAATTCCCAAGGGAGACCTGGTACTGCCGGGCCATGACTTCGTCGACCGGACCGTGGCCGCAACCGACCGCTCGCCCCGGGTGCTGCGCAACCTGCAGTCCCTCTTCGACCACGGCCGTCTGGCCGGCACGGGGTACGTGTCGATCCTGCCGGTCGATCAGGGCATCGAGCACTCCGCGGCGTCGGCGTTCGCCGCGAACCCCCGCTACCTCGACCCACGGAACATCGTCGAACTCGCCATCGAGGGCGGTTGCAACGCGGTCGCGAGCACACTCGGCGTGCTGGGGGCCGTGTCGCGGCGCTACGTGCACAAGATCCCGTTCATCGTGAAGCTCAATCACAACGAGCTGCTGACCTACCCGAACCATTACGACCAGATCATGTTCGGCAACGTCGAGCAGTGCTTCGAACTCGGTGCGGCCGGTGTCGGCGCCACGGTCTACTTCGGTTCGGAGCAGTCGGACCGCCAGTTGCAGGAAGCCAGCGAAGTCTTTGCGCGGGCCCATGAATTGGGCATGTTCACCGTGCTGTGGTGCTACCTGCGCAACCCGGCGTTCAAGAAGGACGGCGTGGACTACTCGGTGTCGGCCGACCTCACCGGCCAGGCCAACCACCTCGGCGTGACCATCCAGGCCGACATCGTCAAGCAGAAGCAGCCGGAGAACAACGGCGGCTACACCGCACTGGACTTCGGCAGAACCGACAAGTTCCTGTACGACAGGCTCACCACCGATCACCCGATCGACCTCACCCGCTGGCAGGTGGCCAACTGCTACATGGGCAGGGTCGGGCTCATCAACAGCGGCGGTGCTTCGGCCGGCAAAGGGGACCTCGCGCAGGCCGTACGGACGGCAGTGATCAACAAGCGGGCCGGCGGCACCGGGCTCATCACCGGCCGCAAAGCCTTCCAGCGGCCCACCGACGAGGGCATCGAACTCCTCCACGCCGTCCAGGACGTCTACCTCGACGACAGCATCACTGTGGCCTGACCAGGTCCCAGTCCCCCGGCTTCCCCCGCGGTCACAGCTCGGCGCGGCCGCCTGCCCCTGTGCGTGCGCAGATCATCGGCCACCGGTTCTGCCATGGCGTCGCGATGGCGCCGTACCTCGTCCACAGGAATGGCGGCCGTGCCGGCCGTCGCCACGCCCGCCGCGGTCATCGCTATGTCCGCGTCCGCGCAGTTGCGCCAGCCTGCACCGGCCACAAATACGTCTCGACCTGATGCTCCGCACGACCGCTCTCGCCGCCCCGGGCCCCATTACGCTCTCGCCGCGAACCAACCCCGGGGATCAACCGCGCTGTGCGGCGGACAGGCAACCGTGATCAAGATCTGACCCAGCTCCCTTGTCGATCGCGTCCCCCACCATGCTCCGCGTCGTCTGGCGAGCAACGCGTGCCGTCCGGTGGCGTGTCATCGGTGGCGAGTACCGACAACCCATCGCCGGTGCAGCAGCCGCAGTTGGCGTAGGTGGTGGCCGTGGTGCCGGAGCTGCGTGGGGACGCCGTAGGCGCCGTTCGACATTTCGTGGATCTCCACGATGCTTGCGGCCAGGTCCTCGTCGGCCGCTCTGCGCGCCGCCCGGGCGGCC
>NZ_JBITJV010000054.1:0-52201 GCF_044460385.1 Streptomyces sp. NPDC050121 | reverse complement strand
CCCCCCCCCCCCCCCCCCCCCCCCCCCCCCCCCCCCCCCCCCCCCCCCCCCCCCCCCCCCCCCCCCCCCCCCCCCCCCCCCCCCCCCCGCTCCCGCCGTCTCGCGGGTGCGGGATGGTCCGTCGGTCGCCGTGTGTCCCTGGTGTCTGCGGGTCAGGGCTACGGCCAGGAGTACTACCGCCATGCCTGCCAGGACGCGTGGGTTCAGGTCTTCGTCCAGGACCGTTGCGCCGAGGGCTACCGAGACCACGGGGAGCAGGTAGCCGACTGTTGCCGCCGCTGTGGGGCCCTCGTCCGCTATGAGGCGGTAGTTGAGGTAGAAGGTCATGCCTGTGCCGAGGACGCCGAGTGTGATGACGGCGAGGAGCGCGGTGGCGTCCGGGTGGGAGGGGGACGCTGCGGGGAGTGCCAGGGTGGTCCAGGCTGTGGCGGCCAGGAGCTGGGCCGCCGACATGGCCAGGGGGGTGTCGTTGGTCGTGAGGTGGCGGGACATGTAGGCGAAGGCGACCGCGTAGCTGGCCGCTGCCGCGAGGAGGGCCAGGGCGGGCCAGGTGAGGAGGCCCTCCTGGCGCCAGGGGGCGAAGATCACCAGCGTGCCGGCGAAGCCCAGGAGGAGCCCGGTCAGGCGGGCGGCGGGAAGGGGGCGGTCCGTGCCCAGGACGATGCCTATGAGGAGGGACCAGAGGGGGGTGGTGGCGTTGAGGACGCCTGCGATGCCGGAGTCGACGTGCTGCTCGCCCAGGGCGAAGAGAGCGAAGGGGAGGGCGTTGCAGAAGAGGGCGGCGATGGCGAGGTGGCGCCAGGTCGACTTGGAGCGGGGCAGGCGTTGGCCCGCCCTGCGGGCCAGGAGGAGGAGCACGGCCGTCCCCAGGGCGCAGCGGGTGACGGTGATCTGGGTGGGGGTCAGGCCGTGGGTGAGGGACAGCTTGATCCAGAGGAAGCCGGAGCCCCAGAAGAGGGCCAGTGCCGCCATGCGGAGGGTGGAGGACATGGGTCTACGGTCGTCCGATTGATGGTTGAGGACAAGTGAAATGTTTTGGATGGTTCATTAAGATGGGCTGCATGATTGATGTGCGGCGGATGCAGGTGTTGCGGGCTGTGGTGGGCAGTGGGTCCGTCACGGGGGCTGCCGGGGCTCTGGGGTACACGCCGTCCGCGGTGAGTCAGCAGATTGCCGCCCTGGAGAAGGAGGTGGGGGCTGAGCTGCTGGAGCGGGTGGGGCGGGGGGTTCGGCCCACCGCTGCCGGGCTGCTGCTCAGTGAGTACGCGGATGCCATCGGGCGGCAGGTCGCCGAGGCCGAGACCGCGCTCGCCGATCTGTTGGCCGGGCGCACGGGGCGGCTGGGTGTGCGGTACTTCGCCACCGCGGGGGCCGGGCTGGTGGCGCCCGCGGTGGCTCGGCTGCGGGAGGCGCATCCCGGAGTGGGGGTCGACTTGAAGCTGACCGTCGATTCCGAGGACCCTGTGGCCGAGGTGCGGGAAGGGCGGGCCGATCTTGCTCTGGTGGTGAAGGCAGGCGGGGGGTCGCAGAGCGGTGTACGGGTGCTGCACCTGCTGGACGATCCCTATCTTGCCGTTCTGCCTCCTGGGCATCGGCTTGCCGGGCGGCGGACCGTGCGGCTGGGAGAGCTGGCCGAGGAGGGGTTCGTGGGGAGCGAGTGGCCGGGGCCCTGTCTTGATGCTCAGCTCGACGCGTGCGCGATGGCCGGGTTTCGGCCTCGGTTCGTGGTCGAGAGCGGGGACTATGTCACGGCCCAGGGGTTTGTCGCCGCTGGGCTGGGGGTGAGTCTGGTGCCCCGGCTGGGGCTGGGGAGCCGGCATCCGGGGGTGGTGGTGCGGGAGGTGCGTGATCCGGTGCCGGTGCGGGTCATCCATGCCGTGGTTCGGGAGACCGCGCCCGCACAGCCCGCGCTGGATGCCTTCATCGAGGCGCTGAGAGATGCGGGCGCCGCCGGCCGGGTCGGTTCATCGGGTGCGTCGTCCTTGCCTGGTTCATGAGGGCGGCGAGGCCTGTGTCGAAGGCCTGGTCCGGTCGGCCCTGCGGTCCTGCGGCTCGCCGTACTCGCGGGACGGCCTACGTGGCGCTCGCGATTGCGGAACCCGCGGTAGCGCATACGGCAGGGCGCCGTACCAGAGGCGGGCGATGGCGAAGCCGAAGGCCAGGCAGAGGATGCCGCCCACCGCGTCCAGCCAGAAGTGGTTGGCCGTGGCGACGATGACCACCAGCGTCGCCACCGGGTAGAGCAGGCCCAGGACGCGGACCCAGGGGAGTCTGGCCAGGGCGAAGATCGTCAGGCCGCACCACAGGGACCAGCCGATGTGCATCGACGGCATCGCGGCGTACTGGTTCGACATGTTCTTCAGGTCGCCGGACGCCATCGAGCCCCACGTCTGGTGAACCATCACCGTGTCGATGAAGTCGCCGCCAGGCATCAGGCGCGGGGGCGCCAGCGGGTACAGGTAGTAGCCGACCAGGGCGACCGCCGTGGTGGCGAACAGGACCAGGCGCGTTGCCGCGTAGCGGCCGGGGTGGCTGCGGTAGAGCCAGACCAGGACGGTCAGCGTGACGATGAAGTGCAGCGTCGCGTAGTAGTAGTTCATGCCCACGATGAGCCAGGTCACCGAGTTCACCGCGTGGTTGACCGACTCCTCCACGGCGATGCCGAGGTTGTGCTCCGCGCGCCAGATCCAGTCCGTGTTGCGCAGTGCCTCGGCGCGCTGTTCCGGGACGGCGTTGCGCACCAGTGAGTACGTCCAGTAACTGACGCCGATGAGGAGGATCTCGAACCAGAGGCGAGGGCGGCGGGGGGTGCGCAGCCGGTCGAGTCGACGCGGCCGGGGCTCGGCCGTGACAGGGTACGGAATGGCCTGGTCACGGCCTTCCAACGGTGTCACAGTCGATTCACCCATGGACATGAAGTCTGCCAGAAGAGCCCTCTCGGCCCGATCATCCCTCGGTCGGGTTCGCCCCGCACGTTGTACAGCGGGCGGACTGCCGCGTCTACTACCGGCGCACGGGGGAAACCCCTGGTTTCTCCGCCCTACGGACGATTCCGGTCACCGGGCGCCGAAGCGGTCGAACCGCGCACCACCAGCTCCGGCATGAACACGAACTCGCTGTGCGGCGCGGGGGTCCCGCCGATCTCCTCCAGAAGGGTGCGGACGGCGGCCTGGCCCATCGCGGGGACCGGCTTGCGGACCGTGGTGAGGGGCGGGTCGGTGAAGGCGATCAGGGGGGAGTCGTCGAAGCCGACCACCGAGATGTCCCGCGGGACCGCGAGGCCGCGTTGCCGGGCCGCCCGTATCGCGCCCAGCGCCATCATGTCGCTCGCGCAGACGATCGCCGTGCAGCCTCGGTCGATCAGGGCCGTGGTCGCCGCCTGGCCGCCCTCCAGGGTGTAGAGGGAGTGCTGGACGAGATCGGTTTCGATCGTCTCCGCGCTCAGGTGCAGTTGGTCCTGCATGGCCCGTACGAAGCCCTCGATCTTGCGCTGGACCGGGACGAAGCGCTTGGGGCCCAGGGCCAGGCCCACCCGGGTGTGGCCGAGCGAGACGAGATGGGTGACCGCCAGGGTCATCGCCGCCCGGTCGTCGGGCGAGATGAAAGGGGCCTGCACCTTGGGGGAGAAACCGTCCACCAGCACGAAGGGGACGCCCTGTGCGCGCAGCTGCTCGTAGCGCTGCATGTCGGCCGTGGTGTCCGCGTGCAGGCCGGAGACGTAGATGATGCCGGCGACGCCGCGGTCGACCAGCATCTCGGTCAGCTCGTCCTCCGTGGAACCGCCCGGGGTCTGGGTGGCGAGGACCGGGGTGTAGCCCTGGCGGGTCAGCGCCTGGCCGATGACCTGGGCCAGGGCCGGGAATATCGGGTTCTCCAGCTCCGGCGTGATGAGGCCGACCAGGCCCGCGCTGCGCTGGCGCAGCCGGACCGGGCGCTCGTAGCCCAGGACGTCCAGAGCGGCGAGCACGGACTGGCGGGTGGTGGCGGCGACGCCAGGCTTGCCGTTGAGGACGCGGCTGACGGTCGCTTCGCTCACCCCCGCCTGCGCAGCGATGTCGGCAAGCCGTGTGGTCACAGGGGTGGACTGTACCGGTCGGGTGCTGCCTTGCACACCGACCGGGCGCCGTGGGCGACCTGGTGAACGGCCCGCGTCGGGCTGCTGCGTCATCGCGCTCCCTCATGAAAGTGATGGCAAGAGCTTGCAGAGTCTTGCACAGCAGTCGCGTGCCCCGCTGTGAGGCCGCTCAACCGCGACAACTACGGTCTCATGGCGGTCGAGGGGAGGTCACGCACGAGTCACATGCGGATAACTTCGGAGATCTCTTGCACTTTTTTTCTGCAAGGTCTTTCGTGCCGCTTACATCGCTGTTACGTTCACGTCGCCCGGCGGCATCCTCCACTCTCGAATGCACTCGAGCGGGCGGGGCCCCCATCGGCACAGTCGGAGTCGGCAGGACGGCGGACGGGACCGCTTCCTGTAGCTATACGGGCTTTCACCCTCAAGGAGAAACTCATGCGGCGTGGCATAGCGGCCACCGCGCTGGTGGCGTCCTTCGCCCTCGCGGCGACGGCCTGCGGCGGGGACGACAGCGACAGCGACAACTCGTCCGGGCCGGTCACCATCACCTGGTGGGACACCTCCAACGCCACCAATGAGGCGCCCACGTACCAGGCCCTGGTCAAGCAGTTCGAGGCCGCCAACAAGGACGTCAAGGTCAAGTACGTCAACGTGCCCTTCGACCAGGCCCAGAACAAGTTCGACACCGCCGCCGGCGCCTCCGGCGCGCCCGACGTGCTGCGCTCCGAGGTCGGCTGGACCCCCGCCTTCGCCAAGAAGGGCTACTTCCTGCCGCTGGACGGCACCGACGCCCTCAAGGACCAGGCCAAGTTCAAGCCGAACCTGATCGAGCAGGCCAAGTACGAGGGCAAGACGTACGGCGTGCCGATCGTCACCGACACGCTCGCGCTGGTCTACAACAAGGACCTCTTCGCGAAGGCCGGCCTTACCGCCGCCCCGAAGACCTGGGACGAGCTGAAGACCGCCGCCGCCACGATCAAGGCGAAGACGGGCGTCGACGGCTACTGGGGCTCCGCCACCGCGGGCTACTACGCCCAGCCCTTCCTCTACGGCGAGGGCACCGACACCGTCGACGCCGACGCCAAGAAGATCACCGTCGACTCGGCGGCGGCGAAGAAGGCGTACGGCACCTGGCTCGGCCTGTTCGACGGCAAGGGCCTGCACAAGGCCGACACCACCGCCGACGCCTACGCCCACATCCAGGACGCGTTCGTGGGCGGCAAGGTCGCCGCGATCATCCAGGGCCCCTGGGAGATCACGAACTTCTACAAGGGCAGCGCGTTCAAGGACAAGGCCAACCTCGGCATCGCCACCGTCCCGGCCGGCGGAACCGGCAAGGCGGGCGCCCCGACCGGCGGCCACAACCTCTCGGTCTACGCCGGCTCCGACAAGGCCCACCAGGCCGCCGCGCTGAAGTTCATCAACTTCATGACCTCCGCGTCGGCCCAGGCGACCATCGCCCAGAAGAACTCCACGCTGCCCACGCGCGACGACGCCTACACCGCCGCCGTCAAGGCCGACCCGGGCATCGCCGGCTACGGCGCCGTCCTCGCCTCCGCCCAGCCGCGCCCCGCGCTGCCGGAGTACAGCTCCCTGTGGGGTCCGCTCGACACCGAACTGCCCAAGATCGCGGGCGGCAAGGAAAGCCTCGACAAGGGCCTGAGCAACGCTGAACTCGCCATCGCCAAGCTGGTGCCGGACTTCAGCAAGTGAGCCCCGCGTGGCCGTCGGATCTCCCGCTTGACGGTGGGGGGAGGGATCCGGCGGCCACCGGCCTGTGAGCCGTACGCCCCCCTCGAAGATTCAGCGTGAAGATCCAGAAGGTGTCGAACCATGACAGTCGCCATCGACCGCGCGACCGGCAAGCGCCGCGGTGACCGTGAGCCGAGGCCCGGGCTGGGCACCCGCCTGAAGCACGGCTACCACAAGCACTGGTACGCGTACGCGATGATCGCGCCGGTGGCGATCGTCCTCGGCGTCCTCGTCCTGTACCCCCTGGTGTACGGCCTCTACCTGACGCTCACCGACGCCAACAGTCTCAACACCGCGCGCACCATCGGCGTCAACCACATCGACGCCACCTACAAGTTCATCGGCCTCGACAACTACGCCGACATCCTGTGGGGCCCGACGGCCTACGACCGCTTCTGGTCGCACTTCATCTGGACGATCGTGTGGACGGTGGCCTGTGTCACCCTGCACTACACCATCGGACTCGGCCTGGCGCTTGTGCTCAACCAGAAACTGCGCGGACGCACCCTGTACCGGCTGATCCTGGTGCTGCCGTGGGCCGTGCCCACGTTCGTCACCGTTTTCGGCTGGCGTTTCATGCTCGCCGACGGCGGCGTCATCAACAGCGTGCTCGACGCCCTGCACCTGCCGTCACCGCAGTGGCTGGAGGACACCTTCTGGCAGCGCTTCGCCGCGATCATGGTCAACACCTGGTGCGGAGTGCCGTTCATGATGATCTCGCTGCTCGGCGGCCTGCAGGCCATCGACGCCTCCCTCTACGAGGCCGCCGAGATGGACGGCGCCGGCGCCTGGCAGCGCTTCCGGTACGTCACCCTGCCGGGTCTGAGGTCCGTCAGCTCCACCGTCGTCCTGCTCGGCGTCATCTGGACGTTCAACCAGTTCGCCGTGATCTTCCTGCTGTTCGGCACCACCGCGCCGGACGCGCAGATCCTCGTCACCTGGGCGTACTACCTCGGCTTCGGACAGCAGCCGCGTGACTTCGCGCAGTCTGCCGCCTACGGCATCCTGCTGCTGGCCATCCTGATCGTCTTCACCTCGTTCTACCGCCGCTGGCTGAACCGCAACGAGCAGCAGCTCGCGATCTGAGGCAGGAGTTCCCATGAGTACCACCACAGCCGAGACCTCCGCCCCCCTGAGCGAGCAGCGCTCCGCGAAGACCCCCCGCCCGGCCCGGCGCCGCGGCGAGAACAGCCTCGCCGGCTCCCTCGCCTCACACGCCGTCCTGATCGTCGCGAGCCTGATCGCGCTCTTCCCGATCGGCTGGCTCGTCTATCTGTCCCTCGGCCCGGACAAGGACGACTACCTGCACCCGGGCGGCATCTGGGACAAGATGACGTTCGACAACTACACGTTCGTCCTCGAACACACCAAGTTCTTCGACTGGTTGAAGAGCTCCCTCATCGTCACGCTCGGCACCACGGCCATCGGCGTGCTCATCGCCGCCACCACCGGCTACGCCGTCTCCCGCATGCGTTTCCCCGGCTACAAGAAGTTCATGTGGGTCCTGCTGGTCACCCAGATGTTCCCGGTCGCCGTGCTGATGGTCCCGATGTACCAGATCCTGTCCGACCTGAAGCTCATCGACAACTACCTCGGCCTGATCCTCGTCTACTGCACGACGGTCATCCCGTACAGCGCCTGGCTGCTCAAGGGGTACTTCGACACCATCCCCTTCGAGATCGACGAGGCCGGACGCGTCGACGGGCTCACCCCCTTCGGCACCTTCTTCCGGCTGATCCTCCCGCTGGCCAAACCCGGCCTCGCGGTGGCCGCCTTCTACAACTTCCTCACCGCGTTCAGCGAGGTCGCCTTCGCCTCGACGTTCATGCTCAGCGACGACAAGTACACGCTTGCCGTCGGGTTGCAGTCCTTCGTCAGCGAGCACGACGCCCAGCGCAACCTCATGGCCGCCACCGCCGTGCTGATCGCGATACCCGCCGCCGTGTTCTTCTACCTCGTGCAGAAGAACCTGGTGACCGGCCTCACGGCGGGCGGCACGAAGGGCTGACCGCCGGTCGAGCCACCACGGCCGGCTGTTGTCCGACGGCTTCGTCGTGGCTGGTCGCGCAGTTCCCCGCGCCCCTATGGGGGGGCTACGCCCCCCATACCCCCTACCCGAGACGGCCGCGGTGTCCATCCGGCCCCGCTGTCACCGCGGCCGTCTCGTCAGCACCGCTGTACGCACACCTGACCCCATGACCCCGTTACGTACCAAGGACGCCATGAGCCAGCATCACACCGCCATCGCCCCGGCACCGAACCCCGCCAAAGCCCAGCGCAGCGACTGGTGGCGGGACGCGGTGATCTACCAGGTGTACCCGCGCAGCTTCGCCGACAGCGACGGCGACGGCATGGGCGATCTGGAAGGCGTACGCTCCCGCCTCCCGTACCTGCACGACCTCGGCGTGGACGCCGTGTGGCTCAGCCCCTTCTACGCCTCCCCGCAGGCCGACGCCGGCTACGACGTCGCCGACTACCGGGAGGTCGACCCCATGTTCGGCAACCTCCTGGACGCCGACGCCCTCATCCGCGACGCCCACGACCTGGGCCTGAGGATCATCGTCGACCTGGTCCCCAACCACTCCTCCGACCAGCACGAGTGGTTCAGGCGGGCGGTCGCGGAGGGCCCCGGCTCGCCGCTGCGTGACCGCTACCACTTCCGCCCGGGGAAGGGGAAGAACGGCGAACTCCCGCCCAACGACTGGGAGTCCATCTTCGGCGGCCCGGCCTGGACCCGGATCACCGAGCCGGACGGCACACCCGGCGAGTGGTACCTCCACCTCTTCGCCCCCGAGCAGCCCGACTTCAACTGGGAACACCCGGCCGTCGGCGACGAGTTCCGCTCCATCCTGCGCTTCTGGCTCGACATGGGCGTCGACGGCTTCCGCA
Organism: Streptomyces sp. NPDC050121; assembly: GCF_044460385.1. Taxonomy (NCBI): domain Bacteria; kingdom Bacillati; phylum Actinomycetota; class Actinomycetes; order Kitasatosporales; family Streptomycetaceae; genus Streptomyces; species Streptomyces sp. NPDC050121. The sequence goes on along the minus strand of NZ_JBITJV010000054.1, from coordinate 43,482 downwards.
TCGACGTCGCCCACGGCCTGGTCAAGGCGGCGGGCCTCCCGGACCTCGGCACCCACGAACAGCTCAAGCTGCTGGGCAACGATGTCATGCCGTTCTTCGACCAGGACGGCGTCCACGAGATCTACCGTCAGTGGCGGCTGATCCTCGACGAGTACGCCGGAAATCGAAAAGGGCCCGAAGGGCCTTCCTTGGAAGGGCGGGGGCGGGAGACGGGCGGGCGGATTTTCGTCGCGGAGGCCTGGACGCCGACCGTGGAGCGCACGGCGAACTACGTCCGCCCCGACGAACTCCACCAGGCCTTCAACTTCCAGTACCTGAGCACCGACTGGGACGCCAAGGAACTGCGGACGGTCATCGACCGCACCCTGGAGGCGATGCGTCCGGTCGGCGCCCCGGCCACCTGGGTCCTGTCCAACCACGACGTCACCCGCCACTCCACCCGCTTCGCCAACCCGCCCGGCCTCGGCACCCAGATCCGCACGGCGGGCGACCGCGAGCTCGGCCTGCGCCGCGCCCGGGCGGCCACGCTGCTGATGCTGGCGCTCCCCGGCTCGGCCTACGTCTACCAGGGCGAGGAACTCGGCCTCCCGGACGTCGTCGACCTGCCCGACGAGGTCCGCCAGGACCCCGCCTACTTCCGCGGCGCCGGCCAGGACGGCTTCCGCGACGGCTGCCGCGTCCCGATCCCGTGGACCCGCGAGGGCACGTCGTACGGCTTCGGCGACGGAGGCAGCTGGCTGCCCCAGCCGGCCGGGTGGGGCGAGCTGAGCGTCCAGGCCCAGGACGGCGTGGCCGGTTCGACCCTGGAGCTGTACCGCTCGGCCCTGCGCCTGCGCCGCTCCGAGCCCGACCTGGGCGCGGGCGAGGCGGTGGAGTGGCTGAAGGCCCCGGAGGGCGTCCTCGCCTTCCGCCGCGGGGAGTTCGTGTGCGTCGCGAACACGACGGGGGAGTCGGTCCGCGTCCCCGGGTACGGCCGTGTCCTGCTCGCCAGCGGCGAGGTGGCCCTGACGGACGACGAGGCGAAGGTGCCGGCCGACACGACGGTGTGGTGGACCACGGCCTGACGACACTTTCACGGCCGGACCCGGTCCGGGCCCGCCGTTGCCCTCGCGCTCTCCTGGGAACGGCGGGCCTTCGTACTGCACCGCGGGCGGCCAGAAGCCACCATGGACTGAGGGGGCCGCGGCCCGTTCGCCGGGCCGGTGGACCCTGGTGCGAGGGAGGACGTGCGCCATGCCCGAGCTGCCGGACGTCGAGGGATTCCGGAGGGTGCTCCGGGACTGTGCGAAGGGCAGGACGATCCAGCACGTCGAGGTGCTGGACACGGGCGTGCTGCACGAAGTGAGCGTGCGGCGGCTGCGCGACGCGCTGGAGGGCCGGCGCTTCACCGAACCGGAGCGGCACGGGAAGTGGCTGCTCGCCCGCACCGGCGGCCCCACCCTCATGCTGCACTTCGGCATGACCGGGCAACTGCTCTGCGCCGACCCCGACGACCCGGCCGAGGCACACGACCGCGTCCTGTTCACCGTGGCCCGCGACCGGCAGCTGCGCTACCGCGACCAGCGCAAACTCCGGGGCCTGTGGCTGGCCGACGACGAGTGCGGGGTCGCACGGCTGCTGGGCGGCCTGGGCCCGGACGCGCTGACGGTGGACTGCGACGACTTCGACGCCGCGCTCACCGCACACCGCGGCGGCGTCAAGACCGTCCTCACCGACCAGAGCGTCCTGGCCGGCCTCGGCAATCTGCTGGCGGACGAGATCCTGTGGCGCGCGAGACTGCGCCCCACCAGCCGGGCGAGCGAACTCGACGAGGCCGACCTCGGCCACCTGTACACCCACATGCGCCGCACCCTGCGCTCCGCGGTCACCGCCGGCCGCGTCCCGCCCCGGGACTCCTGGCTCACCGGCCACCGCGACGACCCGCACCCCGTCTGCCCGCGCTGCGGCGGCCCCCTGCGCCGGACCCGCACGGCGGGGCGCGCAACGGTGTGGTGCCCGCGGTGCCAGTAGCGCGCGCCCGGGACGTCACTCCCTGACTTTCTTGCAGATCTTTCACGCACACCGCTGCCCTTTTGGCCACCGGGCCCTTAACATCACGCCACCGCAAGGTTTCTGAAAGATTTCAGCAAGAGCCTTCAATGGAGAAGGAACTCCCCACATGGCAAGCAGCAGATCGCTTTCGGGCGCCCTCGCCCTCGCCGCGGCCGCGGCCGCAGTCCTCGCCCCCGGCGCCTCCACGGCGTACGCCACCCCGCCCGGCGTCAAGGACGTCACCGCCGTCCTCTTCGAGAGGAACTTCGCCTCGGTCGCCAAGGAGTGCACCAACACGCTCGGCCCGGCCGGCTACGGATACGTCCAGGTCTCCCCGCCCGCCGAGCACATACAGGGCTCGCAGTGGTGGACGTCGTACCAGCCCGTCAGCTACAAGATCGCGGGTCGGCTGGGCGACCGTACGGCGTTTTGGAACATGGTGAACACCTGCCACGCGGCCGGTGTGAAGGTCGTCGTCGACACGGTGATCAACCACATGTCGGCGGGCAGCGGCACCGGGACCGGGGGGTCCTCGTACACGAAGTACGACTACCCCGGGCTGTACTCCTCCTACGACTTCGACGACTGCACGAGCCAGGTCACCAACTACGCCGACCGCTGGAACGTCCAGCACTGCGAACTCGTCGGCCTCGCCGACCTGGACACCGGCGAGGAGTACGTCCGCAAGACCATCGCCGGGTACCTGAACGACCTGCTCACCCTCGGCGTCGACGGCTTCCGCATCGACGCGGCCAAGCACATCGACGCCGCCGACCTCGCCAACATCAAGTCGCGGCTGACGAACCCGAACGCGTACCTGAAACAGGAAGTCATCTACGGCAGCGGAGAGGCCGTCCAGCCCACCGAGTACACCGGGAACGGGGACGTCCAGGAGTTCCGTTACGCCTATGACCTCAAGCGCGTCTTCAACAACGAGAACCTCGCCTACCTGAAGAACTACGGCGAGGGATGGGGCTACCTGAGCAGCTCCGTCGCCGGTGTGTTCGTGGACAACCACGACACCGAGCGCAACGGGTCGACCCTCAACTACAAGGACGGGGCGAACTACACGCTCGCCAACGTCTTCATGCTCGCGTATCCCTACGGCGCCCCGGACGTCAACTCCGGATACGAGTGGTCGGACGCGGACGCCGGACCGCCCAACGGCGGTGCGGTGAGCGCCTGTTGGCGGGACGGGTGGAAGTGCCAGCACGCCTGGCCGGAGATCCTGCGCATGGTCGCCTTCCGCAACGCCACCCGGGGCGCGGCGATGAGCGACTGGTGGGACAACGGGGGCGACGCGATCGCCTTCGGCCGGGGCGCCAAGGGGTACGTCGCCATCAACCACGAGTCGAGCGGTCTGACGCGCACGTACCAGACCTCCCTGCCCGCGGGAACGTACTGCAACGTACAGAGCAACACGACGATCACGGTGAACTCCGTCGGGCAGTTCAGCGCCACCCTCGGCGCCAACACGGCCCTCGCGATCTACGCGGGCAAGAGCACCTGCTGAGAATCCGAGAAGGGCCCCTCAAGGGGCCTCGTGAAAGTTCTTGCCGTGCATTGCAAGCCTCTTGCTGTAAACCTTTCGTCGGCGATACGGTCACGCGGGCGCCCGGGGAAGAAGCCGTCCCGCGGCGTCGGGGTCGGACCCAAGAGAGCCGTCATCGCAAGGAGTTCCCGCCTGTGATACCGAGTTGGCCGGCGCCCCCGACGCGCCGCACCGCACCACCAGCCGGACGGGTCGCGGCCGTCACCGTCGCCGCGCTCGCCGCAGCCCTCGTGCAGCCCCTCGCGGCCCACGCGGACAGCCCGCCCCCACCGCCCTCCGACGCGAAGCTGGCCGCGGCCCCCGCCCGGCACGACGACACACGCGACCAGTTCTACTTCGTCATGCCGGACCGTTTCGCCAACGGGGACTCCTCCAACGACACCGGCGGTCTCACCGGATCCCGGCTCACCACCGGTTACGACCCCACCGACAAGGGCTTCTACCAGGGCGGCGACCTCAAGGGCCTGACCCAGCGCCTCGACTACATCAAGGGCCTCGGCACCACCGCCATCTGGATGGCCCCGATCTTCAAGAACCAGCCCGTGCAGGGGACGGGAAACAACGCCTCCGCCGGTTACCACGGTTACTGGATCACCGACTTCACCCAGGTCGACCCGCACTTCGGCACCAACAAGGACCTGGCAACCCTCATCTCCAAGGCGCACGCCAAGGGCATGAAGGTCTTCTTCGACGTCATCACCAACCACACCGCCGACGTCGTCGACTACGAGCAGAAGTCCTACGACTACCTCTCCAAGGGGGCGTTCCCGTATCTGACGAAGGACGGGGAGCCCTTCGACGACGCCGACTACGCGGGTGGCGCCGCCGGCGCGAACGGCGGCAGCAAGTTTCCGGCCGTCGACGCCGACTCCTTCCCGCGCACCCCGACGGTCCCTGCCGCGAAGAGGAACGCCAAGGTCCCGTCCTGGCTCAACGACCCGACGATGTACCACAACCGCGGCGACTCGACCTACGCCGGTGAGTCGACGACGTACGGGGACTTCTCCGGGCTCGACGACCTGTGGACCGAGCGTCCCGAGGTCGTCAGCGGGATGGAGAAGATCTACCAGCGGTGGGTGCGGGACTTCCGGATCGACGGCTTCCGGATCGACACCGTGAAGCACGTGAACATGGAGTTCTGGACCCAGTGGGCGACGGCTCTCGACGCCTACGCGGCCAAGCAGGGCCGGGACGACTTCTTCATGTTCGGCGAGGTCTACTCCGCCGACACCTCGATCACGTCCCCGTACGTCACACAGGGCCGCCTCGACGCCACGCTCGACTTCCCGTTCCAGGACGCGGCGCGCAGTTACGCCTCCCAGGGCGGCAGCGCGCGCAGGCTGGCCTCGGTCTTCGCCGACGACTACAAGTACACGACCGACAAGGCCAACGCGTACGAGCAGGTCACGTTCCTCGGCAACCACGACATGGGTCGCATCGGGTACTTCCTGAAGCAGGACAACCCCAGGGCCACGGACGCCCAGCTCCTCGCCAAGGACAAGCTCGCAGTCGAGCTGATGTTCCTCAGCCGCGGCAACCCGGTCGTCTACTACGGCGACGAGCAGGGCTTCACCGGCTCCGGCGGCGACAAGGACGCCCGCCAGACGATGTTCGCGTCCAGGACGGCCGACTACCTCGACGACGACGAGATCGGCACCGACCGCACCCACGCGAGCGACGCCTACGACACCGGCGCCCCGCTCTACCGGCACATCAGCGCCCTCGCGGGGCTGCGCAAGGCGAACCCCGCCCTCACCGACGGCGTCCAGACCGAGCGCTACGCGGCCGACGGCCCCGGCGTCTACGCCTTCTCCCGCAACGGCGTCGGCAAGGACACCACCGAGTACGTCGTCGCCTTCAACAACGCGGCCACGACGACGCAAGCGACCTTCGAAACCGGTACCGCGAACACGGCGTTCCGCGGGATCTACGGCACACGGGCAACAGTCACTGCCGGCGCCGACAAGAAAATCACGGTAACCGTTCCGGCGGACTCGGCCATCGTCCTCAAGGCCGCCCGTAAGCCGCCCGCCCCCACCGCCGAGCCGACCCTCGCCCTCCACGCCCCCGCCGCCGGCGCCACCGCAACGGTCGAGCTGAGCGCCGAGGTCGGGGGAGGAGGGCAGCTCAACCGGGTCGTCTTCGCCGCCCAGGTCGGCGACGGCAGGTGGCAGACCCTCGGCTCCGCCGACCACGCCCCCTACAAGGTCACACAGACCATCGACAAGCACGTGCCGGCCGGAACCGCCCTTCGCTACAAGGCAGTTGTCGTCGACGCGGCCGGACGCACGGCGAGTGCCACCGCCGGCTCCGCCACCGGTACCCCGCCCGCCGAGGAGACCCCCACCGCCTCCTCCCGCGACTACGCGATCGTCCACTACAAGCGCACCGACGGCGACTACAGCGACTGGGGCCTGTACGCCTGGGGCGACCTGGCCGACGGCGAGGCGACCACCTGGCCGGACAGTCATCCCTTCGTCGGCCGTGACGCGTACGGCGCCTTCGCCTACGTCAAGCTGAAGCCGGGTGCGTCGAACGTCGGTTTCCTCGTCATCGACAAGCAGGGCGACAAGGACGTCTCCACCGACCGCACGATCGACGTCACGAAGACCGGCGAGGTCTGGATCGAGCAGGGCAAGGACACCGTACGGACACAGAAGCCGGACGACCTTCCGGCGCAGGACGCCACGAAGGCCGTCCTGCACTACCACCGCGCCGACGGGAACTACGACGGCTGGGGTCTGCACGTCTGGACCGGCGCCGCGAACCCCACCGAGTGGTCGAACCCGCTGAAGCCGGTGCGGACCGACGCCTACGGCGCCGTCTTCGAAGTGCCGCTCACCGCCGGTGCCACGAGCCTCAGCTACATCCTCCACAAGGGCGACGACAAGGACCTTCCCACCGACCGGTCGCTGGACCTCACCGCGAGCGGCCACGAGGTGTGGCTGCTGAACGGCCAGGAGAAGCACCTGCTGCCGCAGCCGGCCGGTTCGGCGGCGGCCCTCGACCTGACGACGTCCAAGGCGGTCTGGATCGACCGGAACACGGTCGCCTGGAACGGCTCCGACGCCGCCGCCTCCACCCAGCTGCTGTACAGCCGGGACGGCTCGATCGCCGTCGCGGACGGCAGGCTCACCGGGGCCGCGAGGTGGCTGCGGCTGACGAAGACCGCCCTCACCGACGCCCAGAAGGCCAAGTACCCGCACCTCAAGGCCTACACCGCCTGGTCCGTCGACCCTCGGGACCGGGACCGGGTGCGTGAGGCCCTGAGCGGTCAGCTCGTCGCCTCCCAACGGGCCGTGAACGGCGCGGTGCCGGCGGCGACGGGCGTGCAGATCGCGGGCGTGCTCGACGACCTCTACGCCGGCGCGACCCGAGCACGCCTCGGCCCGACCTTCCACAACGACCGTCCCACGCTGGCCGTTTGGGCCCCCACAGCACAGAAAATGGCACTGGAGCTCGACGGCTCCACCGTCGCCATGCGGCGCGACGACACCACCGGCGTCTGGTCCGTCACCGGCCCCGCGTCCTGGAAGAACAAGCCCTATCGGTACGTCGTGACCGTGTGGGCGCCCAGCGTCGGCAAGGTCGTCGTCAACAAGGTCACCGACCCCTACTCGGTGGCCCTCACCGCCGACTCCGCGCGCAGCCTGGTCGTCGACCTCGACGACAGATCCCTCGCGCCCAGCGGCTGGTCGGGCCTGGCCAAGCCCAAGGCCGTACCGCTGAGGGACGCCCAGATCCAGGAACTGCACATCCGGGACTTCTCCGTCGCGGACACCAGCGTGCCGGCCAAGGACCAGGGCACCTATCGCGCCTTCGCCGACAAGAACAGCGACGGCTCGCAGCACCTGCGGGAGCTCGCCAAGGCGGGCACGTCGTACGTCCACCTGCTGCCCGCCTTCGACATGGCCACGGTCCCCGAGAAGAAGGCCGACCGGGCGACCCCCGACTGCGACCTCGCCTCCTATCCGGCCGACTCCGACAAGCAGCAGGAGTGCGTGGCGAAGACCGCCGCGAAGGACGCCTACAACTGGGGATACGACCCGTACCACTACACGGTCCCCGAGGGCTCGTACGCGAGGGACCCGGACGGCACGGCCCGTACGGCCGAGTTCCGCACGATGGTCAAGTCGCTGAACGAGGACGGCCTGCGGGTCGTCATGGACGTCGTCTACAACCACACCGCGGCGAGCGGCCAGGCGGCGACCAGCGTCCTGGACAAGGTCGTGCCCGGCTACTACCAGCGGCTGCTCGCCGACGGGTCCGTCGCCAACAGCACCTGCTGTGCGAACACGGCGACCGAGAACGCCATGATGGGCAAACTGGTCGTCGACTCGGTCGTCACCTGGGCCAAGGAGTACAAGGTCGACGGGTTCCGCTTCGACCTCATGGGACACCACCCGAAGGCCAACATCCTCGCGGTGCGGCGCGCGCTCGACGCGCTGACCCTCGCCAAGGACGGCGTCGACGGGAAGAAGATCATCCTGTACGGCGAGGGCTGGAACTTCGGCGAGGTCGCCGACGACGCCCGGTTCGTGCAGGCGACGCAGAAGAACATGGCCAAAACCGGTATCGCGACCTTCTCCGACCGCGCCCGTGACGCCGTGCGCGGCGGCGGCCCCTTCGACGAGGACCCGGGCGTCCAGGGCTTCGCGTCCGGTCTCTACACCGACCCCAACTCCTCCACCGTGAACGGCACTTCGGCGCAGCAGAAGGCGCGACTGCTGCACTACCAGGACCTCATCAAGGTCGGCCTTTCCGGAAACCTCGCCGCCTACCGTTTCACCGACACCGACGGCCATGACGTCACCGGCGCCGAGGTCGACTACAACGGCGCCCCGGCCGGCTACGCGGACGCGCCCGGCGACGCCCTCGCCTATGTCGACGCGCACGACAACGAGTCCCTGTTCGACGCCCTCGCCTACAAACTGCCGGCCGGCACCGCCGCGTCCGACCGCTCCCGTATGCAGGTCCTCGCCCTGGCCACCGCCGCCCTCTCCCAGGGGCCCGCGCTGTCCCAGGCGGGCACCGACCTGCTGCGCTCCAAGTCCCTGGACCGCAACTCCTTCGACAGCGGTGACTGGTTCAACGCGATCCACTGGAACTGCGCCGCCGGCAACGGCTTCGGGCGCGGGCTGCCGCCGGCCGCCGACAACGCGTCCAAGTGGCCTTACGCCAAGCCCCTGTTGACCACCGTCGGCGTGGGCTGCCCGCAGATCACCGCGACCTCCGCCGCCTACCAGGACCTGCTGCGGATCCGCACCACAGAGCCGGCGTTCTCCCTCCGGACGGCCCCGCAGGTGCAGTCGGCGCTGTCCTTCCCGCTGTCCGGAAAGGACGAGACGCCCGGCGTCATCACCATGGAACTCGGTGACCTGGTCGTCGTGTTCAACGCGACGCCGACCGCACAGAAGCAGACGGTCGGCACGCTCGCCGGCACGGGATACCGGCTGCACCCCGCGCAGGCGTCCGGCACGGACACCACCGTCAAGTCCTCGTCGTACGAGGCAGAATCGGGCACCTTCGCCGTGCCGGCCCGGACCGTGGCGGTGTTCTCGCGCACGAAGCCCTAGAAGCACGACCTGGGAGCACGCCCTGGACAAGGGCATTACCTTGGTGGAGCAGGCCTTGAACCAGGCCTGCTCCATCGGCGAGTCCGAGAGTTGGCACATGGACGTCAGCGGCAGACGGACCGACGCGACCGTGCTCGTCGTGGACCCGACGGCGGCGGGACGGTTCGCCCTGGGCGCCGTGCTGCGCCGGGCAGGCCACCAGGTCGTCGCGGTCGGCACCGGCGCCGAGGCGCTCGTCGAGCTGGACGTACGGCTGCGCAAGGGCACTCTGCCGGACGTGGCCCTCGTCGACGTCGGCCTGCCCGACATGAGCGGCTTCGAACTGTGCCGTCGGCTCAAGGCCCGGCCGCACATGGCCTCTCTGCCCGTCGTGCACTTCTCGGCCGGCGAGGCGGCCCCGGGCGACCGCGCCGAGGGACTGGAGGCGGGCGGCGAGGCCCATCTGGCGATGCCCGCCGCGCCCGAGGAGATCGACGCGGTGGTCCGGGCCGCGGTGCGGGCCGCCCGGCTGCGGGCCGACGACCAGGCGGCCGCGCGGCGGCTGGCCTCGCTGTCCGAGACGGTCGTCACCATCCAGGCGGCGCGGTCCCCGCAGGAACTCGCCGACGCCGCCGCCGAGGGCGCCGCGCGGCTCACCGGCACGCCCGCCGCCGCGTTCGTCCTCGGCCCGGACGACGACCTGTACCGCGGGGTTTCCCGGAACCGCACCTCGCTCGCGTTGCCGGACGCGGGCGCCCACCGGGCCGTGACCGCCCTGCTGCGCCGCCTCGCCCATGGGCAGGCGGGGGTGCGGATCACCACGGTGGCCGCGCCGCTGTGGCCCGCCGGGTTCTTCCGGCCGGGGGTGCAGCACGACGCCCGGCTGGTGCTGATCCCCACCCAGGACGGCCGGGCCGCGGTGTGCCTGGCCACGCCCACCCGCGAGGTCCGCCGGGTGGACCCCGAGCAGGAGTCCCTGCTGGCGCGGCTCGCGCAGGCCGCCGTCCTCGCCGCAGAGCCGCTGCTCATGTACCAGGTCGAGCGGCATGTCGCCCTCACCCTGCAGCACAGCTTCCTGCCCCAGCCGCACCGGCTGCCCGAGCTGCCGGGCGTCGACGTCGTCGTCCGCTATGTGCCCGCGTCGCGGGAGACCGAGATCGGCGGCGACTTCTACGCCGCCCTGCGCACCGAGGACGGGGTACTGACCGCGGTCGGCGACGTCGTCGGGCACTCGCTGGAGGCGGCCACCGTGATGGTCGAGATCCGGCACGCGCTGCGCGCCTACTCCGTCGACGAGAGCGACCCGGCGGTGCTCGCCGAGCGCCTCGACCGGATGCTCCAGCGCTACCACCCCGAGGTCACGGCGACCGTCTGCCTGGTGCTGCTCGACCCCGGCACCGGGCGGGCCCGCATCGCCAACGCGGGCCACCTCCCGCCGCTGATCGTCCGGGACAACCGCAGCGCCGACTACGCCAAGGCGGCCGGCCCGCTGCTCGGCCTGGGCGTGCCCCACCCCCCGCCCACCGAACTGTTCCTGGAGCCCACCGACCGGCTCCTCATGGTCACCGACGGTCTGATAGAGACCCGGGGCACCGATCTCGCGGTGTCCATGGAGCACCTCCGCGCGGCCGCCACCGGCGCCATGCCGGGCCTGGACGCCCTCTGCGACACCCTCCTCACCCACTTCGGACACGACCGTGACGACGACATCGCCATGCTGGCCCTGAGGCTGACGAACTAGGCTGAGCCCAGTTTTCGTCCTAGCAGGGGAGTGTTCATGCCGCAGATCACCGTCGACTACTCGGCCACGATGGCGTCCGCCTTCGACCTGGCCGGATTCGCGCGGGCCCTGCACACCTCGGTGGTCGAGATCGCGGCCGCCAAGCCGGAGGCCTGCAAGACCCTGTTCCGTCCCGCCCCCTTCACCGCGTTCGGCTACGACGAGCCCGAGGAGCTGGGACACGCGGTCGTCCACGTGACGCTCGGGCTTCTGGCCGGCCGCACCGACGAGACGAAGACGAAGCTGACCGAGACCGTGCTGGAACTGCTGCGCGAGCACGTGACGGGCGACGGTTTCGTGCTGCACGCCTCCGCCGAGGTCCGCGACCTCGACCCGTCCTACCGCAAGTACGAAAGCTGACCCAGCTGACCCAGCTGACCCAGCTGACCCAGCTGACCCAGCTGATTCAGCTGAATCAGGTGGCTCATGAGGCGAGGGCGATGAGCCGGGTGACCAGGTCGCCGAAGGGGCCGTCGGCCGGCTCGCCGCCCAGCACGGGGCGCAGCAGCGCGCGCACCTCGTCGTCGTAGGCGGCGCTGACGGCGGTCAGCGCGGCGAAGTCGCGCACGAGCTGGATCTCCAGCTCCTCGCGCGGGATGCGCCGCCCGTCCAGCCAGATCAGCGCGGTCGACTCGGCGAGCGAGATCCACGAGCGGACGATCAGTTCGAGTCGCGGCGGCGGATCGGTGATGGCCAGATGCGACAGGATCTGCTCGTAGGCGATCTGGCGTACGGAGTCGATGAGGGCGTTCGTCGTCGAGGAGCCGACCGCCGGGCCGCCTCGCATCAGGGCGGAGAAGCCGGGGCCGTGCGCGTCGACGAAGTCGAAGAACCGGCGCATCACCCGCAGCAGCCGGGCGCCGAGCGGTCCTTCGTGCGGCTCGGCGAACCGGCCCGCCAGATCCTCCGACGCCCGCTTCAACGCGGCCTCGTACAGGCTGAGTTTGCCGGGGAAGTAGTGGTAGACAAGGGGGCGCGAGATGCCCGCGGCCGCGGCTATCTCGTCGATGGAGACCTCGTCGGGCGAACGCTGGGCGAACAGTTCGAGGGCGACGCCGATCAGCTGCTGCCGACGCTCCTCGACTCCCATTCTGCGACGAACCCCGGTAGTCATGCGAACACCTTACCGATCGAATCCGGCCCCGAATGGACGGGACCGGCCCTGGTGTTCACCCTGATCCGTCACTTTTCGCGCTCCGCGTCAGCGCAGGCCGCTGATCGACCGTCCGTCCGTCAGCCTGCCCTTCAGGCCGGCCTGAGCGCCCTGCTTCGCGGGGACCGTCAGGTGGTTGCCCTGCCCTGACCCCCGCACCCCGCCGGTGGACCGGATGGATGCCGTGTCCTTGTCGCCGGCCGCGAGCAGGTACCAGTCGCCGCCCTTCGACTTCCACAGCACCCCGGCCAGCACATGCGGGTCGCGCGGCCCGCACGCCGGTACATCCCCGGCCTTCGCCACGGCCGCCCCGAACAGCCCGCCCGGCGTGTGGAACTGGGCCAGCACCCGGCTGCCGTCGCCCCGCCAGGTCTCGGCGCGGGTGCACACCCAGGCCGCCGACCCCCACGTGTCGGGCAGTTGCTGGCGGGTGTACGCCCACGCGTTGACCGTCCGTACGCCCTGTCCGCGCGCGTCGGCCAGCGAGCAGGCGAACGGCGCCCAGGTCCGCAGCGCCTCCGTACCGGTCGCCTCCTTCGGTGCGGTCGGGCGGCCGGCGGTGAGGCGGGCGGGGACGAGTTCGCCGAGGTCGCTGAGGAGGTGGGCGCCGGAGGCGTCCGTCAGCTGGAGCACGTTCCATGTCGTGCACGCGCCGGTCTGGGTGGCCGGACTGGCCAGCGGCGAGGTGATCCCGTCCGTCAGCGCCAGCTCCATCACCCCGGCGCCCGGCTTCGACAGGTCCCGCTCGCCGGCCTTCGTCACCCAGGGGGCCGTCAGATAGCGGACGTTGCCGTCGGCCCGCTCCAGCACCAGCGCGCTCGCCTCGGCGCCGGTCGCGCCGTCGACCCGCGCGAAGTCCAGGGCCGCCCCGGCCGTGCCGTCCCTCGGCTCGGCGTAGCGGGCGATGCGCAGACCGTCGTAGAGGATCACCACGCGCGCGTTGTCGACGTCGCCCGCGTAGAGGAGCTGCGGCGGTCCGGCGGGGCCGCCGAAGGGGGTTTCCGGGGTGGCGGAGACGCGGACCTTCTCGCCGGGGCGGGCCCAGACCGCGAGGGCGCGGCGCAGCAGCGCGGCGTCGCCGGTGAGCGGCCCGCGCGCGGGCCAGGCCGAGAAGTCGGTGCGCGCCGAGGTCTTCCAGGCGGCGGGGGAGACCTTCACCAGCCGCCCGGGGTCGAGTGCGGCCTCGGCGGCCGGGTTCTGCGCGTACACCGGCGCGGCCGCCCCGTCGGGTCCCCAGCCGCCGCCGGGCAGCGCGACCAGGGCACCGCACACCGCGAGGGCCGCCACGGCGGCGAGCGCCGCCCTGCTGTGCTGGCGGCGGCGCATCAGATCGGTGGGGCGGGCCTGCAGCGAGCAGGCGTCGAACTCGGGGGAGTCGAGTAGCGCGTACTGCGCGGCGGGGAGCCGGCCGGCCTCGCGCAGGGCCGCCTCCACATCCTCGACGCCGGCCTCGGCCAGGACCTCGCGCACATCGCCGTCGGGGAGTTTCTCCAGGCCACGCAGGGCATAGGCGGCCCGGGCGGGCCCCGACAGGGCGGACAGGCGCTGGTCCAGGGCGAGTTCGTCGGCGCCGCCGGAGCGCGGAAAGAGCCGCAGTCCCCACACCTGGGGGAGCAGCGGCGGAAGTTGCGCGCGCTTGGGCCACGCCCGCAGCGTCAGCGGCAGCCCCGCCTCCAGCGCCGTACGCACCACCTGGAGGCGGACGTAGGCGTATCCGGGGTCGCCGTCCCGGCCGGTGGACTGGGCCGGGATGACGGGGGCGCAGGCGCGGCGCCGGGGCAGGGCGCGTTGGGCGAGGGCGTGGGCGGTCAGAACGCGGCGACCGCGGCCGAGGCCGGGCGGCAGTACCAGATAGGCGAGCCGGACCAGACGCGGGTAGTGCTCGACGAGCGCGGCCTCGGCCTGCTCGACGTCGACGCTCAGGTCGGTGGCGGAACCGGGTGCGGGGCGCGGGGCGACATCCTGTGACTGCACGTCCAGCAGAACGAGTGACGCCATGGATGGTCACCGCCGGGCGGCTCAGCCCTGAACGAGCGCCTTCGCGTAGTTCGCCATCGAGCGCTGGTAGCGCGGCAGATGGGGCGCGAGCGCGCCGAGGACCAGGGACAGGCCCTCCCGGTCGCGGCCCAGGCTCGACAGGCACAGCGCCAGGGTGGCGCGCACGGCGTCGTCCAACTCGTCGGATGGGCCGTCCAGTTCGGGGGTGAGGAGTTTGACGCCCTCCTCGGCCTGTCCGATGTTGCGCAGGGAGCTGGAAAGCTGGATCTTCGCCCGGCGGCCTTTGTAGCCGCTCACGTCGCTCAGCCCGCGGGCGATCGCCTCCCGGTACAGGGGCGCCGCCCTGTCGCTGTGGCCGGTCGAGTCCCAGGCGCAGGCCCGCTCGAAGAGGCCCAGCGGGCTGTCCTCGGGGAGTTCGGCGACGAGGGCGTCGACGACGGCCCGGAACTCGGCCGCCCGCTCCTCGGGATAGTCGTCGAAGGTGGCCCAGGCGGCGGTCACGCGATCTTCCCAGTCTTGGTGCACCGGTACACCTTCGCACAGGCGTGCCCGGTGGGGCGCCGGTATTTTGAGCGGACCGTGCGCCGGAGCCGTATCCAGGACGAGGCTCTCGCTTGGAGGAACAGATGAAGATGACCCGACCGACGCTCGCCGCGGCGGCCGCCGCGGCGGCGCTGCTGCTGACGGGATGTGCGACCGGCGGCTCCGGGAAGGCCGAGGCGTCCATCCCCAAGGTGGCGACCGGCAGCCTGGAGCAACTGGCCGCCGACGTGAAGTGCGCACCGGACATGCAGACCGACGCGGACGAGATCCGCCAGGCCATCTGCAAGAACGCCGACGGCAAATTCGTTCTCGCCACGTTCGCCACGGACCGCGGACTGCGCGAGTGGATCAACACGGCCAAGGACTACGGCGGCCACTACCTCGTCGGCCGCAAGTGGGTGGCCGTCGGCGAGGACGACACGGTCGCCGCGCTGCGCACCACGCTCGGCGGGGACATCGAGGAGGGGACCGATCACTCCGCGCACGCGGGTCACTGAACTCTGGTTCTTCTCCGGACAGCAGAGAGCCGGCGGTGGGATCTCCCACCGCCGGCTCTCTCATTCCGTCACTGTGTCACTGGCAGCGCTGGCCGCTGTTGACGCAGTTGGCGATCTTGTTCGCCAGGTTGTTCTTCGTGATGCTGATGAAGTCGTCGTGGTCGGTGGACGGCTTGTGGAGCTGTTCCGGGAAGCCGTCGACCGCGTAGGCGTTCTTCACCTGGCCGTTCTGGATGACCGGCGCGGGAACGTCGTAGATGAGACGCATCGTCAGCTGCGGGATCGCCTTGAAGCCGTTCTGGCAGTTGCCGTTGGCGTCGGCGAAGGCCACGTGCGAACGGTGGTTGGCGCTGTCGATGTTCTTTCCGTCCCAGCAGCTCTGGAAGGCGAACGAGCGGACCACGCTGCTGCCCTGCGGGCAGATCGGGTACTGCTCGGTCAGCTGCACCTTGTTCTCGAAGCCGGTGCAGCTCCAGTGCGCGTTGGCGTTCGCCAGACCGTTGGTGGTGGTCTTGGCGTCACCGGTGATGATCCGCAGGAACTGCGGCATCGCGACGACCTTGCTGGTGGGGCTGCCGACGTACTTGATCTCTGCCTGCTTGGCGGTCAGGATCTTGCCGACGTTGCCCTCCTTGCCGCCGCCGTCCTTGTTCTGGTCGAACTCCTGGGTGCCGTTCTGCAGACGGAGCACCGGCCAGTAGTAGGACGACAGGTCGCTCTTGTTCTGGCAGCTGGTCCCGCCCTGCAGGAACGTGTTGTTGCTGGAGAAGGCGTTGATCTTCTGGTTGCCGACGTAGTCGTGCGTGTGGTGCGCGCCGTTGGTCACGCCGGGCGCCACGATCACGTTGTCGGTGTTGAAGTTCTTGTTCGCGTTCACGCCGCAGGACACGCTGAACGTGCCGTTCGAGGCCTGGCCGTTCTTGCGGGGCTTGGCCTTGACGTTCGCCTGGACCTTCGTGATGTCGACGAAGTCCGACGCGACGGGGCCGTTGCCGGCCTGACCGCCGTTGCCGCCGTTCTGCTGCTGGCCGCCGTTGTTCTGGCCGCCGTTCTGCTGGCCGCCGTTGTTCTGGCCGCCGTTCTGCTGACCGCCGTTCTGCTGGCCGCCGTTGTTCTGGCCGCCGTTGTTCTGGCCGCCGTTGTTCTGGCCGCCGTTCTGCTGCTGGCCGCCGGCCTGGCCGGCGTTGGTGTTGTTCGCCCCCTGCGTGGTGCAGGCCGCGAGCTGGCTCAGCTGGTTGTCGAACTGGCCGCCGACACGCTGGATGTCGATCCGGATCCGGTCGATCGTGGCGCCCCGCTTCTCCTTGAGGGGGCCGACGATCGCGTTCTGCACGAACCCGGGGTCGTTCGCCTGTGCCTGGCGCGTGGAGGCGAGCCGGGCGTAGGCCTCGGTGATCTGCTTGTCGAGGTTCGCGAGCTCGGTCGCGACACCCTGCTTGGCCCGGTCAGGAACGTTCGTCAACTTCTGCCCGACATCGGGGCAGGAGATGGTGGCGACCTGCGCGGCCGCGGTGGCGGCATAGGTCGAGTTCTGACCCGAGTTGTTCGAATCGTCCGCCGAGGCGTAGAAGTTCGCCCAGATCAGCCCGCCCCCGCCGAGCGCAAGGGCCGCCGATGCTGCCAGGGCCTTCGTGCCCATCGACGAACGGCGTTTACGTGTGTTGCGTCCCATCTGAACTCCTCTGACTTCCTTGCGGGGCAGCATCGAGGCGCCCGACAGGAGTGAAGCTGCCCCCTCACTTACGAACGTCGCCCCAGAGGTGTTCAGCCTTCTCAGAAATTGATGAGAGGTCCGTACGACAAACCGGCCCCAACGCCCCCACAGCGCACACCAGTTGCGGTGCTCACCGGTCCCGGTCCAGATAGGCCAGCACCGCCAGTACCCTGCGGTTGTCGTCGTCGGAGACCTCCAAACCCAGCTTCAGAAAAATATTGGCGGTGTGCTTGGCGACGGCTCGCTCGGTGACGACCAGTTTGGCGGCGATCGCCGCGTTCGACCGGCCCTGCGCCATCAGTTCCATGACCTCCCGTTCGCGTGGAGTGAGCCGGTCCACCGGCCCCTGGCCGTCGCCCGAGCGCCGGGCCAGCAGCTGCTGGATCACCTGCGGGTCCATCGCGGTACCGCCCGCCGCGACCCGGCGTACGGCGTCCACGAACTGCTCCGCGTCGAACACCCGGTCCTTCAGCAGATAGCCGACCCCGCCGCTGCCGTCGGCGAGCAGCTCTCGCGCGTACAGCTGTTCGACGTGCTGGGAGAGGACCAGCACCGGCAGCCCCGGCTTCTCGCGGCGGGCCTGAAGGGCGCACTGCAGGCCCTCGTCGGTGTGCGTGGGCGGGAGCCGGACATCGACGACGGCGACGTCCGGCTCCAGTTCGGCGAGGGCCCGCTCCAGTTCCGGCCCGCTCTCCACGGCGGCGGCGATCTCGAAGTCGTAGGCCTCCAGCAGCCGGACGAGACCGTCCCGCAGCAGGAAGAGGTCCTCGGCTAGGACAACACGCAAGGGATCTCCATGGTCACCATGGTGGGACCGCCGGCAGGGGAGCTGACGGCCAGGACGCCGTCGAATGTACCCAGTCGCCGCTCGATGCCGGGCAGGCCCGACCCGGACCCGATGACCGCACCGCCCTTGCCGTTGTCGGTGACGGAGATCCGCAGATGGCCGTCCGTGTGGTGCAGGTCGATCCAGATCCGGTCGGCGCCGGAGTGCTTGACCGCGTTGGTGAGCACCTCGCTCACCGCGAAGTAGGCCGCCGACTCCACGGGCGCCTCGGCCCGGCCCGGGAGTTCCACGGTCACCTCCGTCGCGAGGGGCAGCCGCAGCGCCAACGCCCGTACGGCGTCGCCCAGTCCACGTTCCGCCAGCACCGGCGGGTGGATGCCGCGCACCAGGTCGCGCAGTTCGGCGAGCGCCTCGGCGGACGACTGACGGGCCTGCGCGAGCAGCTCCTTGGCTTTCCCCGGGTTCTTGTCGAGGAGCATCTCGACGGTGCCGAGGTCCATGCCCATCGCGACCAGCCGGGCCTGGGCGCCGTCGTGCAGGTCCCGCTCGATGCGCCGTAGCTCGGCGGCGGAGGTGTCCACGGCGTCCCGCCGCGTCTCGGTCAACACCCGCACCCGCTCGGCCAGTTCGGCCTGACTGGGGGTGAGCATGGCCCGGGTGAGACGGAAGTGTCCCTGGAACGCGCTCACGGCGTACCGGTACGCGAAGACGAGGATGACCGCGCCCAGAGCGGCGGCGGCGAACGCGGAGACCTGCCCGCTGACCGGCACGAAGGTGTACCAGTACGGGCCGTCGGAGGCGCCCTGGACCCGCCACAGCCCGGCCGCCAGCGCGAACCCCTCCAGCGGATAGAGGACCAGAACGGTGGGCGCGAGCGCGGTCAGGAACCCGGCCGTCATGTCCACCGGCAGCCACCGCAGGTCCCGCCAGGTCGCCGGGTCCCGCAACAACGCGGCGGTGCGCGTCCACGGGTTGGCGGTGTCGGGCAGCGGCCGGTACGCCGACGCGATGCGCACCCCGCCCCACTGTCCGGCGAGCGAGCGCCGCCGGTCGGCGTAGGCCCGCACCCCCTTCACCACCCACGGCGTGGTGACGAGCCCGACCCCGATCGGTATCAGCGCCAGCGAGACCAGGGAGAGGGTGAAGCACAGGACGGCCGACGGAAGCGCCACGACGGCCAGCACGAGTCCCCGTGCGGCGGCGAGGGCCATGCCGCGCGCCCTCGAATCCCTGCCGTCGCTCTTCGTGTTGGTGTTCATGACGTCAGTCTGTCCGAGCCTCGGGCCGCCGGTCACTGGCCCGAAGCCCCCGGTCGGGAGGTGGTGCCAGATACACCTTCACGGCCGGCCGCACCCGCCCCGGCCGCCGGGGCGAACCCCGCTCACCTGCCTTGATCAGGCGCTGCCGCTCTCCTCCTGCGACCGGATCCCCCGGACAGTCCCCAGCGCCTTCGCCTCCACCTCCGGGTCCAGGCCCAGCGGCGGCCGGTCCGGCCGCCGGGGCGCCGTGCCACCGATCGACGTCAGCCAGGTCCAGGTGTCGGCGACGGTCTCCTGGACCGGACGGCAGACGAGCCCGGTGGCCACCGCCCGGGAGACGTCGGCGGCGTGCATGGCGTCGTGCATGTCGGTGCCCGGCGGCACCCACACGGGCAGCTCGGTCCACGGCGCGATGCCCGCGTCGAGGACGATCTTTGGGGCGGTCCAGCGCAGTTCGGCCGATGACCCGGTGGCCTTGACACAGGCCTCCAGCAACTCACCCATGGTGGCGTGTCCTTGACGACTCATCAGGTTGTACGGTCCGCTCAGCTCCCGCTCGACCGCCCCGAGGATCCACTCGGCGAGATCGCGGACGTCGACGTACTGCAGGGGCAGGTCGTGCGGGCCGGGCGCGAGGACCGGGCCGCCGCGGGCGATCCGGGTCAGCCACCAGGGCAGCCGGCCGACGTTCTCGTGCGGGCCGAGGATCAGCCCGGCCCGCACGAGGACGGAGTCCTGCGCGCCGAAGGCGTCGAGGACGGCCAGTTCGCCGCCGCGCTTGTCCCGGACGTAGTCGGTGTGCTCGGCGTCGGGCTCCGCGCCCTCGACGAGGATCGCGTCCTCGGTGTAGCCGGCGGGCGGGGCCCATGTGTACACCGAGCAGCTCGACACGTACACATACCGGCGGGCGCGGCCCCGCAGCAGCCGCGCCGCCTCGTGCACCGCGCGGGGCGCCGCAGACCAGGTGTCGACGACGGCGTCCCAGGTCCCCGCTGCGCCGGCTTCCCCTTCGGTGAGGGCGTCGAGGCCGTCGGGGGCGGTGCGGTCGCCGGTGAGCGACCGTGTTCCGGGGACGGGGGCGTGCCGTCCCCGGTTGAGGACCGTCACCTCCCAGCCGCGCCCGAGGGCCGCCTCGACGACGGCCCGTCCCGCGAACTCCGTACCACCCAGCACCAGAAGTCTCATGCCGGTGACTCTGCCCGGCCGCGACGCGGGACGGTACCTTGCTTAGCTGAGGGCAGAGAGGGTCAGCGGCCGGTCGGCGGCGTGTACTTGTAGCCGACCCGGCGCACCGTCTGGATCGACTGGCGGTGCTGCGCGCCCAGCTTGCGGCGCAGCCGGGCGACATGGACGTCGACCGTGCGGCCGTCGCCGACATGGCCGTAGCCCCACACCGTGGTGACGAGCTGGTCGCGGGTGTGCACCCGGTTCGGGTGCGCCACCAGATGCGCGAGCAGCTCGAACTCCAGGTAGGTCAGGTCGAGTTGCCGCCCGTCCACCTCGGCGGTGCGCTGCACGGCGTCGATCCGCACGAGCGGGGCACCGGCGCCCGGCTGCGTTGCCGTTGCCGTCCCGGTCGCCGTTTCCGGTGACGGGACCGGGACCGGGACCGGCTGGAACGGCTGCTGCTGGTCCGCCGGGATCAGCACCAGGTAGCCGACCATCGCCGGCCGGCCCGGCAGGCTGGGCAGGGTGTGCTGCGGCGCCGGCAGCCAGGTGGCGCCGGGCGGCAGGAGATCCGCGACCTGCACCACGTCGTCCGGATCGACGGCCCGCAGTCGGTGCCGGGAGACGTTCTGGACGGGGGAGACAGGAGAGACGGAAGCGACGGGGGAGGGGAGAGCGGCGGAGGAGAGAGAACGAGTGGTCGCCATGAGAGGTCAGCTCTTTCGCGCGAGAGGTTCGTCGGGAGGGACGTACGTCGTCTCGCGTCGGCCGAAGGCCGGGGTGTACGGCTTTAGAGGGCCGACGCGTTCGTCGCGCGGCAACACACCCGGTCGAAGTCGTGGTGCTGACGGGAAGGCCAGAACGGCTCGAGGTCATGGCGACCCGTCGCGGTGTACTTCTGGAAGCTGGCCATGGCCCCATTGAAGCAGACACCCGCCCGTTACAGGAGCCTCCTCTCACAGCTTGGACGCTTCCTTGACGTGGCGTCGGCGTCAGTCGACGATGCGGGCCGTCGCCAGCAGGTTCCGGACGGCGTCGCGGACCACGTAGTCCGGGTGCAGGGCGTCGCCGTACATGAGGTCACGGATCATCCGTCGCGGGGATTCGGCTCCCTGCCGCAGCGGGTCCACGGCGAAGCGGGGGAGGAGGCCCATCTCCGTCAGCGTCACCAAGGGGTGGGGTGTGCCGGAGTAGAACCTCGTCCACTCGGCGGCCTGCCGCGCCAAGGGGCCGACGGTGTCCTCGGTGCGGCCCGTGACGCGCCAGACGGCCAGGGCTGCGAGGGGCGATCCGGCCGCGAGCTCCTGCTCGAGACAGGGCAGCAACGGGGCGGCGGCGGGGCCGAGTTCACGCGCGCAGTCGATCACCGGGCCCAGGAACCCAGCGCTCGTCTCCTGCCGGACGAAGGACAGGGCGAGACCGGGGTCCCCGCTCACCCGGTGGTGGGCGACGGCGGCGGCCCCCGAGACCGACGAGTGCTGGCGGTCGAGCACGCAGGCCCGCAGCGCCCGCTCGGCGGCGTCACCGGCGGCGGGCCCCAGCCGGCCCAGTACGGCGACCGCGGCCGCCGGGTATCCGGTGCCGGTGCGGGCGAGCAGCCGGGTGAGCTCCTCGAAGCCGTCCACCGCCACCTCGGGGAACCGTGCGAGGACCTCCAGTAGACGGGGCGGAGCCTCGCCGAGGCGCCGGACCACGGCCCGGGCCACGGGCAGAGCCTCCGCCCCGAACTCCTCGGCCACCGCGATGGCGGCGCGGAAGGTCTCGTACGGGCGGGGCTCCTCCTCGACGAGCCGTACGGCCTCCTCGACGGCTGCCGGGGCCAGCGTCCGGGCGAGCGCGGTGACCGCCGCCGCCCGCAGCGCCGAACCGTCGGCGGCCAGGTACGGCAGCACGCATCAGGCCGGGCACGTCCCTCGCCAGTCCGCACGCCCGCGCCGATCTCCGTCGGTCCGCCGCGTCGCTCCCCATGACAGCGCACGATACGCAGAAGGGGCGCCCACCGTGAGGGTGGGCGCCCCTGTCAGGGAAAAACCGGGGATCAGACCTGGCCGGCCTTCTCCAGCGCCGAGCAGCAGGTGTCGACGATCAGACGCGTCACCAGGTACGGGTCGACGTTGGCGTTCGGACGGCGGTCCTCGATGTAGCCCTTGCCGTCCTTCTCGACCTGCCACGGGATACGGACCGAGGCGCCACGGTTGGAGACACCGTAGGAGTACTCGTTCCACGGGGCGGTCTCGTGCAGACCCGTCAGACGGTCGTCGATGCCGGCGCCGTAGTTCTTGACGTGGTCGAGCGGCTTGGAGCCCTCGCCGAGCGACTCGCACGCGGTGATGATCGCGTCGTAGCCCTCGCGCATCGCCTTCGTGGAGAAGTTGGTGTGCGCGCCGGCGCCGTTCCAGTCGCCCTTGACCGGCTTGGGGTCGAGGGTGGCGGAGATGCCGAAGTCCTCGGCGGTGCGGTAGAGCAGCCAGCGGGCCACCCACAGGTGGTCGGAGACCTCCAGCGGGGAGACCGGACCGACCTGGAACTCCCACTGGCCGGGCATGACCTCGGCGTTGATGCCGGAGATCGCGAGACCGGCGGCGAGGCAGTTGTCCAGGTGCGCCTCGACGACCTCACGGCCGAAGATCTCGTCGGCGCCGACGCCGCAGTAGTAGCCGCCCTGCGGGGCCGGGAAGCCGCCCTTGGGGAAGCCGAGCGGGTAGCCGTCCTGGAAGAACGTGTACTCCTGCTCGATGCCGAAGATCGGCTCCTGGGAGCCGAACTTCTCGGCGACCTCGACCAGCGCGGCACGGGTGTTGGACTCGTGCGGCGTCATGTCGATGTTGAGGACCTCGCACAGGACGAGGACGTCGTCGCCGCCGCGGATCGGGTCGGGGCAGGTGAAGACCGGCTTGAGGACACGGTCCGAGGAGTGGCCCTCGGCCTGGTTCGTGGAGGACCCGTCGAAGCCCCAGATCGGCAGCGCGTCCAGACCGGCGGGCTCACCCGCGATGATCTTGGTCTTGGAGCGGAGCTTGGCGGTCGGCTGGGTGCCGTCGATCCAGATGTACTCAGCCTTGAAGGTCACGGGCCACTTCCTTCGGGGGTGTGTCTGACGCACTTGCGGGTGCTGCGGCGCTGCGGCACTGAGGCGCCGCCTGTTTGACCGGCAGCTTGTCAACAGGCGATTTCCCGATCATTGCTCGAATGTGAACCCCGTGTTACCTGGATGGTTCTGTGGTGCGGCTCACCTCTCGGCCCCCGCACGTGCAGGTCCTGCTGCTCGTGGCCGCGAACAGCAGGACCGGTGACACGTACGAGGCGACGGCCCGGGCGGGCCCTCCGGTGCGGGGCCCTCCGGTAGGGGTCGGCGCCTCAGCGGGATTCTTCGCTCCTGAGGCTCACCCCACCTTCTCGATCACGGCCCGGCGGATGAGGAACTTGCCGGGCTCACGGACCTGTTCGAAGGCCGCGTTGTTGAGCAGGGCGCAGCTGCCGGAGACCGAGGTCACCTCGACGGTCGTGGACTTGTTGTTGTCCAGGTTGGTGACCTTCAGCCTGGTCCCCGCCGGGAACTGGTTACTCGACGCGGCCGGGGCACCGCCCTCTCCGGAGAGGGTGACCGTGGACCCGTTGCAGACCTGCCGGCCCGAGGCGGCGGCACCGCCGTTTCCCGCGTTACCGGTGTTTCCGGTGTTACCGGCAGTGCCGGTGTTTCCGGTGTTTCCCGCGGGGGTGGAGGCTGCCTGCGAAGGCTGCGTCGTCTGGGAGTCCTGAGCCGACTCCCCAACCGTGCAACCGGACGCCTGCTGCTGGACCTTGATCTGTGCGATGACCGCCTCGCGGTTGGCGATCCGGGCCGTCGACTGGGCGTCGGGATCGGCCCGTTGCCCGTCGATGAACCTCTGGTTGTTGCCGAGGGCGGTGGCGAGCCCCTGGCAGACGTTGGAGTCCGCGGCGGCCAGGGGCTTGGCGTTCTGCGGTGTCTGCGCGGCGTTCGAGGTGCTCGCCATGACGAAGGCGCCGCCTCCCGCCACCGCCGCCGCGCTCACCAGCAGCGCGATCTTCTTCTTCGTACCGAGACTTCTCCTACGCGGCATGCGCGCCTCCTGAGAGGTTGGGGAGCGTACGCCGCTATGTACGAGATACCGAACGCGGTGACTCAGCGGTTACAGGAGTCAGCGGAAGTGACGTGCGTCACGTGCCATGGTCACCCCTGGCCGCCCGTCCCGCCGATGTCGCCCCGGCCGCCCTTGCCCTCCTCGTATGCCACGACCGTGTCGTTGACGTGCCGGAGCAACCCCTCGGTCTGTGCGGTGAGTTCGGCCTCCCCGCTCTCCGCGCCGTCGCCCCACTGTCCGTTCGCGAAGATCACCGAGCGAACGGTCATCACCCGTCGGAAGACCCCCGCCGAGCCCGGCGGCACCGTCGGCAGACCGGCCTCCGGGGGCGGATCGAGCGAGACGACCTGGTACGTCACCGGGTCCATCGAGGCCATCGCGAACACCCGCGAGGCGTCCTCGACCCGCGCGAAGCTGAGCACGGTGACCGTCACCTGTGAGCGCCGGCCGGCGTCCGTGAACAGGGCCGCCGTCAGCCGGGAGCAGGGCTTGCCCTGTTCGATCAGCTGGGCCAGCTCGGGCGACATGCCCCGGGCGCAGTCGGTGGTGGTGGCCAGATCGACGCGCGTGAACCGGGAGCCGTCCTTCAGCCGGACGCCCGTCGAGGGGAACGCCTGCTCCGGCCGGATGATCGGGCGGGCGAGCAGGGAGGGGAGCGAGCTCGGGGCGTCGGAGGGAAGGGTGACGTCCACGGAAGGGGCGCCGGCCGCCGGGGGAGCGGAAACGGCCCGGCTCACGTCGTTGCGGTCCCCGTCCCTGCCCCCGCGGCCGTCTTCGTCCGCGATCAGTGCGGCGCCGGCGGCGATGGCGGCGACGAGGACGACGCCGGTCCCCGCGACCGCCGTGCGCCGGGTCCGCCGACGCCTGCGTATCCGCTCCTGCTCGGCCATGAACTGGGCGTACGGGTCCGGCGGCCCGTACGGGAATCCTTGATCACCGAAGGTCATGGCGGCGGAGAGTAACAGCGTGTACGGCCTCGACTCCCGCCGCACGACAAACCGTTGACCAACCGACAAACCGTTGGCTATCCGACGATCCGCCGACCAACAGGCGCACCGTTGCCTGACCGGCTAACGGGACAGGGCGTCCCGAACGGCCTCGTCCGTGCGGGCCACCAGCGCGGTGCCGTCGTCGGCCGTGATGATCGGGCGCTGGATGAGCTTGGGGTGTGTGGCGAGCGCACTGATCCAGCGTCCGCGTGCGCTCGCGTCCCGCGGCCAGTCCTTCAGGCCGAGTTCCTCGGCGGCGGCCTCCTGGGTGCGGGTGATGTCCCAGGGTTCCAGGCCGAGGCGGTCGAGCACGTCCCTGATCTCGTCCTCGCTCGGCACGTCCTCCAGGTAGCGGCGGACGGTGTAGTCGGCGCCCTCGGCGTCGAGGAGCGTGAGGGCGCTGCGGCACTTGGAACAGGCGGGGTTGATCCAGATTTCCATGAGTCACACGGTAGCGGTCCAGGTCACCGAAAGCCCTTGTGATCAGGGGCGTTTGTCAGTGGTGGGCAGTAGAATAGAAGCAGTGTTCGAGGGTTCGCCGGAGGTGCCGGCCGGACCCTGACCGCGACAGGAGGATGCCTGTGCCCGCTGCCGCACTGAAGCCGAAGCCGTTGCCGACCCAGTCCACCGCGAAGCGTCCCGTCCAGCTCGATCTGCCCTATGTGCCCGTCGAGAAGCGGCCGTTGCCGCCGGGGCGTCCGCGCGACTGGTACGTCATGCACAACCGCCGCCTCAAGGCGATGCGCCTCGCCATCGCCCTGCTCGACCTCGGCGTCTACCTGCCCAACCAGGCCCGCAACGAGAAGATCCGCAGCACGGCGCAGCTGATCGGCGTTCACCCGCCGTCGGACACGACGTGCCACATGGTGCGGGCGTTGTTGCGTTACTCGCGGTGAGACGGGCGCCGGGCGCCGCCGCTCTCCCCCGGTTCTCGGCTTCGCTCGAACCGGGGGGACCCCCATCGGCGCCCGGTCCCGGCGCGGCCCAGTGAGCCGACCCGGACCTACCTCGCCACCTGCCCCGCCGACTGCCCCGCCAACTCCTTCTCCACCGGCGTCCGGAACCTCGGCGTCACCCGGGTCGCCCCCAGCCACGCCCCCAACCGCTCCGCCTCTGTCCCGATCGCCGCCTTCGCCTCGCCGCCCACGCCCTCCTCGTCCAGGATCCGCCACACGATCTGCCCGTCGGAGCGCTGGGCCCAAGCCCCCACCACCCGGCCGTTCCACCACACCGTCGGCCCGACGTTCCCGCTGTAGTCGAACAGGGCGGGGCGCAGCTCCGGGGCGAGGTACCAGTCCCGGCCCTGCCAGCCCATCGCGGTCGGGTCGAGGGCGGGCAGCAGGGCCGCCCACGGTTCCCCGGCGCCGGTCACCGGCTCCTCGTCCCCCTCGACGACGTACCCCGTGCCCTCGTCCAACGTCACCGCCCGCGCCCCGATCGCCGTCAGCGCCCGGCGGACGTCCGTGACCCGCCAGCCCGTCCACCACTTGAGGTCCGCCTCGGTGGCCGGGCCGCACGCCGTCAGCCAGTGTCTGAGCAGCTCCGACTGGGCGTCCGCCACCGGGAGTTCGGGGTGCTCGGGGGCCACGGCCCAGCGGAACTGGCTCGACGTCCACGAGCCCAGGGGGCGGCCCCTGACCACCTTGCCCTCGACGCCCAGCACCCTCAGCAGCCGTGTCACCACGGTGTGGACGCCCTCGTAGCTCTTCCCCGCCGCGTACACGAACTGCTCGCGCAGGCGCGGCTCCTCACGGGACAGCTCGGCCGCCGTCGCCTGGCCGAGCCGGGCCAGGGCGGCCAGCGCCGACTCCTCGACCTCCTTCAGCCAGGCCGCGTCCGGCGCGCCCGCCTTCGCCATGTCCTTCACCAGGGCGGCCCGCTCCCGGGCCGCGACCGCGAGACCCGTCGAGGCGTGCACGACGGCCGTCAACTCCGTCGGGAACACGAAGACCGTGTGCCGCATCCCGTGCATGCGCACCAGGCTCCGGTCCACGTACAGCGCCCGGTCGGTGTCCGGCACGGTCGCCGCCGCGTCGGCGAGGCGGGCGCCGACCGCCAGATACACCGTCGCCGGGTCCGAACCGTGCAGGGCGACGAGCGCGTCGGCCACCGCCTCGGGGGTCGCGACCCGCGCCCCGGGGGCCAGCCGGTGCCGTAGAGCCAGTCTGGCCCGCCGCTCCGCCACCCCGATGTACCGCAGCCCGTCACCCATCCGGCCTCCACCCCTCGTCGCTGTCCGCTTCCGGCACTCGTCCCTGTCCGCATCCTGCCCGACGCCACTGACAGTCGGGCCCGGCGCCGTCGTCACCCGTTCGCCGTACCCGGCATGCGGGGGCCCCGCTCCCGGCCTTCACTGCGAACAGGAAGCCGCAGGCACTGTGACGACCGGGAGGCAGGCGTGATGTGCAGGAGACACGGATGACCGCCCCCGACGAGCGTGCCCGGCGCGGCAGGGACGCCCGCAGACGCGTCTCCCGCTCCGCCCACGCCGCCTGGCTCCCGCCCGTCGACCGGCCCGACCCGGTAGCCGTGCTGGAGCGGCAGGGCCGGGACCGGCTGCCCGAGCTGCTGCCGGTCCGCTACGGGCGGATGGCCGACTCGCCCTTCGCCTTCCTGCGCGGCTCGGCCGCCGTCATGGCCGCCGATCTCGCGGCACAGCCGCACACCGGCCTGACCGTCCAGCTGTGCGGGGACGCGCACCTGCTCAACTTCGGGGTGTACGCCTCCCCGGAACGGGCCCTGCTCTTCGACCTCAACGACTTCGACGAGACGTTCCCCGGCCCCTTCGAGTGGGACGTCAAACGGCTCGCCGTCTCCGTCGCCGTGGCCGCCCGCGAGAACGGCCACCCCGAGACCAAGGTGCACCGCGCCGCCCTGGAGTCCGTGGCCGCCTACCGCACCGGCATACGGCGGCTGTCCCGGCTCGGCGAACTCGCCGTCTGGTACGAACACATCGAGGCCGACCAGCTGGTGCCCCTGCTGCGCTCCGCCCGACGGCGCAAACGGGTCGAGGCGAGCCTCACCAGGGCCCGCCGCCGCACCGGCCTGCAGGCCCTCGACAAGCTCACCGAGGTCGTCGACGGACACCGCCGCATCATCCAGGACCCGCCGCTGCTCGAACCCGCCGGCGCCTCCGACGGCGCCTCCCTGCGGAAGATCTTCAGCGACTACCGCTCCACCCTCGCCGGGGAGCGCCGCGCGCTGCTGGACCGCTACCACTTCGTCGACGCCGCCCGCAAGGTCGTCGGGGTCGGCAGCGTCGGCATGCGCTGCTTCATCGTGCTGCTCACCGGCCGCGACACCGACGATCCGCTGTTCCTGCAGGTCAAGGAGGCCCGCGCGTCCGTCCTGGAGGAACACCTGCCGACCGGCCCCTACGTCCATCCCGGCCACCGGGTCGTCGCCGGGCAGCGGCTGCTGCAGGCCGCCGGCGACATCTTCCTCGGCTGGATGACCGGGCCGCAGGGCCGCGCCTTCTACTGGCGCCAACTGCGCGACATGAAGGGCTCCGCCGCCGTCGCCGGGATGTCCCCGGCCGACCTCCTGGGCTACGCCCGGCTGTGCGGCACCGCCCTGGCCCGCGCGCACGCCCGCTCCGGTGACCGTCTCGCCATCGCCGGCTACCTGGGCGGCTCCGACACCTTCGAACGCGCCGTCGCCGACTTCGCCCTCGCCTACGCCATCCAGACCGCCGCCGACCAGGCCGCGCTGGCCGCGGCGATCGACGCGCGGGTGGTGACGGCCACGCCAGGGGTCTGAGGTCAACTCCGCAACGAATGCGGGGAGTTCAGCAGAGGCGGGTTCAGCAGGGACGTCACGAACTCCCGTCGGTCGTCGGCGTGGTCGTGGAACCAGAGCCCCAGACGGTGTCCCGCATCGGGGAGTTCGAACCTCGTGTACCGGGCGCGGGCGGCCAGCGCGTCCTGGACGGCCGCGGTCACCTCCGGCGGGATCACCGCGTCCGTGCCCGGCACGGCGAGCACCGCCCGGCCCTCGTACGCCCGCAGCACGTCGAGGGCGGGCGCCTCCCGCCAGCTCCCGGGCCGCCGGATGATCGCGCTGAACTCCCCGTCGCCCTCCCCGAACGGCACCTCCCACGCCTGCGCCGAGTAGACGGCGGGCGAGCACAGTCCCAGGGCCGTCACCCGGGGGCCGTACTCGGCGGCGAGGTCGGCCACCGTCTGTCCGCTCATGCTGAACCCGACGAGCGCCAGCGGCGCGTGTGCCGGAACGTGGGCGTCGATCACGGAGGACGCCTGCTCGAAGCGTCGGCGCAGGCTCAACTCCCCGAGTTGGCCGGTGCTTTCGCCGTGCCCGGAGAAGTCGAAGGCGAGGACGCGGCAGCCCTGGGCCGTGAACTCCCGGAGCAGCGGCAGCAGTCGCTCCTTGCTGCCGTTGCCCGCGCCGTGCAGCACAACGGCGGTGGCGCCGTGCGGACCACCGCCGTCGGCCTCACCGCCATCGGCCTTTCCGTCACCGCGACCTCCGCCGTGGACGCCGCTGAGCCGTTCACCGTCGAACTCGTGTGTGAAATGGGTCAGTTCGCTCATGTGCCGAGGGTAGGCCGCGTCTATTCGCCGGCCTGGGTGGGAGCGCAGTCCATGTAGGAGCCGGACTCGTACGCCGCCTTGTCGCTGTCGCGGGCGCGGATGGCGTCGACGAGACGGGCGTGGTCCTGGAACTGCTCGGGGCGCAACGCGTCGCCGAAGTGGTCCAGGAGCGAGTCCCGGATCACCTCGCCGAGGTCCGCGTGCAACTCGGCCAGGACCGTGTTGTGGGACGCCGAGACGACGGCCAGGTGGAACGCCACGTCCGCGTTGACGAAGCCGACCCGGTCACCGGCCGACCAGGCCTGTTCCCGCTGGACCAGCAGCGCGTCGAGCCGCTCCAGGTCCTCCGGCGTCCGGCGCGCGGAGGCCAGCCGCGCCGCCCGGATCTCCAGGGCACCGCGCACCTCGGCGACGTCATCGGTGTCGGCCTTCGCGAACCGCGTCCGCATCATGCCGGCGAGTTCGCTGGTCGCCCGCACAGCCCTCGCCCGCCACCACGGACCGGCAGGGGACGCGGCGCGGCGGTCCGCGGAGGCGGCCGGGGCGAGGGGCGCGGCGGGGAGTGCGGCGGCGGCCGTGGGCGCGGCCGCCGGCGGTGGCGAGTCGCCGCCGCGCCCCGGAAGCCGGATCTCGCGTGACCCCACCGCCTGGGCGCTCACGGCCTACTTCGGGCTCCAGGCGAGCTCCGCCTACATCATCATCGGCTGGCTGCCCCAGATGTTCCGGGACGCCGGACTGTCCGCCGGGACCGCGGGCCTGCTGTTCTCCGGGACTTCACTGCTCGGGGTGCCGCTGTCCTTCGCGCTGTCCGCCGCGGCCGGGAAACTGCGCGACCAGAGCGGGATCGCGGCGGCCATCGGTCTGTGCGGACTGGCCGGCTACGCGGGACTGTGGGCCGCGCCCGCCGACGCGCCCTGGCTGTGGGCGTTCCTGCTGGGCGTCGCCAACTGTTCCTTCCCGCTGGCCCTGACGATGATCAGCATGCGCGGCCGGGACAGCGCCACCGTGGTCCGGCTCTCCGGGTTCGTGCAGAGCTTCGGCTATCTGCTGTCGATGCCGGGACCCGTCGTCGTGGGCGTCCTCTACGACCGCAGCGACGGCTGGCGGGTGCCGCTGGTCTTCATCATGGTGCTGACCCTGGTCCAGATCGGCGCCGGCCTGCTCGCGGGCCGCAACCGCCAGATCGGCTGACCCGGCACCCTTCTCTTCTCTCCGGCTCTCCCGTACTCCCACCCTTCCCGCCCCCCTCGTGCCTTCGTGCCTTCGTGCCTTCGTGCCTTCGTGCCTTCGTTCTTCGTGCCTTCGCGTCGACTTCACATTTCGCTTCCCTTTTGCGGCGAAATTCACACCATCCGGCCCTATTGAATTCCGTCATGCCCGGAATTCGCATTCCTCGGAAATGTTCATGGGCCCCATTGACCGCACGGTGAAGATCGTCCTAGGCTTTTGATCAGCAAGTAGCAGAAGGCGCCACCAGCACATGAGTTCGTCACGCAAATATCGACGAACGGCAGGAACCCGGCACTGCTGCTGCAGCCGCCACCCGCACCGGCCGGCGAGGAATTCCGAACATCGGACGAGGAAATACCACCGTTCTCCTGTCATGCGGAAAAGAGAGGTCCATGAGCACTCACGTGATGACCGACCTGCTCGTCGAACAGGCGCGGATCGCGCCCCACCGGACCGCCGTCGTCCACGAGGACCAGAGCCTGACCTTCGCCCAACTGCTGCACCACAGCCAGGCACTGGGCCGCTTTCTGAGAGACGCCGGGGTGACCGGGGACAGCAGGGTCGGCGTGTTCATGGAGCCCTCGCTCGACCTGGTGACGAACATCTGGGGAATCCTCTGGGCCGGCGGATCCTATGTGCCGCTCTCCCCGGAATACCCCGAAGAACGCATCGCCTACATGATGGCGGACGCCGGCGTGGACATCGTCCTCACTCAGGAATTACTCCGGCCCCGGCTCCATGAACTGTCACCGGCCGGCGTCCGCGCCGTCACCCTCGAAGAGGCCTTGCATTCGACGAAGGCCGGTGATCCGGCCGCGGAACCGGATTCCGACCCCGATATACGGCCCGAAGACCTCGCCTACGTCATATACACCTCCGGCAGCACGGGAAAGC
This sequence comes from Streptomyces sp. NPDC050121, assembly GCF_044460385.1. Classification (NCBI taxonomy): domain Bacteria; kingdom Bacillati; phylum Actinomycetota; class Actinomycetes; order Kitasatosporales; family Streptomycetaceae; genus Streptomyces; species Streptomyces sp. NPDC050121. The sequence goes on along the minus strand of NZ_JBITJV010000054.1, from coordinate 11,680 downwards.
CGAAGGGGGTGATGATCGAGCATCGCAGCATCGTGAACCAGATGCGCTGGCTGCGCGAGGCCTGCGGGATCGACGACAGCAAAACGATTCTTCAGAAGACCCCGATGAGTTTCGACGCCGCACAATGGGAGATCCTCGCCCCCGCCTGCGGCAGCAAGGTGGTGATGGGCGCCCCCGGGATCTACCGCGACCCCGAGGCCATCATCGCCACCGTCGTACGACACGAGGTGACGACCCTGCAGTGCGTGCCCACCCTCCTGCAGGCGCTCCTCGACACCGAGAACCTGCCCGCCGGCCGCTCCCTGCGCCAGATCTTCAGCGGCGGTGAGGCGCTCTCCCGCAGCCTCGCCCAGCAGTGCCTGGACACTATGCCGTCCTGCACACTCGTCAACCTCTACGGCCCCACCGAGTGCACCATCAACGCCTCGGCCTTCGCGGTGGACCGTGCGGCCGTCGCGGACGGGCCCCGGACCATGCCGATCGGCACCCCCGTCGACGGGACCTCCTTCCACGTGCTGGACCCGCTCGGGCAGCCCGCCGCGATCGGCGAGGTCGGCGAACTGCACATCGGCGGAACCCAGGTGGCCCGGGGCTACCTCGGACGCCCCGACCTCACGGCCGACCGGTTCGTGGACGACCCCTTCTCGGCCGCCGTCGGCTCCCGCCTGTACCGGACCGGCGACCTGGCCCACTTCAACGCCGACGGCACCGTGCAGTTCGTCGGACGCGCGGACAACCAGGTCAAACTGCGCGGCTACCGGGTCGAGCTGGACGAGATCCGTCAGACGATCGAGACGCACGACTGGGTCCGCAGCTCCGCCGTCCTGCTCCGGGACGACACCACCACCGGCTTCCAGAACCTCGTCGCCTTCGTGGAACTCAACCCCAAGGAAGCCGCCCTGATGGACCAGGGCAACCACGGCTCCCACCACCAGTCCAAGCGCAGCAGGCTCCAGGTCAGGGCCCAGCTGTCGCACCCCGGCTGCCGCGACACCGCCGAACTCGACGGCCGGCCCGTGGTCGAACTCCCCGGCGCCGAAGCCACCCCCGAACAGCGCGCCCTGGCCTTCGCCCGCAAGACGTACCGCTTCTACGAGGGCGGACCCGTCGGCCGGGACGACATCCTGCGACTGCTGGCCCCGCGCACCCGGCCGCAGCCCCCGGCGCGCACCCCCGCCGACCTGACCCGGGCCGAACTCGGCGCCGTCCTGCGCAACTTCGGCCGGCACCTCAGCGACGAGCGGCTGCTGCCCAAGTACGCCTACGCCTCACCCGGCTCCCTCTACGCCACCCAGCTGTACCTCGAACTCGACGGCGTCGTGGGCGAGGTGCCCCCGGGGCTGTACTACTACCACCCCCTCCACCACCACCTGGTGCTCGTCGGGCCGGCCTCGCCGGAGCCCGGGGCGCGGATCCACTTCCTCGGCAAGCACCGGGCGATCGAACCGGTCTACCGCAACAACATCCGCGAGGTCCTCGAGATCGAGGCCGGGCACATGGTCGGCCTGTTCGACCAGGTACTGCCGGCCCACGGCCTCGGCCTCAGGGCCGCGGAGTACCGTACGGCCGTCAAGGACCGCCTCGACTGCGCCGAGGAGGACCACTACCTGGGCACGTTCGAGCTCCGGTCCGGGGACGCCGTCGGCGACCCGGACGCCTTCGACATCTACGTGCAGGCCCACTCCGGCCGCGTCGACGGCCTCCCGGCCGGCCAGTACCAGTACGCCGACGGCTCTCTCGTCCGCATCAGCGACGACGTCGTCCTCAAGAAGCACGTCATCGCCATCAACCAGCGGGTCTACGAGCGCTCCGGCTTCGCCGTCAGCCTCGTCGCGACCAGCCCCGACGCCTGGCGGCGCTACCTCGACCTGGGCCGCACCCTGCAACGCCTGCAGATGAACGACCTGAACCTCGGCTTCATGTCCTCCGGCTACAGCTCCCGGACCGGCAACGACCTGCCCTCGGCCAAGCGGCTCAACCGGATCCTCACCGACTGCGGACTGCCGAGGGCATCTCCTACCTGGCCTTCGCCTACGTCGACTGCCACCCCGAGCGCGGTGTCCCCTCCGGCGCGCACGGCGCCGAGCTGCCGATGGACTCGCTGCTGCGCATCGCCGGCTTCTGGGAGGACAACCGGCGCCAACTCGGCGCCTGGGTGGAGAACCTGGTCGACGACACGACGGCCGACATCCACCCCGAGCTCCTCAGGTCCGGACTGCAGTACCGGATCGCCCGGATGCTCGGCGAGGGCCACCCGCTGATCCACGACACCCCCGCCTGGGTCACCGAGCAGGACCCGGACGCCAGTTGGGACCAGCTCACCTACCTGGTCACCCTGCTGTACCTGGCGGAACCGGGCGACTTCCTGCTGCTGCACCTGATGACCGCGCTGCACGCGATGCGGCACATCGCGGACGCCCTCCCCGCCGAACAGCGCCCCGAAGCGGTCCGGTGCTATTGGACCGGCATCCTCGGCGTGCTGTTCTCCCGCGGCCACTTCTCCCGGCCCGCGAAGCTGACCGCGCTCCACCGCCTCTTCGACACCGCCCTGGACGACGTCGCCGATCCGCGCTGGGCCCGGGAGTGGGAGTGGCTCGTCGCCCGGGCCGTGGAGGAGGAAGAAGAGCACAACCCCAAGCTCGTCTACGTCATGCGTGAGATGTGGCGCCGCACGGGAGGCAGGTCGATCTACCGCGTCGCCGCCGGCCAGTTCACCGCGACGCCGGAACTCCCCTCCACGTTCGAACAGCCCCCCGTCGACTGACCACCCCCACCTGACACGAGGAGCCCCGCATGACCACCGCGCCCACCACCGCGACCACCACCGCGACCACCACCGCGACCACCACCGCACCGACGACCGCGCCGACGCTCGCGACGTACCTCGACCGCAACGTCCACCTGCTCCCGCAGACCGACCAGCTCCGCGCCCTGCACACCGTCGTCCGCGACCGGAACGCCCGCCGCGACGACTTCGTCTTCCACGCCGGCCGCATCATCCGCCTGCTGACCGAGGCGGCCCTGGACCTCCTGCCCTTCGAGCCGTACGACGTCACCACCCCCGTCGGCAGCACCTACCGGGGCCTGCGCTTCACGCGGAAACTGTGCGGCGTGCCGATCATCCGCGCCGGCGAGAGCATGGAGGCCGAACTGCGCGCGGTGGTCCCCGGCATCAGGATCGGCAAGATCCTCATCCAGCGGGACAAGACGACCAAGCAGCCCCACCTGCACTACACGGCGCTCCCCGACGACATCGCCGACCGCCACGTCCTCCTGCTCGACCCGATGCTCGCGACGGGCGGCACCGCGCTCGCCGCCATCGAGGTCCTGCGGGAACTCGGCGTGCCGGAGGAGCACATCGTCTTGGTCAACTTCATCACCGTGCCGGAGGGCATCACCGCCGTGTGCGAGCGCTACCCCGTGGTGCGGATCGTGACCTCCGCGATCGAGGAGCGCCTCAACGAGAACGCGTACATGGTCCCCGGCATCGGAGACTTCGGCGCCCGGTACTTCGGCACGGACCGGTAGAGAAGAAGCGGCACGGCCGGCTCAGAGACCGGGGGCTCCCCACACCGGGAACCAGCGGCTCAGGTCCTGCTCGATCCGCAGGTCGTTCGCGAGGGCGGCCTTCACCTGAAGCTCCAACGGGTTGTCGCGCCGCCGCCCACCACCGGGCAGCGGCGCGAACGGGTAGAACGAACCCCGTTTGTACAGATACACGAGCGCCAGCCGACGCCCGCCCCCGGCCGCCGTCCCGCCCGTCCCGTCCGTCCCCTCCGTCCGTTCCTCGAACCCGGCTAGGGAGCACAGCAGTTGTGGGCCGAAGCCGTTGACCTCCATCGCGCTGTTCACCGCGTGCAGGTCGTTGACCAGGAGCGACAGCTCGTCGGGGGAGCGCTGTGAGACCAGCCAGGAGTAGCCGTAGTCGTCGCGCACCAGCCGCACCGGGGGGCCGGTGCGCTCGGTGTCCGCGTCGAGGAGCGCCTGTACCTCGCGGTGCGTCTGCTCGAAGGCCGAGCCCTCGACGGTCGCGAAGCACACGGCACCCTGCCCGGTCGGGGTGAAACCGGTCGCCGCCTCCAGCGTCACCGCCGCGGACGGCAGCGCGAACAGCTGATCGAGGTCGGGCACGACCGGCTTCGTCCTGCCGAGCAGGATGTCCAGCAGCCCCATGCGCCTCAGCCCGCCTTCCCAGGAGTGGCCGCCTCGCCCAGCTCGGCGGAGATCCGCCCGAGCTGTTCGAGCCGCTGCTCCAGGCTCGGGTGGGTGGAGAAGTACCGCTCGATGCCGGGCTCCCGCCCCGTCGCCGGGGTGAAGTAGAAGGCGTTGAAGGCCTGGGCCGTCCGCAGGTCCTTCGTCGGGATCCGGGCGATGTCGCCGGAGACCTTCGTCAGCGCGGAGGCCAGTGCCGAGGGACGGCCGGTCAGCTGCGCCGCCGCCCGGTCCGCCGCGAGTTCCCGGTACCGGGACAGCGCCCGGATGAGCAGGAAGCTGAGCGCGTACACGGCCGCGGAGACACCCATCACGACGGCGAAGACGGCGGCGGTGTTCTGGTCCCTGCGCCCGCCGCCGAACAGCTGCGAGTAGAACGCGAACCGCACGATCAGCCCCGCGATCACACCGAGGAACGACGCGATCGTGATCACGGCCACGTCCTTGTGCGCCACGTGCGACAGCTCGTGCGCGAGCACACCCTCCAGCTCGGCCGGCTTTAGCCGCCCCAGCAGGCCCGTCGTCACGCACACCACCGCGTGGCCGGGGTCGCGCCCGGTCGCGAACGCGTTCGGCATGCCCATCTCGGAGACGGCGACCACCGGCTTCGGCATGTCGGCGATCGCACACAGCCGGTCGATCACGGCATGCAGCTCGGGATACTCCTCGCGCTCCACGACCCGCCCGCGCATCGCGAACATCGCGATCCGGTCGGAGAACCAGAACTGTGCGACGAACATCGCCGCCACCAGCACGACGACCAGCAGCCATGACTTCAACAACACGATCAGCGCGGCGACGAACGCCACGTACAGCAACCCGAGCAGGAACATCGTGACCGTCATCCGCACGGTCAGCTGCCGATCGCTCCGGAAACGGCTCTGCATCTGCATCACCCCGCAGTCAGGCACTCGTCCCACTGCCCATTGTGCGCCCGCCCCGCCCATGGACAGATCGAGATCGGCCCTGCGGAGAGTAAAGGAACGGGGAACAAGAGGGTTGTGAGCTGCTGGCGATGGAGTGCGCACGGGTGTGTCACGAGGCGGCCGCCGTGGCGATAAGACGCGCCCTGGGACACCCGATCCGGATGGGGGTACCTCCCAGGCCTTTAAGGCACTGGGGGAGGACGACACCGTCCCCACAACACCGCAGCGATGCTGTGGGGCATCGGAGCGTCCAGGCCCGACCGGAGGCCCCGGGGCGTGAGGCGCTGCCCAACAGCGGCCTCCGGCCGCGGGCCGCACCCGCATCCCCGGACCACGGACACGATCCATGCGCGCCGGACGCGGAGCGAACGCGGCAGACCAGGACGCCCAACACCGTTCGGGGCGTCCGGCTGAGCAACGAGCCCTGGCAACAGGACTCACTCCCGCTCAGTCTCCAGGAACGGTCAGAAGTTGGAGATCACGCTGGTGATGACCTGTTCGATCGTCTCGGCCTTCTTGGCGTCGTAGTCCTTGCCGCCGCTGGCGTCCGCGATGCCCTCGAGCGCGCTCCTGCCGTGCGCGTCGTCCGGGTCGGCCTCGCTCCCGTAGGCGATGGTGAAGACCCGGATCTGGGGCCGGCCCGGGTCCCCGATCCGTTTCAGCAGCTCCGCGTCCGTGATGCTCCCGCTGTCCTCGTTGTGGCCGTCGGTGAGCAGCACGATCGCGTTGATCGCCTGGGGGTCGTAGTCGTGCCGCATGGACTCGGTCGCGGCGTCCAGGGTGTCGTTCAGCCCGGTCGCGCCCTCCGCCACCAGGTTCTTCACGTTGTCGGCCAGCAGGCCGGCCCGGGTGCCCCCGGCCAGCTTCTGGTCGTACGGGCCGAGCGGCACGAGTTCCTTGTAGTCGTGTTCGCTCTGGAGGGTGGAGGCGTCGGAGAACTTCCACAGACCGACCCGGTCGGTGCCGACGAACTCGCCGAACAGCTTGGACTCGGCCTGCTTCAGCCGCTCCATCTTGGTGTCGCCGACGCCGGGGATCACGTCGTTCATCGACTCCGACGTGTCGATGACGATGCGCACGTTGGCGCGTCGGCGCAGCGCGGGCCAGATCTCCAGCAGATGGCCGAGGACGTCGCCCCTGGGCATCGGCATGCGGGTGAACTGTGCCTCGGGCAGGACTCCGGCGGCCTGCACGAGCTGTGTGGACCCCTTGGGGATCTTGCCCTCGTGGGTGCGGAAGCCGTAAGGGGCGAACTGCTTGCCGTAGACCTGGGGGCTCTGCAGGTATCGGAGGAAGTCGTCGGCCACCGCCTTCTTGGCGGAGCTCATCCCGTTCAGCTCGATGTAGGGGTGGTCGGAGAACGGGACGCCGTCCTTCGGATAGAACGACACCAGCGGGGTGTCCGGCAGGGCGGTCTTCTTGCAGTCGGGGTCCGAGCTGAGCGCGCCGCACGGGTAGCCCGCGTTGTAGGCCACCACGCTGCTCTCCTCCAGCGTGACCGCGGAGATGTACGACATGGCCTTCTGGGGGCTGCTCCGGTCCGCCTCGCGGAGGTTCGAGAGGAAGGTCAGGGTGGTGTCGCCGTAGTGGACCGCGGCCTGTTCGATGCTCTTGACGAACGCGCGGTTGTCGGGATTGTCGATGTGCGGGATGCCCAGCTCACCGCTGGTACCCGTCTTGGCGTAGAAGGCGGCGACGGTCGCGTTCAGCCCGGACGTGGAGTAGCGCGGGTTGGTCTTGCCGAGTTTGAAGGCGCCCCACTCGGGCTTCTTGTGATCCGCCCAGAAGCCGTTCGCGTTCTTCGCCCATTCGGCCAGCTGTTTCCAGGTGAACCGTCGCTCGGGCCAGTTCAGAGCCTCGGCCATCGGTTTCGGCATGGCGATGGTCAGCGGGCTCTGTACGATCGATTCTGCCTGCTCGGGGAACTGCTGCGCGTTCGCCCCCTTGGCCTCGGCCCTGGCCAGCGAGAGCCAGGTGCTGCCGGCCGGGGCCCACACGTCCGGCTTCGCCCCGTCGGACTCGCCCCAGCCCGCGACCAGGGCGCGCATCCCGTCACCCGAGTTCTTGTCCTCGACCTTGATCGCCAGGCACTTCCCGCCCGCGGCCCGGGTGCCGTAGGCCTCGGCCGCCAGACGCAGGGGCTCCGACTTGTCCACGGAGGCGGCGATGGTCAGGGGTGCGGCGTTCGCCTGCTCACAGGCCGCCAGGCTGGGGGAGACGGAGCCGGAGAGCGGCTTGGCGTCCTTGCCTTCGGTCTCCCCGCTCCCGCACGACTGCAGAACGACCCCGAGGGCGACCGCCGTCGCGGTGAGCGGCACCCAGACCACCACCCGGCCCTTCCAGCCACGCTTCCCGCCGTTCTTCCCGGTACCTGTCCCGGTGCCCTTCCCACGGCCCGAACGCAGCTGCGCCGCGAACGACCGACGCGGGGGGCGGCCGCCCGACCCCCCTGGCGACCCCGATCCCCCCGCAGCCCCCACAGAGGTCACCCCCGAGACCTGCGACGTCTCAGCCGCCCCCGGAGTTCCTGCGGCCCCCGCCGCCCCCGAAGCCTCTGCGGTCCCCGCCGTCTCCGACGACTGCGGTGCCCCCGCCGTCCCCGACGCGCCTGCGGCCCCCGACGTCTCTGCGGCCCCCGCCGCCCCCGGAGCTCCTACGGTCCCCGCCGACCCCAGAGCCCCCATGATCCCTGCCGTTTCCGACGCCCCCGTTGTCCGCGAAGCCCCTGCGGACACCGACGACCCCGGGGTTCCTGCGGTCCCTGTTGTCCCCGGAGTTCCTGCGGCCCCCGCGGATCCCGGAGCCCCAGTGATCCCCGCCGACTCCGACGACTGCGGGGCCCCCGCTGTCCCCGACGCTCCAGCGGACGCCAACGTCTCTGAAGCCCCTGAGGACCCCGCCGACCCCGGAGCTCCTGGAGCGCCCGCCAACCCCGAGATCCCCGAAGCCCCCGCCGACCCCCACGTCCCCACTGGCCCCGAGGTCTCCGAAGCCCCTGCGGGCCCCGAAGCGCCTGCCGTCCCCGCGGACCCCGGCGTTTCCCAAGCCCCCGATGTTCCGGAAGTTCCCGGTGTCGGCGTGTCGGGGCCGGTGCTTTCGGGCTGGTGTTGCAGGAGCACGGCGACGGCGACCTCCGCCGCGTTGGCGGCCGCCCGCTGCTGGCCGCCTTCGGCCTCGGCCGCGCCCTTCCCGCCGTCCGCGCGGTCGCTGATCCCGCGCACGACAAGGGCTTCCGTACGGTGGCGCTGCGCCGCCTTGCAGAAGCCGAAGCCCTCCATCTCCAGGGCGGCCGCATCCTGGTAGGTGCTGCTGAGCCGGCGCCGGATGTCGCCGGACTTGGCGTCGAGCACGACGTCGCCGGAGGCGATCGGCTTGAAGTGGCACTTGATGCGGACGTCCGCGTACAGCGCCGTCTGCCACAGGGAGAGCGAGGTGTCCACGGCGTCGGGACGGGCGCCGCGCCCCTGGGCCGACACCTTGGCCCCGTGGATCTCGTACACCTTGGTGGCGACCACGACGTCCCCCGGCGGGATGTCGTCCTTGAGGCCGCCCGCGATCCCGACCAGGAGCGCGACGTCCGGCCGCAGCACCTCCAGCAGACCGTGCGTGCCCAGCGCGGCGACCACGTTCGTCACGCCCACCTGGGCCAGGTGCACGGTCCATGAGGCGTAGACGCCGTCGAGCTCGAACGTCTGTACGACCGTGGCGTTGACTCTCCGCTGCCCCTTGGGCCGGGCGTGCTCGGACCGCAGACAGTCCAGCAACGGGGAGAACTCGACGGGAAGCGCTGTCACGACGACGGCGGTACGCGAAGGGCGGGCTGTTGTCACCGGACCAACCGTTCTTGATGCCGACCTGAATACCGACGGTGAGCCAAGAGATACAAAACTAGCACCGCGCGGCCCAACAGCCCTGGCAGTAAGACCAATTGCCCCTGCTCCCGTACACGCCCCCGTTCTAATACGGCGCCCGGAACCGCAGGTACCCGAGCAGCAGGATCGCCGCGATCACGCAGCCCAGCACGAGCGCCGTCGACGCCCAGGAGGACCGGCGCGGTGTGACCGGCCCGGGGTCGCCGCGGAACGGGACCGGCTCGGGCGGGTTCTCCTTCCAGCGGGCGGCCAGCATCCGGGCCCGCGCCGAAGGTTCCTTGTGCGTCGCGTCGTCCGCCCACCGGAGGTCGAACTCCCGCTCCGCGTCGTCGTGTTCGGGCATCCCCGTATCTCCCCGTACCCCGTTCTCGAACAGCAGTGCCAGAAACCATACGACGGCGCCCCCGCCCTGTGAAACAGAGCGGGGGCGCCGGACGGCTCACGCGTGGTGCACGCGCGGTCCGATCACACGTCGAAGTAGAGCTCGAACTCGTGCGGGTGCGGACGCAGCTGCAGCGGGGCGATCTCGTTCGCGCGCTTGAAGTCGATCCACGTCTCGATCAGGTCGGACGTGAAGACGTCACCGGCGAGCAGGAACTCGTGGTCGCGCTCGAGGGAGTCGAGGACGGCCGGGAGCGAGGTCGGAACCTGCGCGACGTTCGCGTGCTCCTCGGGAGCCAGCTCGTAGAGGTCCTTGTCGATCGGCTCGGCCGGCTCGATCTTGTTCTTGATGCCGTCGAGACCCGCGAGCAGCAGGGCCGAGAAGGCGAGGTAGGGGTTGCCGGAGGAGTCGGGCGCGCGGAACTCGACGCGCTTGGCCTTCGGGTTGGAGCCCGTGATCGGGATACGCATGGCCGCGGAGCGGTTGCGCTGCGAGTAGACCAGGTTGATCGGCGCCTCGAAGCCCGGGACCAGACGGTGGTAGGAGTTCACCGTCGGGTTGGTGAAGGCCAGCAGCGACGGGGCGTGCTTGAGGATGCCGCCGATGTAGTAGCGGGCGGTGTCCGACAGGCCCGCGTAACCGGCCTCGTCGTAGAACAGCGGGGTGCCGTTGCTCCACAGCGACTGGTGGACGTGCATGCCCGAGCCGTTGTCGCCGAAGATCGGCTTCGGCATGAAGGTCGCGGTCTTGCCGTTGCGCCAGGCGACGTTCTTCACGATGTACTTGAAGAGCTGGAGGTCGTCGGCCGCGGCGAGCAGCGTGTTGAACTTGTAGTTGATCTCGGCCTGGCCGGCGGTGCCCACCTCGTGGTGCTGGCGCTCGACCTGGAGGCCGGACGCGGCCAGCTCCAGGGAGATCTCCGCGCGCAGGTCGGCGAAGTGGTCGACCGGCGGGGTCGGGAAGTAGCCGCCCTTGTAGCGGACCTTGTAGCCGCGGTTGTTCTCCAGGGCGCCGGTGTTCCAGGCGCCGGCCTCGGAGTCGATGTGGTAAAAGGACTCGTTCGCGCCGGTCGCGAAGCGCACGGAGTCGAAGACGTAGAACTCGGCCTCGGGACCGAAGTACGCGGTGTCGGCGATGCCGGTCGACGCCAGGTAGGCCTCCGCCTTCTTCGCCACGTTGCGCGGGTCACGGGAGTACTGCTCGCCCGTGATCGGGTCGTGGATGAAGAAGTTGATGTTCAGCGTCTTGTCACGGCGGAACGAGTCGACGCGCGCGGTCGACAGGTCGGCGCGCAGCGCCATGTCGGACTCGTGGATGGCCTGGAAACCACGGATCGACGAGCCGTCGAACGCGAGCTCCTCGTCCGGGTCGAACGCCTCGACGGGCAGCGTGAAGTGCTGCATGACGCCCGGCAGGTCGCAGAAGCGGACGTCGACGAACTTGACGTCCTCGTCCGCGATGAACTTCTTGGCCTCGTCGGCGTTCTGGAACATCCAGCTCCTCCTACTCCCGGCCGTCGAGCCGGGGTGGTAGTTCGTTCGTGCGGCCAGTGCGGTGGCACACGCTGTCGTCGACCCTAGGGACGCGTGATTTCTCGGGCGTGACCCATTTGTTTCGCACAAGTTAACCGGACCGTGCCCGGTGTACCCCACCTGTCCGTATCGCGAAACGGGCGCAGTACCGTGGACGCGTGGACAACAGGGACGCAATCGGCTCGTGGCTCTCCGGACCCCGCGCGGCCATGGAAGACGCCGGTGCCGACTTCGGATACCGGGGCGAGCAGCTCGGTCTGCCGGAGGAGGGGCCGGGCTCGATCGCCCGCCCCGGGCGGCGGCTCGGCGCCCTGGCCGTGGACTGGGGCCTCAGTGTCTTGATCGCATACAGCTTGATCACGGACGGCTATCGGCCCGCCACCAGCAACTGGGCCCTGCTCCTCTTCCTCGTGATGAGCGTCCTGACGGTCGGCACGGTCGGCTTCACCCCGGGCAAGCGCCTCTTCGGTCTGCGCGTGGTCTCCGCCGACACCGGCGCCGTCAGCCCCCTGCGCTCCGTGGTGCGCACGGTCCTGCTCTGCCTGGCCGTCCCCGCCCTGGTCTGGGACCGCGACGGCCGTGGCCTGCACGACCGACTGGCCCGCACGGTGGAAGTGCGGATCTGAGACGAGATCTGAGGCGACGAGATCCGAGACGAGATCTGAGCTTGTTCTTTTTCTTCCGGCCTCGAACGGTGTCTCGTACTGAGTCGCTCACCTGGGGGTTCGCCGGACGTGGGGGCGGCCTTCGTCTGAT
>NZ_JBITJV010000053.1:0-52899 GCF_044460385.1 Streptomyces sp. NPDC050121 | reverse complement strand
CCCCCCCCCCCCCCCCCCCCCCCCCCCCCCCCCCCCCCCCCCCCCCCCCCCCCCCCCCCCCCCCCCCCCCCCCCCCCCCCCCCCCCCCGCTCCCGGCCGTCGGCGGCCGCGGGTGCGTCGGGGTGCTCTCCGTCTCCGCGGGGTGGCTTGGCTCAGTGGGGTGTTTTGCTTGTTGCTCTGATCAGCCAGAGGGTGGCTGCCAGGCAGGCGGCCGAGACCGTGGCCAGGAGGATGGGGATGGTTCTCACGCCGGACCACTCGATGGCCTTGCCCAGTGCTGGGCCCGCTGTGACGCCGCCCAGCATGGACGCGGCGATCACCAGGGCGCCGGCGCGGCGGGCGTGGGGGGCCGTCCGGTTGAGCCAGGGCAGGCCGGTGGGGAAGATCGGGGCGATGAAGAGGCCTACGCCGGCGTAGGCGTAGGGGGCCAGGTTCGGTACGGCGGCCAGGAGGAGGCAGGCGGTCATGCCGGCGCAGGAGACGGTGATGATGGCCTGCGGGGAGAAGCGGAGGGCGATCGGGGCGACCAGGAAGCGGCCGACGGTCATCATCAGCCAGTAGACGCTGGTGGCGGTGGCGGCCGTGCCCGCGGCGTAACCGACGGTCTCCAGGTGGGTGGGTTCCCAGCCGCCTACGCCTGCCTCGATGCCCACGTGCAGGACGTAGAGGGTGACGAAGACCGCGAGGACGGTGGTGAGGCTGCGGTGGACGGGGGTGGGGCGGGCGTCGTGGGGTGGGGGGTTGGGGGTGTGGTCGCGTACACCTCTCAGGCAGAGGAGGAGGGGGAGGTTGGCGAGGGCGAAGGCCAGGAAGAGGGTGGGGTAGTGCTCGGCGCCGACCGCGCCGATCAGGGCCGGGCCGAGGATCGCGCCGATGCCGAAGTGGGCGTTGAGGATGTTGAGCATCGCGGTGGAACGATGGCCGAAGCCGATGGAGAAGAGCTGGTTGAGGCCGTAGTCGATGCCGCCGAAGCCGAGGCCCGCGAGGAGGGCCGCGGCGAGGGCGAGAGGCCAGTTCGGCGCGAGCGCGAAGCCTGCGGCGCCGGCTGCCATCAGGAGGAACGAGGTGGCGAGGATCCGTCGGTTGCTCGTACGGCCGTAGTGGCGGTCGAAGAGGAGGACGCCGGCTACTCCGCCCACGAAATGGGCGCTCAGGCCGAGGCCTGCTGCGGAGGGTGAGAGGCCGAACTCCTGGCGCAGGGCCGGGATCGCCGGGCCGTAGAGGGCCTGGAGTGCGCCGATGAGTACGAAGCCGGCGCAGGAGGCGGCCACGGCGGGGGTGGTGAAGACGGGGGTGGTGTCGGGTGGGGTCGCCGCGGGGGCGCGCTGTGCCGTGGGGTGGTCGCTCACGCGAACTCCAGAAGCGGACGGCCCACTGCGGTGTGGGGTGGTGTGATGATCCGAAGAATATGGATGTTACCGGTAACATTTAGGCCGTCAAGATATTCGGCGGACTTGCCGTTCAGGGCGGTCGCAGAGCGGGGCGGGGCGGGGCGGGAGCGTCGCCAGGACGCGAGGGAGCAATTTCGGTCGGGCTCGGGGACTTTGGGCTCGGCATGCGATCGTCGGTCGTGCTGGGGCGTTGTCAGTGGTGGCTGCCAGCATGGGGGCATGGCTTCTGGACGCCGTCGCGGGCGAGTTCGGGGTGCGGCTGCCTCGGTTCGCGCTGACCCGGGGGCCTGCGTACACGCTCACCACCCTGTCGTGGTCGCGGCCCCCCGAGCCCGGCGAGGCGATCGATCCTCGTCATGCGCCGGACGCGGCCTGGGGCCGAGTAGCGGGCGAAAGCATGCGGGGGTGTGTCGGCTCGGGCACGGGTTGGTTGCGACAAGGGCTTTTCGGCGCAAGGGGGTTGGGCGGCGGGGCAGCATGCGGCGCATGGGGAGAGACCGGTACGTCGACTTTCTGCGGGCCTGGGCGATTCTGCTCGTGGTGCTCGGGCACTGGGTGATCACCGGGCTGGTCCGGCATCCGGACGGTGCGATCGGCGCGCCGGAGTTGCTGGCGGCGGTGCCCTGGACGCAGTGGCTGACCCTGGGCTTTCAGATCATGCCGTTGTTCTTCCTGGCGGGCGGGTATGCGGCCGGCGGGTCCTGGTCTCGGGCGCGGGCCGGTGGGGCGTCCGTCGCGGGGTGGGTGGGGCAGCGGGCCGTACGGCTGATGTTGCCCACGGCCGTGTACAGCGGGCTCGTGCTGCTCGCCGTCGGGGTGTGCGTCGGCCTCGGCGTGGATCCCGGCACCCTCGCGCTGGTGGGGTGGGCGTTGGCCATGCAGTTCTGGTTCCTGCCGGTGTATCTGCTGCTCAGCGCCCTGACGCCACTGATGTACGCCCTTCACGAGCGGTGGGGCGTTCGGGTGCCGGTGGGGACGGGGGTCGTTGCGCTCGGGGTCAGTGTGCTTGTCGCGGCCGCCGGGTCGTCGTCCCGTACGGGAGGCGTGGAGGCAGTGGGTGCGCTCAACTACCTGCTGGTGTGGGGGGTGGTGTATCAGCTTGGGTTCTGCTGGCGGGACGGGGTGTGGGGCGGCGGGACGCGGACGCCTGCGCGGAAGCGGACGCGGACTGTGGCGGTCGCCATGGCGGTGGGGGGTGGGGCAGGGTTCGCCGCGCTGGTCGGGCCTGGGCCGTTTCCCGTCAGTCTGATCCTGGTGACCGGGCAGGAGCTGAGCAACACCGATCCGCCGTCGGCCGCCATGCTGGCGTGGGCCGTGGCTCAGGTCGGGGTCGCTCTGGCGGTTGCGCCCGTGGCGCGGCGGGTGTTGGAGCGGGCTCGGGTGGCGCGGGCGGTGCGGGTGGTGGGGGCCGGCAGCATGGCCCTCTACCTGTGGCACATGGTGCCCGTGCTGATCGTCGCCGCCGCCTTCTATCTGACCGGCCTCGCTCCCCAACCCGGTTACGGGTCGGTCGGCTGGTGGGCGCTGCGGGTGCCGTGGGTGGCGGTGCTGGGCGTCGTGCTGGTGGGGGTGCTGCGGGCTTTGCGGCCGTTGGAGCGGGGGGTGGCTGCCGTGGGCGTCCGGGTGCTGCCCGACGCGGGGCTTCGGGGGGCGGCTGCCTGGCGGATGTGGGGCGGGCTCGGCGTGAGCGTCTGGTCGCTGACCTATTTCGCCGGGCACGGGTTCGCTTTTGGCGGGGAGTTTCCCGTCTGGGCAGCCGTGGGGCTGGGGGTGGGCACGGGCTTGGTGCTCGTGGGGCCGTCCCGACGGGGCGGTGAAGGCGACGGATCCGACGGCGGGGGTCCGGCGGGCGCAGGAGTTGGTGGAACGGGCGCGGGTTTGCGAAAGGCTGCCTGACGCCTGCGATCAGTCGTGAACCGGGGAGCCGGGGAGACGGGGAGGGGGTGGTTTGGGTGGTCAGGCTGTGCGTTTGGGGGACGTTGTCTTTTTCGTCGGGCTCTTTGTCGCTGGGGTCTTCTTCGCCGTTGTCTTGTGGGCCGTGGTCTTCTTCGCTGCGGCCTTCTTGGCCGTGCTCTTCGACGCCGTCGTCTTCTTCGCTGTCGACTTCCTCGGTGCCGCCGTCGTCTTCTTCGCCGTCGACGTCGACTTCTTGCCGCCCGTCTGCTTGGGAGCCGTGCGGGTCGACTTACGTTGCGGTAGGCGTCTGACCTCCGCCTCTCCCTCTTCTCCCGCCTCTTCTCCGGCCTCTTCCGCTTCTTCCGGCTCCGCCGTGCGGTGCGCTTCCTCGCCGCGCGATTCCTTCGCCGCTCTGACGCTCTTCTCCAGGGCGGCCATCAGGTCCAGCACCTTGCCGCTGGACGGCGCGGCCGGCGCCTCGCGGGGGGTCTCGCCGGCCGCCTTCGCCGCCACGACCTCCTCCACCGCCTCGCGGTACTCGTCGTGCAGGTCCTCCAGGTCGACCTCGCCGAGGGTGTCCATGAGAGCGTCCGCGAGATCCAGTTCCTTGTCGCGGACGGTGACGGAGGTGTCCGGGGCGACGCCCTCCGGCGCGCGGACCTCGTCCGGCCAGAGCAGACCGTGCATGGCGATCGCGTCGCCGACCACGCGGAGCATCCCGAGGCGCTCGCGGCCGCGCAGGGCGTACTTCGCGATCGCCACCTTGTTGCTGCGTTTCAGGGCCTCCCTGAGCAGCGCGTACGGCTTCGCGGCGGGCGCGCCGCCCGCCTGGAGGTAGTACGCGGCGTCCATCTGGAGGGGGTCGATCCGGTCGGCCGGGACGAAGGCCACGATCTCGATCGTCTTCGCGGTGGGGATCGGCAGGTGGGCCAGGTCGTCGTCGGTGATCGGGATGATCGTGCCGTCCGCGTCCTCGTACCCCTTGCCGATCTCCGTCGAGCTCACCTCACGCTCGTCCAGCTCGCAGACCTTCCGGTAGCGGATACGGCCGCCGTCCTCCAGATGGATCTGGCGGAAGGAGATCGAGTGGCTCTCGGTGGCGTTCACCAGCTTGATCGGGATGCTGACCAGGCCGAAGGAGATGGCGCCGTTCCATATGGATCTCACGTGCAGCATCCTCCCGGGAGAGCGTTATGTGCCGTTTTCGTGTGATTCTCATGGTATGACGCCGATCACTGAGGTGGAGGGACGGCGGCTCGCGCTCAGCAATCTGGAGAAGGTGCTGTATCCGGCGACCGGCTTCACCAAGGGTGAGGTGCTGCACTACTACGCGACCGTCGCCGACGTCCTGCTCCCCCATCTGCGCGACCGGCCGCTGTCCTTCCTGCGCTACCCCGACGGGCCCGACGGGCAGGTCTTCTTCGCCAAGAACGTGCCGCCGGGCACGCCCGAGTGGGTCACGACCGCCGAGGTGCCGCGGTCGGAGGGTCCGGCTCGGATGGTCGTCGTGCAGGATCTGGCGAGTCTGGTGTGGGCGGCGAACCTCGTCACCGAGTTCCATACGCCTCAGTGGGTGATTCAGGAACCCGCGGTCGCCGACCGGCTCGTCTTCGACCTCGACCCGGGGGCCCCCGCGACCGTCGTCGAGTGCTGCGAGGTCGCGGTGTGGCTGCGGGAGCGGTTGGCGGCGGACGGGATCGAGGCGTACGCGAAGACGTCCGGGGCGAAGGGGCTGCATCTGCTGGCAGCGGTGCGGGGGGCGTCGTCCGAACAGGTCTCGGAGTATGCGAAACGGCTGGCGGTGGAGGCGGAGCGGGGGATGCCGCGGCTGGTGCTGCATCGGATGACGCGGAGTCTGCGGCCGGGGAAGGTGTTCGTGGACTGGAGTCAGAACGCGGCGCGCAAGACGACGGCTGCGCCGTACACGTTGCGGGCTCGGGCCGCGCCGACCGTTTCGGCACCGGTGACGTGGGAGGAGGTGGAGGGGTGTGGGGCTGTGGAGACGCTCACGTTTCTCGCCTCGGATGTTGCTCCGCGGGTGCAGGATTACGGGGATCTGCTGGCGCCGCTGCTCGACGGGGGGCGGGCGGGGGTGGTGCCGGTGCCGTGAAGGGGGTCGGGTCTTTCGCCCTCGCCGCCCCCTCCGCCTCTGCCCTCCCCCATCCATCCCTGGGGGCTGCCGCCCCCAGACCCCCGCTTCGGCCCCGAACGGGTCTTGTCCTCAAGCGCCGGACAGGCTGAAAGAGCGAGCCGGAGGGCGTCATACCCTCGACCATGTTCCCCTGTCCCTCGCCATTGCGTGGAGGGCCTCCACGTCTGCCGGTTTGAGGATTCCGCCCAGGCGGGACAGGTCGGTCAGAGCCGTGTCGGTCAGGATGCGGACCTCGCGTGGGGGGAGCGGGACCGCGACGTCCGCGGGGGCGACGAGGACCAGGATCGGGCGGACCTCGGCCGTCAGGGCGTAGGAGGCGCGGTCGGCGTCTGCGCGCAGGCGGCGGAGCAGGGGTTCCGGGGTCCGGCGGCCCAGGGTGACCATGGGGTCGGCGACGCGGACCCGCTGTTTGCGGGCGTACAGGGTGTGGATAGCGAACAGGCCGGCGGGGCCGATCGCCAGGTGGTGGACGCGGTCTCCGCCGGGCAGCGGGACGGAGTGCAGGGTGCGCCAGCCCGCGCCGTCGAGGCGGTCCAGGGCCTCGCCCACGGTCTGCTCGGCCGCCAGTGCGTGGCGGCGCGGGTCGGTGCGGAGGCGGTGGGCGGGGCCCGGGTCGCGGTCCAGGGCGATGAGGAGGGCCTCGCCGGGACGGTTGGGGGCCAGGTCGTCGTCGGGATGGAGGGCCAGGCGGGCCAGTTCCGCTGGGGTCGGCACCGGGGGTGGGCCGACCGTGACAGGGCCCGTGATGAAGGGGCTCAGGGCCTCCAGGACGTCCTCTCTGCGGGCGTCGCCGAGCAGGTTGACGCGGCCCGCGTCACGGTCGTACCAGGCGATGTTCCTGCCGTCCGTGAGACAGACGTAGAGCCGCTCCTGGCCATGTCGCCAGGTCGGTATGACGCGCAGTCCGTTCATGCACCATCACCCCACCGACCATGGGAACAGTAGGGGTGCTCCGGGGGCAAGAAGGCGGTTACCTTCGAAGGGAGCTGGGCAGGCACTGGGCAGCGCGTTTGGGGAGGCGCCGTTGCGGACCCGCAGGAAGCAACCCGACGTACCGGTTCCGGACCGTCCGTGGAGTGAGATCGTGCCCGGCCTGTGGATGGGCGGGCACGAGTTCCGGGCGTCCGGTGGGGAACTGGAGCTCGCCGTGGTGCGCGGCGAGTTCGATCTCGTCCAGACGTTGACGCGGGCCCGGCAGGGGCACGGTCCCGATCCCGGTGTGCGGCACCATGTGTGGCCGATTCCGGACGGGCCGCTGGACGGCACCCAGCTCGCCGGGGTGATCCGGCTGGCGCAGGCCGCGGGGGACGCCATGGACGAGGGGCGTACGGTCCTCGTCCGCTGTTACAGCGGCTACAACCGGTCCGGGCTGGTCGTGGCCCACACGCTGGTGCACCGGGGGCACTCGACCGAGGACGCGATCCGGCTGATACGGTCACGGCGCTCGCCGTGGGCCCTGCACAACGAGTTGTTCGTGGAGTATCTGCGGGCGGGGCTGCCGACGGCCAGACTGCTGGAGGAGCTGGCCGAGTAATCGTTTCACCTGCTGCTTCTCCTGCTGGTTCACCTGCTGGTTCACCTGCTGGTTCACCTGCTGCTTCTCCTGCGGGTTCACCTGCGGGTTCGCTTGTCGCTTCACCGGCCGTGCCACCTGTCGCTTCACCGGGTCGGCATCTCCGGCCCCACCGGTACGCAAAACAGACTTCCCCATGAATAAGGTGTACGGGGCCTGACATCGTGTAGCCCAAGAGGAGTCACAGGAGTCCCGTGCCCCGCAGTCGCCCCGTCCGTCGCTCCCGTTCCGCGGGTTCTTCCGGTTCCCTGCGCCCCGGCCGTGCCAACCGCGCCGGCCGTCCCGTGTTCGTCGGTCTCGCCGTCGTTCTGCTGGCGTCGGTCGCCGTGGGCTGCGGTGACGCCGGTGAGCTGAAGGGTGCGGGGGCCACGCCGACCGCGATCAGCCCGGACAAGCTCTGGCCGGATCTGACGCCCGCCGCGAGCCCGGCCTTCGACATCGGCGAGGTCGACACCGAGGTGGTCAAGGGCATCACGGTGCCCGGAGGCGACATCCACAAGGTGGATCCGGTCGCGGTCGTCCGCAGGGAGATCGCCGCGCACCCGGGCGACTACAGCGCGGGGGCGTACGACGAGACCGCCCGCCTGATGGCCGACTGCGGCAAGAGCGGCGCGCAGGGGCGCAGGTGTCCCGTCCTCAAGGCGTACTACCGCGATCTCACCGGCGACGGCCGTGACGACATGACGCTGGGCTTCCGACAGCTGCCCGGCAACCTGACGGCCGTCCGCGTCTACACCGTCCGCAAGGACCGGCTCGTGCAGATCATGGGCTACGAGGACGCCGTGAGCGCGGTCGAGCTGGCCGGGCGGTCCGTGATCATCCGCGCCCCTTCGGAGGTCGCCGGCTACGAGTACCGCCTGCAGTGGACCTGGGACCAGCAGCAGCAGGCGATGCTGCTCACCAACGACGAGATGCTGCGCACCGGCGAAGCGGACCACAAGCGCTCCCCGCACGCCCCGCACTCCTCACGGCTCCCGGTCTCCCCTTCCCCCTCCCCCTCCGCTTCGGCCTCCCCCTCGGCCGCCTCCGCGAGTGGCCGATGAGGCTCGCGCTGCCCTCGTGGGCCGGCACACTCGCCGTGAAGGCCGCCGTCTTCATCACGGTGATGTGCTGCGCGCTGGCCGCCCTGCTCGGCGTCCTGGTGCATGTGTCGGTGACGAACCAGACCGTCGGCCAGGCCCGCGATCTCGCGCTGTCCCGGCTGAAGGACGCGACGACGGCGTTCGAGGCCGGGGACTCCCTCGGGCGGGGAGCGAGCCTCGATCCGCCGGGACTGCCCACCTCGCTGCGGACGCTCGCGGTGGCCGGGGAGCGCGGCACCATGGTCGCCGAATACCGGGGGCGCCCCACGATGTGGGCGGCGGGACCCGCCGACGACGAGCGGGCCCTCGCGGTCGCCGTCGACTACTCACAGAGCGCCCACACCATCGAGGCGCTCGACACCGCGATCCTGTGGTCGTCGGTGCTGGCGATCGGGGCGACGCTGCTGGTCGGCGCCGTCGCGGTGACCCGGGTGACCCGGCGGCTGCACACCACCGCGCAGGTGGCCCGGCGGATCACCGCCGGCGACCTGGACGCCCGCGTGGACGACCCCCGCGCGAAGGACCCGGGCCGGCCGCAGGACGAGGTGGGCGCCGTCGCCGTCGCACTGGACTCCATGGCGGCCTCGCTGCAGGGCAAGCTGCTGAGCGAGCAGCGGTTCACCGCCGACGTGGCGCACGAGCTGCGCACCCCGCTGACCGGGCTGCACGCGGCGGCCGAACTGCTGCCGCCGGGGCGGCCGACGGAGCTGGTGCGCGACCGGGTGGCGGCGCTGCGCACACTGACCGAGGACCTGCTGGAGATCTCCCGGCTGGACACCGGGCGGGAGCAGCTGGAGTTGGACGCCGAGGAACTGGGCGCGCTGGCGATGCGGGTGGTGCGGACGGCGGAGGCTTCCGACACCTTCGGAGGTTCGGCCGGCCTCGGGATGTCGGGGACCGGCGCCGAGGCCACGGTCACGGTCGTCATCGTCCGGGACGTGCGCGTGGAGACCGACCGACGACGCCTTGAGCGAGTGCTGGGAAACCTGCTGGCCAACGCGCACCGGCATGGGCGGCCCCCGGTCACGCTGACGGTGGACGGGCCGGTGGTCACCGTCCGGGACCACGGGGACGGCTATCCGGAGTACCTCGTCACGCATGGGCCACAGCGGTTCCGCACCGAGGGCGGGGCGAAGGGGCACGGGCTCGGGCTGACGATCGCGGTCGGCCAGGCAGAGGTGATGGGCGCCCGGCTGACGTTCGCCAACGCGCCGGACGGCGGCGCCGTGGCCACGCTGACGCTCCCTCAGACGCCTCCTGCCGGGGCCTGCCTCTCCGATGGCGCAGTGTGACGGGCGACGTACGCGAACCGCTCCTAATGTGGCGATAAGTCAGCTTCACCCTCTTCGCTTCACCCTCTTCATGGAGGTATCGCCATGTCCCTGCGCTCCGCTTGCACCCGTCTCGCCATAGTCACCGCAGCAGGCGCACTCGCCGCCACCGCGACCATCACCCCCGCCCTCGCCGGCGGCGGGGACGACGACTGGGGCGACAACAGCAGCAGCACCAGCGGCAAGGACTTCAACGGCTCGGGGGACGACCCACAGGACTGGCAGAACCAGGGAGGCGGGGGCGGCCAGGACGACGGAGACGGGGACAGCCACCAGGGCGGCGGCCACCAGAATGGCGGAGACGAGGACAACAACGAGGGCGGCGGCCACCAGGACGGCGGCCAGAACAACAACCAGAACAACGGTGGGAACGGGCACTGGCAGTCGGGCGGTGGTGGCGACGGCGGCGACTGGCAGTCCGGGAACCACGACAACGACAACGACAACGACTTCCGCCGTTTCCGCGGGCGGGTCACCGCGGACGAGTTGCTCCTGCGGAGCAAGCCGACCCGCGCCAGCGAGGTGATCCGGGTCGCCCACCGCGGGGAGATCGTCTCGATCTTCTGCAAGACGTCCGGCCAGGAGGTCCAGGGCGACCGCCTGTGGTACCTGCTCACGGACGGCACCTGGGCCTGGGGCGCGGCGCGCCACATCAAGACCATCGGGACGCCACCGCGCTGGTGCTGACACAGCGCCGACACAGCGCCGACGCTGCGCCGGCACGGCGGCGACACGGCGGCGACACGGCGACACGGCGGCGACTCGACGTCGCCACGACGGCGACTCGAAAGCATCCACGGCTCACAAGGAGCCCCATTTGGGTAAGTTCCGGACATGACGAAAGCCGGAGTCGGAGCGGCGGCCACCCTGGCGGCGGCCGACGCACCCGCCCCCTCGGTCGGCCTCCCCCGGCGCCGTGGCGTCGAGCTCGCCCTCATCGTCCTGGCCGTCCTGCTCTCCGTGTACGGCTACTGCGCCGTCGGCCTCGCGAAGAGCGGCACCGTCCCGCCCGGCGCCGCCGGTTACGGCGCCGGGCTCGGCGTGCTCGCGCTGCTGGCGCATCTCGCGGTGCGGTGGCGGGCGCCCTGCGCCGACCCGCTCCTGCTGCCCATCGGCGTGCTGCTCAACGGGATCGGCCTGGTGCTGATCTACCGGCTCGACCTGGAGACGCCGGGCGACCGGGCGGCGCCCACACAACTGGTCTGGTCCACGCTGGGCGTGGCCCTGTTCATCGTGGTCGTGGTCGCGCTGCGCGATCACCGGGTGCTCCAGCGGTACGCGTACGTGTGCGTGGTCGGCGCGCTCGCCCTTCTCGCCCTTCCGATCCTGTTCCCGGCCGTGAACGGCGCCCGCATCTGGATCCGGATCGCCGGGTTCTCCATCCAGCCCGGCGAGTTCGCGAAGGTGCTGCTGGCGGTGTTCTTCGCCGCGTACCTGGCGGCCAACCGCACGGCCCTGGCGTACGCGGGACGGACGATCTGGCGTTTCCGGCGGCTGCAACTGCCCACCGGGCGCGTCCTCGGACCGATCGTCGCGATCTGGCTGCTGAGTGTCGGCGTGCTGGTCCTGGAGCGGGACCTCGGCACGTCCCTGCTGTTCTTCGGGCTGTTCGTGGTCATGCTCTACGTCGCCACCGGCCGCACCGGCTGGATCGCCGTCGGGCTGCTGCTCGCCTCGCTCGGCGCGGTCGCCGTCGGCCGGCTGGAGCCGCACGTGCACAGCAGGGTCGAGGACTGGCTGCACCCGTTCGCGTCGATCGAGGCCGGTCAGGGCCCCAACCAGCTTGCGCAGTCGCTGTTCTCGTTCGCGGCCGGCGGGGTGCTCGGCACCGGGCTCGGGCTCGGCCACTCCATCCTCATCGGGTTCGCCGCGAAGTCGGACTTCATCCTGGCGACGGCCGGTGAGGAACTGGGCCTGGCGGGGCTGACGGCGCTCTTCCTCCTCTACGGCCTGCTGGTGGAGCGCGGCTACCGGGCGGGCCTGTCCCTGCGCGACCCGTTCGGCCGGCTGCTGGCGACCGGCCTCGCCTCGATCGTGGCGCTCCAGGTGTTCGTGATCGCGGGCGGGGTGACCGGGCTGATCCCACTGACCGGTATGGCGATACCGTTCCTGGCGCAGGGCGGCTCGTCGGTCGTCACCAACTGGGCGATCGTGGCGCTGCTGATCCGGGTGAGCGACTCGGCGCGACGGCCGTACGCGCACCAGTTCGAGGAGTCGGTTCGTGAAGCCGTCGCCGTACCGGCCGACAAGAGCCCTCGGAGGTCCGGGTGACCCGGCACATCCGGCGCGCCGCCGTCTTCTGCACCCTGCTGCTGGTGGCGCTGCTGGTGAACGCGGCACGCGTCCAGGTCGTCCGGTCCGGTGTCTACGACGACAACCCGGCCAACCGGCGCGGGTCCATCGCCCGTTACGCCCAGCCGCGCGGCGACATCCTGGTCGGCGGGACCCCGGTCACCGGCTCGCGGGACACCGGGGAGCAGCTGCGCTACGAGCGCACGTACCAGGACGGGCCGCTGTACGCGCCGGTGACCGGCTTCGCCTCACAGGTGTACGGGACGACGTTCCTGGAGCACACCGGGGACGACGTCCTGTCCGGGTCGGATCCGCTGCTCTCGCCGTTCCCGCTGTGGAACGACGTCACGCGCGGCCGGCCCCCCGGCGGCAACGTGGTGACGACGCTGAACCGCCGCGCCCAGTGGGCCGCCTACGAGGGGCTGGACGGCCGCAAGGGCGCGGTGGCGGCGGTGGAGCCGGCGACGGGGCGGGTGCTGGCGCTGGTGTCGAGTCCGTCGTACGACCCGGGCGTGCTGTCCGGGAACGACGCCGGGGCGCAGCGGGCCTGGGCGCGGCTCAACGGCGACCCGGACCGACCGATGCTGAACCGGGCGGTGCGGCAGACGTATCCGCCGGGGTCGACCTTCAAGGTGGTCACCGCGGCGGCGGCGCTGGACGCGGGCGTGATCACGGATCTCGACGCGGCGACCGACTCCCCCGACCCCTATCGGCTGCCCGGGACGACGACGGTCCTGACGAACGAGGGCGACGGCTGTGAGGACGCTCCGCTGAGGGACGCCTTCGAGTGGTCGTGCAACACGGTCTTCGCGAAGCTCGGCGTGGACACCGGGCTGGCCCGGATGACCCGGACGGCGCAGGCGTTCGGCTTCAACGACGTGGATGTGCGGATCCCGTTCTCGGTCGCGCCGAGCACCTTCGACACCTCGCTCGACAGGGCGCAGCTGGCGCTGTCCTCGATCGGCCAGTACAACACGCGGGCGACCCCGCTGCAGATGGCGATGGTGGCGGCGGCGGTGTCCGACGGGGGGCAGGGGCACACGCCGTATCTGGTGGAGCGGACGACGCGCAAGGGCGGGGCGACGGTGGCAACGGCCGGTTCGCGCCCGTCCCGTCAGGTGATGTTGCCTTCGACGGCGCGACGGCTGCGGGAGTTGATGGAGGACGTGGTGCGGGAGGGCACCGGCACGAACGCCGCGATCCCCGGCGCGGTCGTCGGCGGCAAGACCGGCACCGCCCAGCACGGCATCGGCAACGCCGGTATTCCATATGCCTGGTTCGTGTCGTGGGCGCAGGGCGAGCGGGACATGGAGCCGAAGGTCGCGGTCGCGGTGGTGGTGGAGGACGGGTCGGCGCGCCGCGGAGACATCACCGGGGGCGGGATGGCGGCGCCGATCGCGCGGGCGGTGATGGAGGCGGTGCTCAACTCGTGAGAGGGGCCTCATCCAGCCCGTACTCGCGTGCGGCGCTCATGATTGCTCCCGTACGGCGGAGGCTGCCTGGCACTGCCGGCGTATCCAGCGGGATATGCCGATTCGCCCCCTCTGTCGAGTGATCACGGACAGTGCCATTGACGCGCAGGGGATTGACGAGCTTGCTGACAAGCAGTCTCATAAGGGCATGACGAGCCTCACCGATGCCGATGCGCTGGACGGGCTGCGGGACGCGCTGGGCCTGCTCAAGGGGCGGGAGCAGGTGGCCGAGCGGCTGCTCGCGTCCTCCGCCAAGCACTCCTTCGACCCGGACAAGGAGCTGGACTGGGACGCCCCCTTCGAGGAGGGCAAGTGGTTCTGGCCGCCGGAGCTCGTCTCGCTGTACGACACGCCGATGTGGCGGCGGATGAGCGAGGAGCAGCGGATCCTGCTGTCGCAGCACGAGGCCGCCGCGCTCGCCTCGCTCGGCATCTGGTTCGAGATCATCCTCATGCAGCTGCTCGTCCGGCACATCTACGACAAGTCGGCGACGAGCGCGCACGTCCGGTACGCGCTGACCGAGATCGAGGACGAGTGCCGGCACTCGAAGATGTTCGCCCGGCTGATCTCGGCCGGTGGCACCCCCTGGTACCCGGTGAGCCGCGCCCACCAGAACCTGGGGCGACTGTTCAAGACGATCTCCACCACCCCCGGCTCCTTCACCGCGACCCTGCTCGGCGAGGAGGTCCTGGACTGGATGCAGCGGCTGACCTTCCCCGACGAGCGGGTCCAGCCGCTGATCAGGGGCGTCACCCGGATCCACGTCGTGGAGGAGGCCCGGCACGTGCGGTACGCCCGCGAGGAGCTGCGCCGGCAGATGATGACCGCGCCGAGGTGGTCGCAGGAGTTCACCAGGGTCACGTCGGGCGAGTTCGCCCGGGTGTTCTCCGTCGCCTTCGTGAACCCCGAGGTCTATACGAACGTCGGCCTGGACAGGCGTGAGGCGATGGCACAGGTGCAGGCCAGCGGGCACCGCAGGGAGATCATGCAGACGGGAGCGAAGCGGCTGACGGACTTCCTGGACGACATCGGCGTGCTCCGGGGGGTCGGGCGGCGGCTGTGGAGGTCCTCGGGGCTGCTGGCGTGACCGGAGCGTGACGGGCGGCGGGCACGGGGCCGGGTTGGGCGATTACGCTGCACGTCATGACCCCCGCCGCCCCCGCCTACCGGCGCCTCAGCGTCGAGGAGCGCCGTAGTCAGCTGCTCGACGCCGCACTCTCGCTCTTCGCGCACCGCGTCCCCGAGGACGTCTCGCTGGACGACGTGGCGGAGGCCGCCGGGGTGTCCCGGCCGCTCGTCTACCGGTACTTCCCGGGCGGCAAGCAGCAGCTCTACGAGGCCGCCCTGCGCTCCGCCGCCGAGGAACTGAACCACTGCTTCGACGAGCCCCGCCAGGGCCCTCTCCTCCCCCGTCTGGCCCGCGCCCTCGACCGCTACCTCACCTTCGTCGCCCGCCACGACGCCGGCTTCAGCGCCCTGCTCCAGGGCGGCAGCGTCGTCGAGACCTCCCGGACGACGGCCATCGTGGACGGCGTACGACGGGCCGCCGCCGAGCACCTCTACAGCCACCTGGGGGTCGCCGATCCCGGGCCGCGGCTCCGGATGACCGTACGGATGTGGATCACCGCGGTGGAGGCGGCCTCCCTCATCTGGCTCGACGAGGACAAGCAGCCGCCCGCCGACGAGCTGCGGGACTGGCTGGTGGACCAGTTCGTCGCCGTCCTCACGGTGACCGCGGCGCGGGACGCGCAGACCGCCGAGCTGATCCGGGGTGCGCTGGCCGCGGAGACCTGATCGACACTGGTGTCGTGAAGAGCGAAGACACCCCCTTCGAGGGCGGGCCCATGGACGGCCGGGTCCTGCCCGTGCTGCTGGGCCCGACCGGGCAGCCGCCGAAGACGTACCGCATCCCCGTCCCCGACGCGGCCGGCGGCCCGCCGACCGTCCTGGTCTACCGGCGCGTGCCCCGCGGCCACAGCAAGAAGCTCGGACTGCCCCGGGGCTGGAAGTACGAGTTCGATCCCGAGGGGAAGAAGAGCGGCCGACCACGGTGGCCCTGGTCCAAGCCCGACGCCACGCCGGACGGCCGACGGGACGACGCCGACGAGTGACCCCGTTGCGCCGAACCGCGCACGCTCGGCGCGCGGGCCGCGCGCGCACGCCTGATGCTCACCCTGCGGGATGGAGGGGCCACCCCGCAGCGGAGGTGATGACGTGTCAGGAAGACTGCTGCGTCTGGCCTGTACGGTCTCGACGGCGGCGCTCGCCGCACAGGCCGTCCTGGCCCCCGGACTCGCCGCGGCCGTAACGGAGCCGACGGAGCCGGGCGAACGGACGGCGACCGCGTCGCCGACCCCGAAGCCGGACGAACCGCCGGCCGCCGAGGCGGAGACGCCGGAAACCGATGAGCGCACCGCGGCCGAGCTGCTGGTGGAGCTTCAGCGGCTGTATCGGGAGGTCGAGCGGGCCACCGAGGCCTTCAACGCCACCGACGAGCAGCTCGGACGGCGGCGGGCCGAGACCCGGCGGCTGGACGCCGATCTGGCCAAGGCCCGGCTCTCCCTGCACGACAGCCGGGGCGCGGCCGGACGGCTGGCCCGCCAGCAGTACCAGGGCAGTACCGGTATCTCCCCCTACGTACGGCTGTTGCTCGCCCGCGATCCGCAACACGCCCTCGACCAAGGGCATGTGATCGGTCGGCTGGCGCGCGAGCGGGCGAAGACGGTGGGGCGGCTGGAGAGCGGCGAACGCAAGGCCGACGGGCTGGCGCGCAGGGCCCGCGCCGCCCTCGACGACCAACTCACCCTCGCCGAGCGCGCGAAGAAGGAGCGGGACGACGTCCGCCGACGCCTCGACGACGTCGAGGAACTCCTCGCCTCCCTCACGGCCGAGCAGCTCACCGCCCTCGCCGAGCTGGAGAAGAAGAGCATCGCCCAGGCCCAGAAGAAGCTCATGACATCCGGCGCCCTCGGTACACCCGGCGCGCTCGGTACACCCGGCGCGCTCGGTGCATCCGGTACACCCGGCGCGCTCGATGCATCCGGGGCACTCGGCGCATTCGGTACGCCCGGTGCGGCGGGTGCCGCCGGGGTGCTCGGTGCGGCCGATGTCCTTGGTGTGCTTGGTGTGGAGCGGAGGCCGTCGGCGGAGGGGGCGCAGGCCTTGCGGTATGCCGTGGGGCAGATCGGCAAGCCGTATGAATGGGGTGCCGAGGGCCCGAAGTCGTACGACTGCTCGGGGCTGACGTCCGAGGCCTGGGGGCACGCCGGGACGCCGATCCCCCGCACCAGCGAGGAGCAGTGGGCGCGGCTGACGAGGATCCCGCTGACGCAGCTGCGCCCCGGCGACCTGGTGATCTACTTCCCCGGGGCCACCCACGTGGCGATGTACCTGGGCGGGGGCAAGGTGATCCAGGCGCCGAGGACGGGCGAGAAGGTCAAGGTGACCCCGATCGCGGCCCAGCCGGTGCTCGGGGCCGTGCGGCCGGACCCGGAGGGGAAGCCGCTGGGCCGCTACGAGCCGCCACGGATTCGTCAGGCTCCGGCGACCGATGTCAGGTAGGCGGCCGTCTTGTCGGGCTCGTAGAAGAAGTTCTCGAAGTCGGCCGGGTCGTTGAAGGCGTTGGCGAAACGATCAGCCACGGGCGGCAGCTGCCCGGCCGCGCCCAGCAGGTTGACGATGTGCTCCGGCGGCGGCGCCAGCATCGCGTTGGTCCACTTGGTGACGTGCTGAGCCGTCTCCCAGTACCGGTCGAAGGTGGCCTGCATCCACTCCTCGTCGAACTCCTTCTCCCCCTGCTCGAGGATCGACGCGAGATACGCGGCGGCGCACTTGGACGCCGAGTTGGAGCCCTGCCCGGTGATCGGGTCGTTCGCGACGACGACGTCGGCGACGCCGAGCACCAGGCCGCCGCCGGGCAGCCGGCCGACGGGGTTGCGCACGGTGGGCGCGTAGCGGCCGGACAGCGTGCCGCCGGCGTCGGTCAGTTCGGCCTTGGTGGCCCGCGCGTACTCCCAGGGCGTGAACTTCTCCATGAGCTCCAGGGTCAGGGAGAGGTGTTCCGCCGGGTCCTTGACGCCGTTGAAGACGTCCAGCGGGCCGCCGGGTACGCCCTCCCAGAAGAGGATGTCGGCGCGACCGGAGGTGGTGAGCGTCGGCATGACGAAGAGTTCGCCGACGCCGGGCACGAGATTGCAGCGGACCGCCTCCAGGTCCGGGTGCTCCGGGCGCGGGCCCAGGCCGTGGACGTAGGAGACGGCGAGGGCGCGCTGCGGCTCGCCGTACGGGGAGCGCTGCGGGTCGCGGCCGAACATCTGGACGAGCTCGCCCTTGCCGGCCGAGACCAGGACGAGGTCGTAGGCGCGGGAGAAGTAGTCGAGGTCGGAGACCGCCGCGCCGTGGATGACGAGCCGGCCGCCGCGCTGGGCGAACGTCTCCATCCAGCCCGCCATCTTCACCCGCTGGTCGACGGACTGCGCGTACCCGTCGAGGCGGCCCACCCAGTCGATCGCGCGCTGCGTCGGGCCCGGGTCGTGCGAGCCGGGGGCCGCGACCGAGACGCCGAGGCCGCCGATCTTCGGGGCCTGCTGCTCCCAGAAGTTCAGCTGGAGGTCGCGCTCGTGCTGCAGGGCGGTGTGGAACATGCACTGTGTCGACATGACCCGGCCGGAGCGGATCTCGTCCGCGGTCCGGTTCGACATCAGGGTGACCTCGTACCCGTGCGACTGGAGGCCGAGGGCGAGCTGGAGACCGGACTGGCCGGCTCCGACGACGAGTATCTTCCGCATGCGGGGAACTCTCCTTGAGGGGCCTTACTCGGGGGTTTCGTCGAGCGCGTGGCCCACCAGGGCCAGCAGAGTCTCGATCACCGAGATCCGGCGCCGCGCATCCATGATCATGACAGGTATGTGCGCGGGGATCGTCAGCGCCTCCCGCACGTCCTCCGGCTCGAACAGCTCGCTGCCGTCGAAGTGGTTGACGGCGACGACGTACGGCAGTCCGCAGCTCTCGAAGTAGTCCAGCGCGGGGAAGGAGTCCTTCAGGCGGCGGGTGTCGGCCAGGACGACGGCGCCGATCGCGCCGCGCACCAGGTCGTCCCACATGAACCAGAACCGCTGCTGGCCCGGCGTGCCGAACAGGTAGAGCACCAGGTCGTCGTCGAGCGTGAGACGGCCGTAGTCCATGGCGACCGTGGTGGTGGTCTTCTCCGGGGTACCGGTGAGGTCGTCGGTCTCCTCGCTGGCCTCGGTCATCAGCGCCTCCGTCTGGAGGGGCTCGATCTCCGAGACGGTGCCGACGAGGGTGGTCTTGCCGACGCCGAAGCCGCCCGCCACCACGATCTTGGTGGCTATGGGGGCCCGGGTGCGGTCCGTCTGCCAGGGCTGCAACGTGTCGTCGGGCTCGGGCTCGACGAACGGGGAGACGCCACGAGCGGCGTCAGAGACGACGGAGTCCACTCAGCACCCTTTCCAGCAGAGCGCGGTCGGGACGGCCCGTACCGTGAGCGGTACCGGTGCCGTACACACGGATCTTTCCCTGGTCCGCGAGGTCGCTGAGGAGCACCCGGACCACGCCGAGCGGCATCTTCAGCAGCGCGGCGATCTCCGCCACCGTGCGCATACGGCGGCACAGTTCGACGATGGCCCGCAGTTCCGGCATGACCGTGGACTTGAGCAAACCATTCGTCAGTTCCTTGCGCTCTTCGGGCGCTTCGAGGGCGGCCACGAAGGTCTCCACCAGCAGGACGTGGCCGAAGCGGGTGCGGCCGCCGGTGAGCGAGTAGGGGCGCACGCGGGCCGGCTTGCGGTCGCCGCCCCGGACGGGGAGCTGCTGCCTGGCGGCGCTCATCGGACGATCCCCGTCGTCGTGGACTCCAGGGACTGCCGTAGCTCGCTGCGGAGTTCCGGGGTCAGCACATGGCCGGCGCGGCCCACGAAGAGCGCCATGTGGTACGCCACCACGCTCATGTCGCAGTCCGCGGAGCCGTGCACGCCGAGGAGCGAGCCGTCGCTGATCGACATGACGAAGAGGCTGCCCTCGTCCATCGCCACCATGGTGTGCTTGACCCCGCCGAAGGCGATGAGCTTGGCGGCGCCGACGGTGAGGCTGCCGATGCCGGAGACGATGGTGGCGAGGTCGGCGGATGAGCCTCGTGGGCCGGACGGTTTGATCTCGCGGGACTGGCGTGCCTCGTCGTTGCGGCCTGGGTCCGAGGAGAGCAGGAGCAGGCCGTCGGAGGAGACGACGGCGACGGACTGGATGCCTGGTACTTCCTCCACGAGGTTGGTCAACAGCCAGTGCAGGTTACGGGCTTCACTGCTCAGTCCGAAGGTACTGGGCGCGGTCAACTGCTTGCCTCCTCGACTGTGCCCCCCGTGTCTTCTTCGGCGTGTGCGTGTGCTTCTTGAGCTCTTTGCGGTGCGTGGGGCGCCGGAACCTTGTTCTGGCCCGTGCGGTCGGCGATTTCCGCTTCTACGTCGCGGTAGCCGGCCTCCGCACCCCTGCGGAAGCCGCCCAGACGGCGGCGGAGGGCGTCCGCGTCGACGGAGCCGGTCCGCTGGCGCGGGGTGTGTGCGGGTGTCGTGATCTTGGGGGTGCGCTTGGGGAGGCCCTTGTCGGTGAGGGCGTCCTCCGGCGCGCGCGCGTGTTCCGCCTCGGCTTCCACAACGGCCGATTCGTTCCCATACGCACCGGCCGTACTGCTTTCGGCGTCGGCTGCGGGCGGCCTTTGTGAGGCGTTCTCGCCGTCGACGACCGCGGGTTCGGCCGCGGGTTCGGCGGCCCCTGGTTCGGGGGCTCCGGGTTCGGGGGCTCCGGGTTCGGGGGCTCCGGGTTCGGGGGTGGCAGTGGTCTGCTCCCCCGCCGTCGCGTCCGGTGGGGACGGCAGGAGCAGTTCCATCGTCGTCTCGGCCGGGGTTTCGACCGGGGTCTGCGACCTGCGTACCGCCTGTTCCGCCAGCGCGACCAGGGGATCCTGCTGCTTCGAACGGCCCGGCAGGACATTGGAGTTGGCCTCCGCGTCCGCGCCGGGCAAGGTGAACCCCTGGGCGGTTGCGGCGGCCGGGGTCGTCGACGGGATCGCGGCGGTGGGGGCGGTGGCGAGGAGCGGGGCCGGCAGGACGACGACCGCCGCCACCCCGCCCTGCTTCTGCTCGCGCAACCGCACCCGCACCCCGTGCCGGTGGGCGAGCCGGGCCACCACGTACAGGCCGAGGCCGAGGCCGTCCTCGCCCTCCTGGTCGTACGGCGTCTCCGGGTCGAACTCGGCGAGGCGGGCGTTGAGCCGCTCCAGGCGGTCCGCCGTGATCCCGATGCCCTCGTCCTGGACGGAGAGCATGACCTCGCCGTTCTCCAGGAGCCAGCCGGAGACCTCGACGGGCAGGTCGGGCGGGGAGAACGAGGTGGCGTTCTCCATGAGTTCGGCCAGCAGGTGGGAGAGGTCGTCGGCGGCGAAGCCCGCCACGTGGGCGTGCGGGGGCAGCGCCGAGATACGGACCCGCTCGTAGCGCTCGATCTCGCTGACCGCCGCGCGGACCACGTCCACCAGCGGGATCGCGCCCGCGTGCTGCTGGACGTGTTCCGTGCCGGCCAGGACCAGCAGGTTCTCGCTGTGGCGGCGCATGACCGTGGCGAAGTGGTCGAGCTTGAAGAGGGTAGCCAGCCGGTCCGGGTCCTGTTCGCGCTCCTCCAGGCCCTCGATGACGGCGAGTTGGCGCTCCACGAGGCCGAGGGTGCGCAGGGCGAGGTTGACGAAGGTGCCGCTGATGCTGTCGCG
Organism: Streptomyces sp. NPDC050121; assembly: GCF_044460385.1. Lineage (NCBI taxonomy): Bacteria > Bacillati > Actinomycetota > Actinomycetes > Kitasatosporales > Streptomycetaceae > Streptomyces > Streptomyces sp. NPDC050121. Next base: position 31,936 of record NZ_JBITJV010000053.1, on the reverse strand, counting down.
CAGGCCGTCCAGCTTGGCCGCGGAGTCGGCGAGTTCGGCGCGCAGTTCCTCACGGGCGTCGGCCATCCGCTGGCGCTGGCCGACGAGGTGCTTGCGGTCGGACTCCAGGGTGGTGACGCGCTCGTGGACGGCCACGGCGTGCTCGTGCAGCGCGTTGACGGAACGGACGACCTGGGCGAACTCGTCGTTGCGGCCGGTGAACCGGACCGGTTCCTCGGCCGCCGGGTTCTCGGCCTCGGCCAGCCGCGCCGATCCCCGGCGCAGCACGGACAGCGGGCGGGTGAGGCTGCGGGCCAGGCCCGTGGCGACGACGATCGCCAGCAGCATCAGGGCCCCGAGGAGGGTGACGCGCAGTTCCAGGTCGGTGACGTCGTCGTCCCGGAGCTGGGCGAGGTCCTCGGTGCGGTGGTTGTACAGGGAGGACTCGACGCCGCGCATCAGGTCGACGCGGGCGGAGAGCGCGGCGTCCAGCTTCTTGACGCCGGTGTCGAGTTCGTTGCCGCTCAGCGTCGGCTGGTCGGTGAGGGAGGCGAGGTAGGCCTCGGCCGTGTCGACGTCGCCGCCGGTGACGGTGGAGTCGTAGGAGGACACCGCCTCCGGGGGCGCGCCCTCCCGGAAGTCGGCGAGGGCCGCGTCGCAGCGCAGCCGGGCCTGCTGCGCCGCGGCGGTGAGGGCGTCGCGCTGCTTGGTGTCGGCTGCGGTGGAGACCTTCTCGGTGGTCGTCCGGCCGGTGACGGGGTCGTAGTAGGTCTCGGTGGTCGTCGGCACGTTGAGCGCCGCGAGCAGCAGTCCCCGGGCCGCGGAGGCCTGCTGGACGGCCGTGTCGAGCTCGGCGAGGGCGTACGCGCCGGAGCCGGCGCGCGGCGGCATCTGCTCGGCCAGCCGGTCGACGAGGACGTGGAGCGCGGCGACGGCCTCGGAGTACGCCTGGTGCGCCTGGAGCGCCGTGCTCTTGCCGGTGAGGGCCGACTGCCGTACGGAGGGGACGGCGGCGAGGGCCTTGCGCAGCGCTTCGGAGACGTCCGTCTCGGTGGTCAGTTCGCGCGTCTGCCGGTCCACGCGGGCGCTGCCCTGCGTGGAGGGCGCCTTGGACTTGGCGCGGCCGGCCGCGACGTAGGCGGTGACCTCGTCGCGTTCGTCCGCGAGGGACTGGGCGAGGGCGAGGGCGTCCTGGGTCTGTTCGGCGAGGGTGACCAGGTCCTGGGAGTCCTTCAGCTGCCCGGAGACGGCGAGGATCGAGGGGGCGCCGGCCCCGGCGACGGCGGCGGCCACCACGGCCACCGCGACGATCAGCCGGTTGCGCACGTGGGTGGGGCGGCCCTTGCCGACAGGGGTGCGCTCCGCGCCCCCCTCGGAGGCCGTCTGCCTGCCTGTACGCCGAGGCCGCGTCTTCTGCACCGGTGCTCGCATTCCTGACTCGTGCTCCATGGGCCGGATGTGTCGCTCCGCCAACTGGTGCGTACGTCCGGTACGGTTCCCGACCCTCCCAGTGCCGGTGGGCAGGGGTCGCGCATCGGTTGCCCCGCCACCCGAAGGAGTGAACATCGGAGGGGAGTTGGCGGGCAAGTTCCTCTGGCGTGTGCAGCGGCCTTGCCCGGCAGGTCGGTTGGACGTGGGCGGCGGGCTTTGACAGTATTCGCCGCCACGCCTTCCCGGAGTGCTTCATTCCTACCCAAAGCAGGCGTCTGACCTGCGGCGGTACGGCTGTTCGGCGCGCGATGCCAGCCTTTTGCGAAGGCTGTGAAGGGGTCGTGCAGACTGGCCGAATGCGTACGGAACTTGTGTCGGAGGCCGGCGATCGGGCCCGCCCCAACGAGGACTTCGCGGGTATCGGACTTTCCGCCTCCGGACAGGGCGGTTCGCTCGTCCTCCTGGACGGAGTGACGCCGCCGCGGGGCGGCGCGGGCTGTCTGCATTCGGTCCCCTGGTTCACCGCGCGATTGGGCGGCGCGCTGACCGAACTGACCGTTTCACTCCCGGATGTTCCGCTGGCCGAGGCGCTCGCCCTCGCCATCGCGCGTACCGCTGGGGCCCATTCCGAAACCTGTGACCTTTCTCACCCACGTACCCCACAGGCCACAGTGGCCCTGGCGCGCTGGTCGCCGGAGACGGTCGAGTGCCTGGTCCTGTGCGACGCGACGCTGCTGCTGGCGTCCCCGGGCGGCACGGTGACCGCCGTCCAGGACGACCGGCTGGCGCGGCTGCCGCGCGCGCTGCTGGGCAGCGCCGAGATCGTCGACGGCACGCTGCGCAACAAGGAGGGCGGGTTCTTCACGGCCGCGGCCGATCCCGCGGTGGCCGCCCGCGCGGTGACCGTGACCGTGCCGCGCGCCGAGGTGCGCGCCCTGGCCGCGCTGTCGGACGGGGCCACCCGCTGGACGGAGCTCTTCCGCGAGGGCGACTGGCCGGCCCTGTTCGCCCTCCTCGGCAAGGAGGGGGCGGGGGCGCTGGTGGAACGGGTCCGGGAGCTGGAGCGGGCGGACGACGGCGCCGGGCGGGCCTTCCTGGGCGGGGCGAAGACGCACGACGACGCGACGGTGGTGCGCGTGGAGCTGTGAGGTGGAGCCGTGAGGTGGTTACGGCCGCCGGTTCACTTCTCCATGCCCCGGTTCAGCTGGTGCAGCAGGCGGGCCAGCTCGCCGACCTCTCTGCGGTCCCAGTCGGAGAAGTGGCTGACGTACCGCTCGCGGCGGGCGTCGCGGACCCGCCGGACCCGGGTGCGGCCCTCCTCGGTGAGGTCGACCAGCCAGGCGCGGCCGTCCGCGGGGTCGGGTTCGCGGGCGATCAGGCCGAGCTCCTCCAGGGCGCGCAGCTGGCGGGACATGGTGGCCTTGCCGACGCCGATGTAGGCGGCGAGTTCCGTGGCGCGCTGGCGGCCGCACTCCTCCAGCCGGACGAGGAGGCCGTAGGCGGCGGACTCCAGGTCCGGGTGGACCTCGCGGGCCATCTCGCCCTGGTTGGCGCGGGCGCGGCGCAGCAGCACCGTGAGCTCCCGCTCCAGGGACAGGAACTCGCGGTCGTCCCGCTCCACGCCGCGCGACGACGCGTCGCCGCCCGTCTCCCCGCGGTCCTCGCGGTCCTCGTGGTCCTCGTGGTCCTCGTGCACGTCAGCACCCCTGATGTTCGCCGGTCGCTGCCTTCGGTGCAGCTCTTAAGTATTTCGCAGGCACACGCCCGGGGCGGTTCCAGGCCCGCGTCGGGCATGGCGAAGGCCCGGGTCTCCCTCACGGAACCCGGGCCTCGCCTTTCCCGCAGCGCCCTCCCCCAGTGCTCAACGCCTGGGAGGTGCCCCCATCGCCGCCACGGGAACCTCCGGCGTCGCGCCGTTCGTGGCGGGCGCGAGCGCCAGCTCCAGGACCTGGCGGACGTCCGTGACGGCGTGGACGTCGAGCTTGTCCAGTACCTCCGCGGGGACGTCGTCCAGGTCGGGCTCGTTGCGCTTGGGGATGATCACGGTGGTGACCCCGGCCCGGTGCGCGGCCAGCAGCTTCTGCTTCACGCCGCCGATGGGCAGGACGCGGCCGGTCAGGGAGACCTCGCCGGTCATCGCCACGTCGGTGCGCACGAGCCGGCCGGACAGCAGGGACGCGAGGGCCGTCGTCATGGTGACGCCGGCGCTCGGGCCGTCCTTCGGGACCGCGCCCGCCGGGAAGTGGATGTGCACGCCGCGGTCCTTCAGGTCGCCGACCGGCAGCTCCAGCTCGGCCCCGTGGCTGCGCAGGAAGCTGAGCGCGATCTGCGCCGACTCCTTCATCACGTCACCGAGCTGACCGGTCAGGGTCAGGCCCGCCGCGCCCGTCTCCGGGTCGGCCAGCGAGGCCTCGACGTACAGGACGTCGCCGCCCGCGCCGGTGACCGCGAGGCCGGTGGCGACGCCGGGCACGGCGGTCCGGCGCTCGGCCGGGTCCTGGGCGGACTCGGGCACGTGGTGCGGCCTGCCGATCAGAGCGCGCAGCTCCTCGTCGGTGACGGTGAACGGCAGCTTCCGCTCGCCCAGTTCGTGCTGGGCCGCGACCTTGCGCAGCAGTCGGGCGATGGACCGCTCCAGGGTGCGCACGCCCGCCTCGCGGGTGTACTCGCCGGCGAGCTTGCGCAGCGCGCTCTCGTCGAGCGTGACCTCGTCCTTGTCCAGGCCCGCCCGCTCCAGCTGGCGCGGGAGCAGGTGGTCGCGGGCGATGACGACCTTCTCGTCCTCGGTGTAGCCGTCGAGGCGGACCAGCTCCATGCGGTCGAGCAGGGCCTCCGGGATGGCTTCGAGCACGTTGGCGGTGGCGAGGAAGACCACGTCGGACAGGTCGAGCTCGACCTCCAGGTAGTGGTCGCGGAAGGTGTGGTTCTGCGCCGGGTCCAGGACCTCCAGCAGGGCGGCCGCCGGGTCGCCCCGGAAGTCGGAGCCGACCTTGTCGATCTCGTCGAGGAGCACCACCGGGTTCATCGACCCGGCTTCCTTGATCGCCCGCACGATCCGGCCGGGCAGCGCGCCGACGTACGTACGGCGGTGGCCGCGGATCTCGGCCTCGTCGCGGACGCCGCCGAGGGCGACGCGGACGAACTTGCGGCCCATGGCGTGCGCGACGCTCTCGCCCAAACTGGTCTTTCCGACGCCCGGCGGGCCTACGAGCGCGAGCACGGCGCCGCCGCGGCGGCCGCCGACCACGCCGAGGCCGCGCTCGCCGCGCCGCTTGCGCACCGCCAGGTATTCGGTGATCCGCTCCTTCACGTCCTGAAGGCCGGCGTGCTCGGCGTCCAGGACGGCCTGGGCGCCCGGGATGTCGTACCGGTCCTCGGTCCGCTCGTTCCACGGGAGTTCGAGGACGGTGTCCAGCCAGGTGCGGATCCATGAGCCCTCGGGCGACTGGTCGCTGGAGCGCTCGAGCTTGTCGACCTCCTTGAGGGCGGCCTCGCGGACCTTCTCGGGCAGGTCGGCGGCCTCGACGCGGGCGCGGTAGTCGTCGGACTCCTCGCCCTCCTGCTCGCCGTTGAGCTCGCGCAGTTCCTTGCGGACCGCTTCGAGCTGACGGCGCAGCAGGAACTCGCGCTGCTGCTTGTCGACGCCCTCCTGGACGTCCTTGGCGATGGTCTCTGCCACGTCCTGCTCGGCGAGGTGGTCGCGCAGTTGGGAGGTGGCGAGCTTCAGACGGGCCACCGGGTCGGCGGTCTCCAGGAGCTCCACCTTCTGTTCGGTGGTCAGGAACGGCGAGTAGCCGGAGTTGTCGGCGAGCGCGGAGACGTCGTCGATGGCCTGGACGCGGTCGACGACCTGCCAGGCGCCGCGCTTGCGCAGCCAGGCGGTGGCGAGCGCCTTGTACTCCTTGACGAGGTCGGCGACGTGGCCGGGCAGCGGGTCGGGGACGCTCTGGTCGACCCGGGTCCCCTCGACCCACAGGGCGGCGCCCGGTCCGGTGGTGCCGGCGCCGATCCGCACCCGCCCGCGGCCGCGGATCAGCGCGCCCGGGTCGCCGTCGGCCAGCCGGCCGACCTGCTCGATCGTGCCGAGCACACCCGTGCTCGCGTAGGTCCCCTCGATGCGCGGCACCAGGAGTACCTGAGGCTTGCCGGGTGTTGAACGGGCGGCGGCCTGGGCGGCCTCCACGGCGGCGCGCACGTCGGTGTCGTTGAGGTCCAGCGGAACCACCATGCCGGGGAGCACGACCTCGTCATCGAGGGGCAGCACGGGCAGGGTGAGCGGTGCGGACGTCGAAGCCATGATCTCCCCTTAGGCAGTCAAGTTGAGCTATGCCGACTCAATGCGCGGGCCGCTTCGAATGTTCCCCGGGATCCCGCCCGTTCGCTGTGGGCGATCACGGCTGTCGGCGCGGGGGACCGTGCGCCTATCGTCATCGAGTAATGGCTGAAAGTACGTAGCAGTCCTTACGGGAGGTCGTTGTGGAGTGGATCGTGCGGGCCTGGGTGGACGGCTGGGTCGTGTCGCGGGGGGCCGCGCCGCCGGTGGACGAGCCGTGGGGCTGCACCATCGATGTGGGGACGGGGATCCATCACGTCACCCGGCACGTCCTCGGCGCGACGAACGACGCCGTCGAGGAGGCGGACGTACGGAAGGTGGCGGGCGCGGTGACCGGGGCCGGCGTGTGGCTGAAGGTGTTCGCGGACCCGGCGACGGTCGGGGACTGGCTGGGGCCCAAGTGGTGGGTCGATCCCGAGCCCGGCTTCCTGATGACGGCCGCACTCACGGACGTCCCGGCCGGCCCGCTCCCCGACGGCTACCGACAGCGCACCTGGTCCATCGGCGGGGTGACCCGCACCATGATCGCCGCCCCGGACGGCTCCCTGGCCGCGCGCGGGCAGATCGCCCCGACCGGTGCGACGGCGGTCGTCGACCAGATCGAGACATCCCCCGCGCACCGCCGCCGCGGCCTCGGCGCCCTCGTCATGCGGACGCTCCAGCGCGCGGCGGTCGACCAGGGCGCTCGGACCGGCGCGCTGGGCGCGACACCGGAGGGGCGGGCGCTGTACGAGTCGCTGGGGTGGCGCGTCGAGTCGCCGTTGACCAGCGGGAAGTTCACCGGGGACACGGGGGACCCACGGGGGTGACGTCCGGCGGTCGCGGGGGCGCACCCTTCGGGCGTGCACGACCGGGCACGCCCCTTACGCCCCCGCCCCGTACCCCGTCCACTTCAGGCATTCGCCCCGAAGCACCCCTTCGCGCCGACCACAATGCGTTTATGACCGATGACTGGAAGCGACGTCTCGACGCCCTCCACGCGGAGCTGGTGCGCCGCGACGACCCCGTCGCCTGGGTGACGGAGGCGGACGCGGTCGAGGCGTCCCGGCGTTATCCGCACATCGCGCTGCGCGGGCCCGTCTTCGGCATCGCCGTGCAGGACCCGGCCGCCGCGGAGCCGGGCTGGCGCCTGCTGAAACCGGTGGTGGACAGCATGCCCCAGCAGGCCCGGGACGGCCTGAACTCGCACCTGTGGTTCAAGGCGAAGGACGGCACCGACGATCCGGCCGTCCGACGCGAGCTGCTGGCGGCCGTGGCCCTGCTGGAACGGGCCCCGGCCGACGAGGTGGAGGCCCTGGGCGTGCGCTACCGGGTGGTGCGCGGCGACGAGTTCGCCCGGACCGGCGACGACGGCCTGGAGCCGCCCCGGCCCACCGACCCCGAATCCGCGGCCCTTTCCTGGGAGGACCAGGGCGCCTGTCCCTCGCCTGACGTGGGCTACGTCCTGGACCCCGACCGGGACGAGGGCCCGATGGCGGGCGCGCTGCGGCTGGGCCTGCGCGACTTCACGTACACGGGCGCCCACTTCCCCGCCGAGGTGCGCGCGGACTCGGAGCGGGCGACCAGGACGCACCCGGACGTGGTCAGGCTGCCCGTCGGCTTCTCGGTCGCCGAACGCGACGACGAGGGCTGGACCCCGTGCGGCTCCCTGTCGGCGACCCCGCACGAGGCGCGCCGCACGCTGTACGAGGGGATGGCCCGCGTGTGGGCGATGCTCTACCGCTTCGACGAGCACAAGAAGGCCCTGTACGGGCGGGCCGCGGAGGCGTTCCGGGCGGCCGGCCGTGCCGACGAGGCGCGCGTGGAGGGCCGTCTGTTCCGGATCTGCCGCGTCGAACGAATGATCCGCCTGGGCCCGGACGGCCCCGAGCCGCCCCGACCGTCGGACGCCGACGAGTACGGCCCCATGAAACTCCACCCGACCCTGCACGAGGAGGCACGGTCAAGTACGACGACTGACCACGGGGGCGGGCGGCGGGCGGTCTACGCGGTTCGTACGGCCGTCGCGGGCAGGGGGGTTCGGGCGGCCCACCGTCGTATCCACGGCCAGGTCCCCACCCCTATCGCCAGCGCGATCAGGTGGCCCCAGTTCGTCATCGGGTCGGTGAAGGCGAGCAGGTCCTGAAGGAGCATCCCGCCGAACGCGGCGAGCAGGGGCCAGCGCAGCCAGGGCCTGAGCAGTCCTGCCAGGGCTCCGACGCTCGCGGCGACGCCGAAGCTGATGCCGTAGTCGAGGCGGTGCAGCGAGCTGTGGGGCAGCCGGCCCGCGAGGACGGCCAGGCCCACCGGGACCTCGGTGGCGAGGGTGGCCAGGACGTGCCCGAGCAGGAAGACGACGGCCGTCCGCACGCCGCCCATCCGCCGTTCCAGGGCGCTGAGGACGACCAGGAAGCCGAGCGTGAACGGCGAGGCGAAGCCGCCCGCCACCCACAGCGCGCTGGCCACCAGCACCAGCACCGGCGTCTGCCACAGGTGCGCCACGTCGGTGCTGGAGCCCTGCTGCAGGGCGCTCACCAGGGCGGGGTCCGCGTGCGCGGCGAAGAACGAGGTGACTGCGAGGACGGCGGCGTAGGCGAGGGTGAAGGGGACGGGGGCCCGGAAGGCGGGGCGAGGGCCGAGGCTGGGACCGGGGTTGGGGCTCGCCTCGGGCGGCGGCTCGACGGCGCGGGGAACGCGCTGGCCCGGGATGCCGTCCAGCAGCCCGGAGACGTCGGGCAGGGGCGGGCTCGTGACCTGTGCCGTGCTGTCCACCTGACGCGCTCCTTCCGTTTCACCCCACCCTTCGCGGCGCCCCCGCCCGCTGTCTGTGACCGACACCACGCCCGGGTCGATTCACAGCAACATCTGAGACTTCTCTCGGCTGTTTCTCATCCGCTCCCAGCCCGCCCGCCGAACCCGCTCAGATCCTGTTCCGCACACCCGTACGTCAACCCCACCCGTCACGCTCACCATTCCCCCAACAAACCGTCAGGAAAGTGCAACGATGGAGCGATGCCCATCCCGTACGACATCCCCGGCGCACCCGAGGTCCTGGACCGTCGCGAGGGCCCCTACGGTGAGGTGGTCCTGCGCAGGCATGGGGAGTTGCTCCAGATCATCGCCAACGGCTGCTTCCTGATGGACACCTCGGACGGCCGCTCGGAGCGGCTGCTGGTCGACGCCGCGCTGGCCGCTCTCGACCCCCGCCCCGACGGCTGTCCCGCGCCCGGACTGCTCCTCGGCGGCCTGGGCGTCGGCTTCTCCCTCGCGCACGCCGCCGCCGATCCCCGCTGGGGCGGCGTCACGGTCGTGGAGCGCGAACGCGCCGTCATCGACTGGCATCTCGACGGCCCACTGGCCGCCGTCTCCGGGCCGGCGCTCGCCGATCCCCGGACGAAGATCGTCGAAACGGATCTGCTCGATTACGTCAATGAGACATGCGACACGTTCGACGCGGTATGTCTCGACATCGACAACGGGCCCGGCTGGACGGTCACCGAGGGCAACGAGAGCCTGTACTCCGCGGCCGGACTCGCAAGCTGCGCACGGGTGTTGAGACCTGGTGGAGTTCTGGCTGTCTGGTCGGCCCAACCCGATCCGGTATTCGAGGGAACCATGGGGAATGCCGGGTTCCAACAGGTGCGTACCGAAGAGATCCCGGTTGCCCGAGGCGTGCCGGACGTCGTGCACATCGCCGTCCGACCTGGATAGCAAAGGCGAGGTGACTCCGGGTACGTTGCATGCCTGACGCCGATCATTCACGCGTCAACCGCAGTCATGCGCAGAAAAGGGATCACCCCACTGGTCCCGGAAAGCACACTCAGGGGCGGGCGATGGAGCAGACACACACCTCGCACAACAACACGACGACGGCGACTCCGGGAGCGCAGCGGCGCGTCCTGGTGGTCGAGGACGACCCGACGATCGTCGACGCCATCGCGGCCCGCCTGCGCGCCGAGGGATTCCTCGTGCAAACGGCGGGTGACGGCCCCGCGGCCGTCGACACCGCCGAGGCCTGGCAGCCCGACCTGCTGATCCTCGACATCATGCTGCCCGGCTTCGACGGTCTGGAGGTCTGCCGTCGTGTGCAGGCGTCCCGTCCGGTGCCGGTGATGATGCTCACCGCGCGCGACGACGAGACCGACATGCTGGTCGGGCTCGGCGTGGGCGCCGACGACTACATGACCAAGCCGTTCTCGATGCGGGAACTGGCGGCACGCGTGCATGTGCTGCTGCGCCGGGTGGAGCGGGCCGCGATCGCGGCCACCACGCCCCGCAGCGGGATACTGCGGCTCGGTGAGCTGGAGATCGACCACGCGCAGCGCCGGGTGCGGGTCCGCTCGGAGGACGTGCACCTCACGCCCACCGAGTTCGACCTGCTGGTGTGCCTGGCGAACACCCCGCGCGCGGTGCTCTCCCGTGAGCAGCTCCTCGCCGAGGTCTGGGACTGGGCGGACGCCTCCGGCACCCGCACGGTCGACAGCCACATCAAGGCACTGCGCCGGAAGATCGGCGCCGAGCGGATCCGCACGGTGCACGGCGTGGGCTACGCGTTGGAGACCCCGACGCCATGAGTTCCGGGCCGGACGGACCGAGAAGCCCCGCTCCCGGATCAGGGGAGCCCTGGGGCGGCGTACGCCCGTTCTCGATCAAGACGAAGCTGGGTGCGCTGGTCGTCATCTCGGTGCTGATCACCACCGGGCTGTCGATGATCGCGGTGCACACCAAGACGGAGCTGCGCTTCATCACGGTCTTCTCGATGATCGCCACACTGTTGATCACGCAGTTCGTGGCGCATTCGCTCACCGCGCCGCTGGACGAGATGAACACGGTGGCCCGGTCGATCTCGCACGGCGACTACACCCGCCGGGTCAGCGAGAACCGCCGTGACGAGCTGGGCGACCTGGCTCAGACGATCAACGTCATGGCGGACGAGCTGGAGGCGCAGGACCGTCAGCGCAAGGAGCTCGTGGCGAACGTCTCGCACGAGCTGCGCACGCCCATCGCGGGCCTGCGCGCCGTCCTGGAGAACGTGGTCGACGGCATCGCCGACGCCGACACCGAGACGATGCGCACGGCCCTGAAGCAGACGGAGCGGCTCGGGCGGCTGGTGGAGACCCTGCTGGACCTGTCCCGCCTCGACAACGGCGTCGTCCCGCTGCGCAAACGGCGCTTCGAGGTGTGGCCGTACCTGTCCGGGGTGCTGAAGGAGGCCAACATGGTCGCCTCGGCGCGCGCCACGATGGGCTCGGGCGGCAACCACACGCGCACGGACGTCCATCTGCATCTGGACGTCACCCCGCCGGAGCTGACCGCGCACGCCGACCCGGAGCGCATCCACCAGGTCGTCGCCAATCTCATCGACAACGCGGTCAAGCACAGCCCGCCGCACGGACGGGTGACGGTGAAGGCGCGGCGCGGCCCGCTGCCGGAGTCGCTGGAGCTGGAGGTCCTCGACGAGGGCCCCGGCATTCCGCGCTCCGAGTGGCGCCGTGTCTTCGAGCGGTTCAACCGCGGAGCCGTCCGCCGGCCGCACGGTCCGGGCAGCGACGGCGGCACGGGGCTGGGGCTCGCGATCGCCCGCTGGGCGGTCGATCTCCACGGCGGCCGGATCGGAGTGGCCGAATCCGAGCGGGGTTGCCGGATTCTTGTCACTCTTCCGGGAGAGTAATCCGCCCCAAGTTGACGTAAAGTTCGAAGCGGAGCCACAAGATCCATCGGCGTTCGCGCAGTCGGACACGTGTGATCAGGCAGCGGACCGTCGCAGGTCGGCACGGGTCCTGCACGCTCGGCGTGCGCGACCCGCATCAGGACACCCTTGTGACGCGCAACCGCGCTTGTTTCCCGCCATTTCCACCCCCGAAACACACTTTCCGATGTGACTTACACGACGATGGACCGGCCCGGCCTGACCTTCCCCCTCTCGGGGGCGTAGCCTTTATTCCCGCTGTCCATCACCTTGTGAAGCGGAAGAGGGCGGTTGCCGCCGTGTCGCCACAGTCCCCCAGTAACGCATCGAGCATCTCGACCGACGCAGACCAAGCGGGCAAGAATCCCGCGGCCGCGTTCGGACCGAACGAGTGGCTCGTCGACGAGATCTATCAGCAGTACCTCCAGGACCCGAATTCGGTAGACCGTGCCTGGTGGGACTTCTTCGCCGACTACAAGCCGGGGGCGGCCGCGCCCTCGGCTCCGGCGGGTACTGCGGCCGCGGGGGCCGCAGCGACCACCAGCACTCCCCCGGCGCCCGCCGCCCCGGCTCCGGCGGCCCCCGCCGCTCCCGTGCCCGCCCCGACCGCCGCCCCGAAGCCCGCGGCCGCTGCTCCGGCTCCCGCTCCGGCGAAGGCGGCCCCCGCGGCCAAGCCGGCCGCCGCCGCGAAGGCCGCACCCGCGACCGAGGCGCCCGCGGGCCCGGAGTTCGTGACGCTGCGCGGCCCGGCCGCCGCGGTCGCCAAGAACATGAACGCCTCGCTGGAGCTGCCCACGGCCACGTCCGTGCGCGCCGTCCCGGTGAAGCTGCTGTTCGACAACCGCATCGTCATCAACAACCACCTCAAGCGCGCCCGGGGCGGGAAGATCTCCTTCACGCACCTGATCGGCTTCGCGATGGTGCAGGCCATCAAGGCCATGCCGTCGATGAACTGGCACTACGCGGAGAAGGACGGGAAGCCCACCCTCGTCAAGCCGCCGCACGTCAACTTCGGCCTGGCCATCGACCTGGTGAAGCCCAACGGCGACCGCCAGCTCGTCGTCGCCGGCATCAAGAAGGCCGAGACGCTGAACTTCTTCGAGTTCTGGCAGGCCTACGAGGACATCGTCCGCCGCGCCCGCGACGGCAAGCTGACGATGGACGACTTCACCGGCGTCACGGTCTCCCTGACCAACCCCGGCGGCCTCGGCACCGTCCACTCCGTGCCGCGCCTGATGCCCGGCCAGTCCGTCATCATGGGCGTCGGCTCGATGGACTACCCCGCGGAGTTCCAGGGCACCTCCCAGGACACCCTGAACAAGCTCGGCATCTCGAAGGTCATGACGCTCACGTCGACCTACGACCACCGGGTCATCCAGGGCGCCGCCTCCGGCGAGTTCCTGCGGATCGTCGCCAACCTCCTCCTCGGCGAGAACGGCTTCTTCGACGAGATCTTCGAGGCGCTGCGCATCCCCTACGAGCCGGTCCGCTGGCTCAAGGACATCGACGCCAGCCACGACGACGACGTCACCAAGGCCGCCCGGGTCTTCGAGCTGATCCACTCCTACCGGGTCCGCGGCCACGTCATGGCCGACACCGACCCGCTGGAGTACCGCCAGCGCAAGCACCCCGACCTGGACATCACCGAGCACGGCCTCACCCTGTGGGACCTGGAGCGCGAGTTCGCCGTCGGCGGCTTCGCCGGCAAGTCCCTGATGAAGCTGCGCGACATCCTCGGCGTGCTGCGCGACTCGTACTGCCGCACCACCGGCGTCGAGTTCATGCACATCCAGGACCCCAAGCAGCGCCGCTGGATCCAGGACCGCATCGAGCGCGCCCACACCAAGCCGGAGCGCGAGGAGCAGCTGCGCATCCTGCGCCGCCTGAACGCCGCCGAGGCCTTCGAGACGTTCCTGCAGACCAAGTACGTCGGCCAGAAGCGCTTCTCGCTGGAGGGCGGCGAGTCCGTCATCCCGCTGCTGGACGCGGTGCTGGACAGCGCGGCCGAGTCGCGGCTCGACGAGGTCGTCATCGGCATGGCCCACCGTGGCCGCCTGAACGTCCTGGCGAACATCGTCGGCAAGTCGTACGCGCAGATCTTCCGCGAGTTCGAGGGCAACCTCGACCCGAAGTCGATGCACGGCTCCGGCGACGTGAAGTACCACCTGGGCGCCGAGGGGACCTTCACGGGCCTGGACGGCGAGCAGATCAAGGTCTCGCTGGCCGCGAACCCGTCCCACCTGGAGACGGTCGACCCGGTCATCGAGGGCATCGCCCGCGCCAAGCAGGACATCATCAACAAGGGCGGCACGGACTTCACCGTCCTGCCGGTCGCCCTGCACGGCGACGCGGCCTTCGCGGGCCAGGGCGTGGTGGCCGAGACCCTGAACATGTCGCAGCTGCGCGGCTACCGCACGGGCGGCACGGTCCACATCGTCATCAACAACCAGGTCGGCTTCACCGCCGCCCCGGAGTCCTCGCGCTCGTCGATGTACGCCACGGACGTGGCCCGCATGATCGAGGCCCCGATCTTCCACGTGAACGGCGACGACCCGGAGGCCGTGGTCCGCGTCGCGCGGCTCGCCTTCGAGTTCCGTCAGGCGTTCAACAAGGACGTGGTGATCGACCTCATCTGCTACCGCCGCCGCGGTCACAACGAGTCGGACAACCCGGCCTTCACCCAGCCGCTGATGTACGACCTGATCGACAAGAAGCGCTCGGTGCGCAAGCTGTACACCGAGTCCCTCATCGGTCGCGGCGACATCACCCTGGAAGAGGCCGAGCAGGCGCTGCAGGACTACCAGGGCCAGCTGGAGAAGGTCTTCACGGAGGTCCGCGAGGCCACCGCGCAGCCCGCCGCCGGCGACGTCCACGAGCCGCAGGACAACTTCCCCGTGGCGGTGAACACCGCCGTCTCCGCGGAGGTCGTCAAGCGCATCGCCGAGTCCCAGGTCAACATCCCCGACTACTTCCACGTCCACCCGCGTCTGCTGCCGCAGCTGCAGCGCCGGGCGTCGATGGTCGAGGACGGCACGATCGACTGGGGCATGGGCGAGACGCTGGCCGTGGGCTCCCTGCTCCTGGAGGGCACCCCGGTCCGGCTGTCCGGTCAGGACTCCCAGCGCGGCACCTTCGGCCAGCGCCACGCGGTCCTCATCGACCGTGAGACGGGCGAGGAGCACACCCCGCTCCAGTACCTCAACGAGGAGCAGGCCCGCTACAACGTCTACAACTCCCTGCTGTCCGAGTACGCGGTCATGGGCTTCGAGTACGGCTACTCGCTGGCCCGCCCCGACGCGCTCGTGATGTGGGAGGCGCAGTTCGGCGACTTCGTCAACGGCGCGCAGACGGTGGTCGACGAGTACATCTCGGCGGCCGAGCAGAAGTGGGGCCAGACGTCCGGCGTCACGCTCCTGCTCCCCCACGGCTACGAGGGCCAGGGCCCGGACCACTCGTCCGCGCGCGTGGAGCGGTTCCTGCAGCTCTGCGCCCAGAACAACATGACGGTGGCGATGCCCACGCTCCCGTCGAACTACTTCCACCTCCTGCGGTGGCAGGTGCACAACCCGCACCACAAGCCGCTGGTCGTCTTCACCCCGAAGTCGATGCTGCGGCTGAAGGCCGCCGCGTCGAAGGCGGAGGAGTTCACCACGGGCCAGTTCCGCCCGGTCATCGGCGACACCACCGTCACCGACCCGGCGGCCGTGAAGAAGGTCGTCTTCTGCGCCGGCAAGGTCTACTACGACCTGGACGCCGAGCGTCAGAAGCGCGGTCTCACGGACACGGCGATCATCCGGCTCGAGCGGCTGTACCCGCTGCCGGGCGCGGAGGTCCAGGCGGAGGTCAACAAGTACCCGAACGCCGAGAAGTACCTGTGGACCCAGGAGGAGCCGGCCAACCAGGGCGCCTGGCCGTTCATCGCCCTGAACCTGATCGACCACCTGGACCTCGCGGTCGGCGCGGACGTGCCGCACGGCGAGCGCCTGCGCCGCATCTCGCGCCCGCACGGCTCGTCGCCGGCCGTGGGCTCGGCCAAGCGTCACCAGGCCGAGCAGGAGCAGCTGGTCCGTGAGGTGTTCGAGGCGTAGTCCTCACCCGCACGACGGGCGAAGGGCCCGCTCCCGAGGTTTCGGGAGCGGGCCCTTCGGCGTTCTGCCGGGCGTCCGGCAGGTCGGCGGGCGTCAGGTCGCCCGAGGTCGGTCGGCTGGGGTCAGGTCGTCTGGGGTCAGGTCGTCTGGGGTCAGGTCGTCTGGGGTTCGAAGTCCCAGTACGGCCGGTTGCGGGAGCGGGCGGAGATGGTGTGGACGTGCTGCTTGCCGAGCGTCGCCTCGAGGTCCGAGAGCGCCTCCTGCTCGACCTTCTCGGCCTGCCGGCGGTCCCGAAGCCCGCGCAGGTCGGCCGCGTGCGCGATGCGCGCCGACAGGGTGAGCGGGTGGGTGCGCCCGAGCAGCTCGGTGGCGCGCGCCACCGTGTCCCTGCTGAGCGCGGCCGCGCTCTCGGTGTCGCCGACGAGGTTGCGCAGGGCCGAGGCGTTGAGGGCGCACCCCAGGGCCCAGGGGTGGCTCTCGCCGACCGCGTCGGTCATGGCGGCCAGCGCCTGTTCGAGGAGGACGTGGGCGTGTTCCCGCTCGCCCACGTTGCGCAGGATGAGCGCCTGGTTGGCGCGGGCCCCGGCGACGAAGGGATGGGTGTCGGCCAGCATCACCTCGTAGCGTGCGACGACGGCCTCGCTGAGCTCCCGGGCCTGGTCGATGTCGCCGTGCTCCCGTGCGAAGCAGCTCTGGGCGCAGGCGAACATCAGCGTCCACGGGTGGGTCTCGCCCATCACCCGTTCGCCGCTCTCCAGGACGGTGCTGAAGAGTTCGCCGGCCCTGGCGCGCTCACCGTTGCGGTACTGGCACAGGGCCAGGTTGTACTCGGCCTTCAGCGTCTGCGGGTTGCTGTCCCCCATCACGATCCGGTTGTCGCGGACGCTCTGCGTCTGGATCGACTCGGCCTCCGTGTAGCGGCCCAGCAGCCTCAGGTCGATGGAGTAGGAGATCTGGGAGTCGAGCGTCCACGGGTGACGCCCCTTCAGCACCAGCCGCCGCGCCTCCATGACCTGCCGGTCGATGTCCAGGGCCTCCGGGTAGCGGCCGAGCAGCCGGAGCGAGACGGCCAGGTTGTTCAGCGAGTTGAGGCTGCGCGAGTCCTGTTCGCCGAGCAGTTCGCGGTAGGCGACCAGCACCCACTGGGAGAGTTCCAGCGCCTCGTCGTAGCGGCCCAGGCCGCGCAGGTCGGCGGCGAGGCCGCTCGCGAAGCGCAGATGCTCCAGGTCCTGCGGGCCCCGTTCCTCCCGCAACTGCTCGACGGCCGCACGGTTGAGGGACTCGGTGCGCGCGTAGTCGCCGCCGGCGCGCAGCACGTTGACGTAGTGGAAGGTGAGTTCCCACAGCCGCGGGTGGCTCTCGCCGAACACCGAGGGCCAGGCCTCGATGGCGCGTTCGCCGAGCTTGGTGCCGGCCGTGTACTCACCGGAGAAGTACATGTAGCGCAGGCAGTTCAGCACCAGGCCCTGGACGCCCGGATCCCGGCTCTTGAGGACGTCCGCGTACTTCAGGTGCGGCACGATCTCGGCGTACCGCGGCCACAGGCGGGTGTCGGTGGGCCTGCGCGGATCGGCTGCGGCCAGGGCCCGCCGTACGACGTCGATGAACTCGGCGCGGTCCGCGTCCGGCATGTCCTTCTGGACGATCTGGTGGACCATGCGGTGCAGGTAGAGGGACTCACCGGAGGAGGCGGCCTCGTCACCGAGGTTCTCGTGGGACTCCAGGCGCACCACGGAGTACTGGCGGAGCTGGCTGATCGCCTTGTTCCACAGCAGCGGGTCGTTGAGCAGTCCGGCGATCTGTTCAGGCAGGTCGCCGCTCGGCATCTCCTTGAGCAGGCGTACGGGGATGAAGCCGGGCGCGAAGAAGGTGCACAGCCGCAGGAGGTCGACGGACTCGGGGACGGTCTCGCGGAGTTTGTTCAGCAGTATCGACCACGCCGTCTGGAAGGCGAGCGGGAAGTCCGCCGAGACCTTCACGACGTCCTGGTCGATGCCGCCTTCCAGCAGGCCGATGTACTCCTGCACCGACAGGTCCGAGTCGTTGAGCCAGCCCGCCGTCTGGTCCAGCAGCAGCGGCAGGTCCTCCAGGGCGTCCGCCAGCTGGTCGGCCTCCGGCTCGCTGAGCCGGGGCGCGCGGCGGCGGATGAACGCCACCGATTCGTAGCGTTCGTACACCGGCACCTCCAGCAGCATGCTGTTGTGCTCGCTCCACTCCGGGTTGCGCGAAGTGATGATCACGTGGCCGGGGCCGGTGGGCACCAGGTCCCAGATCTGGTCCGGTTCGTCGGCGCCGTCCAGGATGAGCAGCCAGCGGGCGAAGGGGTCGCCCCGGCGCAGCGAGTCGCGGACCGCGCGCAGCCGTTCGCCGTACTCCTGCCCCGTGCGCAGGCCCAGCTTGGGGGCGAGTTCGGCCAGCAGGCGTCGGTAGGTGACCCGTTTCTCGGCGTTGACCCACCACACGACGTCGTACTCGGAGCCGAAACGGTAGACGTACTCGGCGGCGAGCTGGGTCTTGCCCACCCCCGACATGCCGTGGAGGGTCACCACGCCCGCGCCCGGGGCGGCGCCCTGCAACTGGTGGTAGGCGTCGTTGAGGATCGCCTCACGGCCGGTGAAGCGGGTGTTGCGGCGCGGGACGCCGCCCCACACCTCGGGCATGGACGCGGGGAAACGGGGCGCGCGGCGCTCGGTCCCGCCGGGCTCCGGGAGCGGGCCGGGGAGCAGGCCGAGCCGGTCCAGCAGGCGCCGTTCGGCCTCGTCGGCGCCCACGTTGATCAGTTCGACGGGAGCGAGGACGGCTGCGGCCGAGGGCACGGCCGCGGTGGTGACGGAGACGGCCGCGAAGCGGGCCGGGTCGGGGGCCACGACCTCGCCCAGTGCCTCGTTCCACTCCTCGCGGGTGCGCGGCCCGAGTTGGAAGTACCACTCGCTGACGACGACGAGGATGCGGCCCTCGGCCAGTTTCAGATGGCGCAGCAGATCCGCGAGCGGGATCTCCGCCGGGGAGTCCCAGCGCTGGAACACGACGCGTAGTCCTCGGCGCTCCAGCCGGTCCCCGATCCAGGCGGCCCAGGCGCGGTTGAACCCGGCGAAGCTGATCGTGACGGTCTGTTTCGCCGCCTCCCCCACGGTCGTACCGACCGGCGTACGAGCTCCAGACATGCAGCGGCCTCCAGCGCGTAGTCCACAAAAATCCTAGAACCTCGGCGCCTCGCTGGTAAGTGTGGCGGGCCCGCGAACGACACCTCGGCGCGACGATCTTTCCGCAGTGGGCGGCCCGACGCGGGTATCTTCACTCATTCGGCCGTGGCGCGGACGAGGTCTGACGCCGTGTCCACAATGTGCGCGCGGCCTTCAGATATGCCTGGGCGCGGGCGGTGTGGCCGCGGGGCGCGGGATGCTCGGCCATGTCCTCGTGGGCGGCGGCCATGGCGTCGACGAAGCGCCGTCCCCGGGCGGTGAGATGCGGTGCGCCGACCAGTGCGGGCAGCGCCGCGCCGACCTGGGCGCGGTAGCGGGCGTGCTGGGCCCAGGCGGACTCCCGGTGCGCGCGGTCCACGGTGAGCGCGCGACGCTGGAAGAAGTCCGCGAGCCCCAGATGCGCGTAGGCGCCCTGCAGTAGGCCGTCGAACGGGCGCGGGTCGGGGCGCCAGGGTGCGAAGTACCGGGCGTCCGGGCCTGCCTGATGCAGGGTCGTCAGGTCGCTGAGCGCCGCCAGTTTCGCGTGCTGGAGTTCATGGACGAGAGTCCCGGCGAAGGCCACCGGCGAGGACTGGGTGCTGCACAGCAGCGCGCCGAACGCGTCGCGCCGGGTCGCGCTGCAGCCGCCGTGGCCTTCCGCGTCCGGTGGCATCTCCAGGGGGACCAGGCAGCGCAGCAGCGCCAGCGCCTCCGCCGGGCGGTGCGCGCCGCCCGAGTGCAGTGCGGCGGCGGTGCCCGACCAGACCTGGAGCCACCGTTTGCGCTCCGGGTCGTCGAGTGTCGTCGGCGCGCTCAGCGCGCGGTGGCGGGGGTCGCCGCGTGCCGTGCGGTACGGGTCGAGGTCGTCCAGGGGCATGGGCGCGGCCTCGGGCACCAGCCCGGGCAGCGCGTACGCGGGTGTCCAGGCGAGCGCACCGGACCAGGCGCCGAACGCGCGCTCCAGGAACACGATCACGTCCGGGGCGTCGGCCTGACGGAGCGTCACTTTTTCTTGGTCGTACGTCACTTCGACCGTGACGTCGTCGGCGGTGGCCGTGTGCAGGGTCCCTAGGGAGGGAAGGTTGAGCACTCCGTCGTGGGCCGCCAGTTCGACGGCGAAGGGGATCCCGGCGCGCGCGGCGGCCGCGGCGGCGAGGGCGCCGAAGTGGGCGAGGGCGCGGCGCAGTTCGCGCGCGCTGTGCGGAGTGGGAGGCCGCTGCGCCGGGTCCAGGCCGCGCAGACAGCTGAGCGCCCACGGTCCGGTGAGCGGATACAGCAGCCGGGCGCGGGCGAAGGAGGCCGCCGGGCGGTCGGAGTTCCCGGGAGTCCGCCGGCCGACGGGTGCGGTGCGGTCCGCCTCGGTGAGCAGCGCCCAGTCGTCTCGCAGCCGCGACCTCTGCGCGGCGGAGCAGACGGCGGGATCCGCCGCCTCGGCGGCGTCGAGCACGGCGCGCAGCAGCAGCAGCCGTCGGGCGTCCTGGTCCCGGGCGAGGAACGCGAGGGTGCCGGGGCTGCCCTCGGACCGGCCGAGTTCGGTGAGGGCCTGGTCCGGGATCTGCGGAAGGATCACGACGCGCCCCTTTCGGGTGAGGGCGGGACGGCGGTGGCGGCGACCCCCGCGAGCCGGGCGGCCACATGTCGGATGAACCGCTGGAGGTCGGCGCAGTACACCGAAGGGTGGCGGAAGCCGTGGCCCGCCCGGTACCGGTGGGCGTAGTGGCCCGCTCCGCAGACCGAGAGCAGCGGGCAGGCGCGGCACTGCCCGGCGAGCGCCGCCGCGCCCGCCTGCCGGGCGGCCACGCCCGGATGCCGCAGCGCCTCGTCGAAGGTGTGCCGGAAGACGTCCAGGCCGGTGCGGGCCGCGCCCTCGTAGGCCGATTTCAGGGCGTCCGTCTGCTCGATCGATCCGTCCGTCTCGACGACCACGGCGTCGAAGGGCTCCAGCCCGAGCGCCTCCGAGATCGCCGGCAGTCCGAGCAGCAGCGCGACGCACTCCTCGAAGAGCCGTACCCGGGTCTCCCGCCGTCCGGCCTCCCACCAGCGGTCGAAGACGGTGCACAGCCAGTAGCCGTACACGGTCGCCGTGCTGTCCCAGTGCGGCGGTGGAGCCGACCAGTTCCCGTGCGGCAGCAGCAGGTCCAGGACCGGTGGCCGCATGGCGAGCAGGGACTCGTACGTCTCCACCGGGTCCTGCGTGACGTCGACGACGGCCAGGATCCCGGCGTACGACTGCGGGAAGCGGTCGGCGATCAGACGGGCTCCGCGTGCGGCGGCGGGCCAGGACGGGCGGCCCGCGTGGTCGACGCGCCGTGCGTTGTGGGCGGGAAGGCCTCCGTCGAGGCTTATGCCCACGCCGACTCGGTGCCGGGCCAGGGTCGCCACGCGCTGCTCGGTGAGCAGCGTGGCGTTGGTCTGGACGACGGCGCGGACCGTGCAGCCGGCCGGGGCACGGTCGTGGACCAGGGCGGTGAACCGGCCGAGCGTGTCCGCTCCCGCGAGCAGTGGCTCGCCGCCGTGCAGGATCAGCGAGAGGGCGGCCAGGCCGTGGGTGTGCGCGTGCTCGGCGATGCGGGCGGCGGTGCGGTCCAGAACCTCCCAGGACGCGGCGGCGGGGCGGTCGCGCCAGGTGTCGTCGGGGCCCTCGTAGAGGTAGCAGTACCGGCAGGCGAGGTTGCAGCGGCCGTGGACCTTGACGATGAACTGCCGGAAGGGCACGTGCTTTTCGGACACATCAGCACCCCCCTGTCCCGCGCCGCCACCCTGCCCGTACGGGACCGCTTCCCGTCCCGGGGGACACCCCAAACTCGGACCGCGCAAGGCTGTCCGATTCGGTGGACGACACGACCGAAACCGACGTGGCGCGCAGGGCCGTGACGGTGCTGGGTCAGGGCTCCTGTGAGGGGTCAGGGCTTCAGAACGAGCTGTTCCATCCCCAGAGCATCTCGCTCGGCCGCCTGGCCCGCTCACGCAGATCCGTCAACACCTCCTGGAGCAGCGGGTGTTGGATCGCCCCCAACTCGGCCAGGCTCAGCTCCGTCAGGTCCGGCAGCTCCGATGGCTCTGGCAGGTCGGGCAGGTCGGGCAGGTCCGGCACGTTCGATAACTCCGGCAGGTCCGACCGTTCGGGCAGACCCGCCGGTGGCTCGATGTGTCCGTCCATCGCGTTCCCCTCTCGCTCGCTCGCCCCGATGCCGCGTTCACCCCAGTTCGGCCAGCCGCTGCGCCGTCTGCTCCGCCGTCGGCTCACCCGTGCCCAGGTGGTCGTCGGGCAGCCGCGACCACTCCGCGCGGGCGGCGCGATAGGCCTCCCGGGCGGCGCGTGGGCGTGCGGCCGCCTCATAGGACATACCCCGCCAGTGGTGTGCCTGCGCACCCGTCTGGACGGCTTCCTGCCGGCGGTGCTCGGTCTCGGCCGTGCCCTCCGCCTCCCGGGCCGCCTCCACCGCGTCCCGGAACGCGTCGACGGCGAGGTCGAGGCGGGCCGGGCGGCGCAGGCTGCGGTAGGCCTCGAACTGGACCTGGCCGAGGTCGAGGCGGCAGCGGGCGGCCAGCAGCGGATCGTCCGCCTCCGCCGCCGCGAGCCCGAACAGGTGCTCGGCCTCGCGCAGGTCGACGCGGTCCCCGCGGGCCCGGTAGCGCAGCATCAGCGCGCGGCCGAGCAGCAGCAGCCGGTGGGCGACCTGGCGGCTGCCCGCCGGGGTCTCCATCCGGCAGTCCCGCAGGACGCGGATCGCCGGGGACAGCATGCTCTGGGCGCGCGCGTACGGGAGCCCGGCCAGCCGCAGCAGCACCTCGCCCCACTCGGCGAGGACGTCGGCGTGCGCGGGCGCGTCGCGGGACATGCGCTGGGAGGCCAGCGCGAAGCGCTCCGCGGCCGTTTCCAGGTCCGCCGGTTCGCCCGACTCGGCGTAGCGGGCCACGGCGATCCGGCCGGCCCGCACCAGCAGCGCCGCCCGCTGGCCCTGTTCACGCGCCAGGGCGAGGGCCTCGTCGACCCGGTCCTGGGCGTCGTCCAGCGGGCCGCCCGCCTGGAGCAGCGCGTCGACCAGGTCGAGGAGGACGCGTACCCGCGCGCGGGCCGACTCGGCGGTGTACGGCTCCACGGCGGTGTCCAGGGCGTTGCGCAGCGACTGCGCGCCCTGCTCGGCGTAGAGGCGGGCCTGGACGGGGTCGACGGTGGCGCCGGAGAGGCGCAGCAGGATCCGGCCGTGTTCCAGGGGGAGTTCGGGCGGGCGCAGCCGCCGGTCGGGCCAGACGTCGGCGAAGGCCTCCAGCATGCCGACGGCGCCCTGGAGCAGCGCGCTGTCCCCGCCGAGCCGCCACTGCGCCTCCAGGGCGCGGACCCGCTGCAGGGTGAGTTTCAGCGCCTCGTTCTCGTCGAGGTCGGGGGCCGCGCAGGCGACGGCGTACTCGCGGTCGGCGCGACGCAGCAGGTCGAGGGCCGCGGTCCGGTCGCCGCGTCGCCTGCGGTCGGTCGCGGCGGCGTGCAGCACCCGGGCCAGGACGGCCCGTTCGTGCAGCCGGCGCGGGTGGGCGGCCGCCCGTTCCGCGGCCGTCTCGGCCTCCTGGAGCAGGTCGTCGCCGCCCTGCACCTCCCACAGACGCAGCGTGCAGTGCGCGTACTCGGCCCACAGTTCGGGGTCCGCGCCGACCGGCCGCTCGTGTTCGGTGGCGCCGCGCAGCAACTGCACCGCGTCGATGACGTCCTGGATCATGCCCTCGCTGTCGAAGCGTTCGATCAGCCGGCGGGCCCGGCGGACCGCCTGGTGCGTCGGCCGGTCCGCGGCCCGTCCCGGTCCGGTCTGCCCGTCGTACGTCGCGAACTGCTCGGGCAGTGGCATGAACCGGCGCAGGACGCGGGCCGCGACCTCGGCGAACGGCTGGGGCACGGAGGCGTCGTCGCCGTGGCCGCCGTTGTCGCCGTTGTCCGCGGGGCGGGCGGTGGGCGCGTACGGGCGGCCCGCGCCGGCGTCGCCGAGCTGGGCCAGGGCGAGGGCCGGGAAGTTGGGGCCGCCCTTGCCGAAGCGCTGCTCGATGTACTCCGAGCAGTGCTTCAGCACCAGCATGGCCTCGTCGCGGCCGAGCCGGGACAGCAGGGCGTCACGGACGTCCGGCTCGATGTGGTACCACTGGGCGCCGTCGCGCGAGTACTCCTCCGAGGCGCGGGTGACGAGCCCGCCCACCAGCACCTCGGCGAGTTCGGAGGGCCCCGAGTCGGGCAGCATGGTGCGCTGCACGAGCTGCATCACGGGCAGGCACAGGGGGGCGGCGGCCAGGTAGACGGCGAGGCGTCCGGCGGCCGAGGAGGCGCTGGAGCTGAACCGGCTGACCCGCTCGAGCGGCGTGCGCCGCCGGTCCGCGCGGGTGGCCGGGGCGGGCGGCTGGTCCGCGCGCACCCAGCCCACGGCGCCCGGCACCTGCCCCGCGCCGGCCCCGGACAGCAGCCTGGCCCAGGCGCCGAGGGCCACCGGCTCGGGCGGCAGCACCGGCACGGGCAGCGCTCCCCGCCGGGCCTCCGAGGGGACGCCGGCCGGGGTCCGCACACGCAGGGCGGCGGCACCGCCGAGCGTCTCGCCGCGGCTCAACTCGCCGAAGACCACGGGGAGTCGGGTGCGGTGCCACAGACGCTGCGGCAGCGGCTGGAGCACGGCGACGGGGCCCTGCCGGGAGAGCTGGTGCAGCAGCCGGTGCGCGTGGCCGCTGTGCCACAGGGGGCCCGCGCAGTCACTGACCACCAGGACGATGCGGCGGCCGGTGGGATCGCTGAGCCGGTCCGTGGAGTGCAGCGGCGCCGCGTAGGCGTCGGCGCTGCGGCTGACGGCCGGCTCGCCGTCCGGGCCCTGGTGCAGATAGCTGACCTGGATGTCGGAGAAGGCGCCCAACTGGCCGAAGACCTGCTGCAGTTCGACGAAGAGCCGGTCCCACACACGCATCGACGACGAGGCGTCCAGGACCAGTTGCAGCCGGGCGTCGGCCCGGGTGACGGCGCGGTGGACGGGCAGGATCAGGCCGCCCGCCTGTGCGCTGCGCTCGGCCGTCGCCGTCTCGTCCAGCTCCGTGCGCAGCGGCGGCGCGGGGCTCCGGTAGCGCTGCAACCGCCGTAATGCGCGCTGGAGTTCGAGCGGGGAGGGCAGTGCGGGGGCGGCGGGCACGCCGACCGGCAGCGCGGCGGCCCGGCCCGTGCCACGGGCCCGCGGCACGCCGTCCTGGGGCACCGGGTACAGGCTCACCCGGCCGTCGGCCCCCACGTCCTGCGCGGGCCGCTCCGGACGCTCGGGACGGTCCTCGTGCGGCCGTCCGTCCCCGTCCCGGCCGCGTCCGCCGTCGGGCCGGGGTGTGGGCTGCCCGTCGGTTCCGGGCGGGTCCTCCTGGTCGGGGGTCTCCACGGGCCGGGTCCAGCGCGCCAGCCACAGCGCGTCGCACAGCTGCCGCACGTCGGGATCGAGCCCGATCTCACGCAGCCGCGTGACGAGTTCGGCGAGCGGATCACCGCCGTGCGCCGTGGGGGCCGGGGTGTCGGGACGGTTCCCGTCGGGCGGGACGGGGCCGTGGCGGGCCGCAGCGTCGGGCATCAGGCCCTCACCTCGGGCGGTCGAGTCGCTGGATGAGCTGGTCGGCCAGGCGGTCACGGCTGGGCGGCGCGGCCGCGTCGGTGAGGTATATCGCGTTCAACAGCTGGTCCGCCGCGAGGAGTTCACTACGTGAGCGCTCCAGGAACCGGGTGATCAGATCGTCCCCCGCGCGGGCCGCCTCGTCACCGAGATGCGCGCGGACGAAGGTTGCGAGCCGGTTGTGGTCGGGGCGCCCCAGCTCCAGGTGGATGCAGCGGCGCATCAACGGGGCCGGGAAGTCCCGCTCGCCGTTGCTGGTGAGCACCACGAACGGGAAGGCACGGCAGCGTACCCGGCCGTCGCGCACCCGGACCTTCACCCCGTCGGCGGTCAGCACCTCCGCCTCGCCGTCCGGCAGCCGGTCGGCGATGCGCTCCAGCTCGGGGATCGCGAACTCGCCCTCCTCCAGGACGTTCAGCAGGTCGTTGGGCAGATCTATGTCGCTCTTGTCGAGCTCGTCGATGAGCAGCACGCGCGGGGTGTCGGAGGGCAGCAGCGCGGTGCCGAGCGGGCCCAGCCGGATGTAGCTGCCGATGCTCTCGACCGCGCCCGGCGTACCCGCCGCC
Organism: Streptomyces sp. NPDC050121; assembly: GCF_044460385.1. Classification (NCBI taxonomy): domain Bacteria; kingdom Bacillati; phylum Actinomycetota; class Actinomycetes; order Kitasatosporales; family Streptomycetaceae; genus Streptomyces; species Streptomyces sp. NPDC050121. The sequence continues at coordinate 6,078 of NZ_JBITJV010000053.1, read as the reverse complement.
GAGCCGAACCCGCCCTGTGCGGCGATCTGCACGTCCTGCAGTCTGGCGATCGCGTCGTAGTGGTAGAGCCCGTCCTGGAGCGCGGAGCGGCTGACGATGGACCAGCGCAGCACGTTGCCCAGGCCGAGTTCGTACGCCACCGAGTGCGCGAGCGTGCTCTTGCCCGCGCCGGGGCTGCCCGTGACGAGCAGGGGGCGGCGCAGATAGAGCGCCGCGTTGATCATCTCCAGCTCCTCGGCGCCCGGCCGGTGCAGTTCCGCCAGGTGCCGGTGCGCGCCGAGCCTGCGGTCCTCGGAGCCGTCGCCGGACCCGGCCGCGTCACGGCTGGTGAAGTCCCGCCAGGGGGGCGGGTCGGGCAGTCGGTCCAGGCCGTCGTGGGGTTCGCCGGCGCCTCGGTAGATGAGCCACTCACTGGATTCGGTCATGATCCGGTCCTCGTCACTCGTCCACCGCCGCGGCCGTCCGAACGTGCATCACGTTATCCATCCTGAGGGTGACTGGTAAGGGGCCGACCGGCCCGCGGGCGGGTGTGCTCAAGGGGCCTCCAGCAGGTCACCGGTTCCCGGGAGCGGCTGGTGGGGGTCGTCGTACAGCAGGGCGACGCCGTCCGCCCAGAAGGACTCCGTGCGGCCCGCGCGCAGCCGCATCCGCAGATCGTGCACGAGCTCGGGGAGGTGCTGCACGCTGGGCGGTTCGGCGATCTCGTCGATCGTGCCGCGGTGGAACTCCCCGCAGACCGCGTCGGGCCGGCCGCGCCGCCTGCGCCACAGGGCCACGCCGTACCCGCCGAGCACGATCCGGGCGAGCGCCTCCGCGTCGTCCTCGTACCGGAGGTCGCCGTACCGGCAGAGCACCGGGACGGTGCCGTGCGCCAGGGCGCGCAACTGCTCCACGGTCGGCACGGGTTTGCGCAACCCCTCGTCGCAGTCCAGGACTTCGGCCTTCGCGCGGTGGGCGTGCAGCCAGCGCCAGCGGGCCCGGCGCTCCTCGTCGACGTCGTCCTCGTCGTCACCCTCGTCGGATTCGGCGTCGCCTTCGACGTGGCCCTCGCCGGCGCCTTCGTCCTCGCCGTACGCCTCCTCGGGCAGCCGGTCGCGGTCGGCGCAACGCACGACGACCGGCCGCTGGGCGCCCAACGGCTCCTCGTCGGGCGGGAGTTGCCAGGTGTCCACCTCCAGGCCGAGCAGCGCGTGCGGCAGCGCCACCTGCAGCAGCGCGGGCCTGCCGGGCTCGTCGCAGTGCCGGAACGCCTCCGCGAGCGGGCCGGCGAGGTGCGTGGGCAGGTCGGCCAGCGGCGTGCGCTCGGCCTCGTGCAGCCGGACCACGGCGCCGCCGGGCACGGACACCGAGACCGACCAGTCGCAGCGGTCCGGCTCCCAGCCGCGCCGCACCAGTTCGAGCAGGGCGGAGGGCCGGCCCGCGCTGCCGACGGCACGGGCACGCGCGTGTGCGTCGGCACGCCGGTGGTGCCGCCGCCGGCGGCCGGAACCGCCCGGCTCACCGGAGATCGTGTCGGGGGCGTCGTGCCCCGGCCGGCCGGCCGCTCCGCGCTCGGCCTCGTCCCGGCGGCGCAGCCGCTCGATCCGCTGCTCGGCGAGGCCCGACCGGTAGCGGGCGCTGAGCCGCTGCGCGGCCTGCCACACCCACACCCACAGCGCCTTCTCCGCGTCCGGGGTGCTGGGCACGACGAACGGGCGGGGAGCGGACATCGCCCGCATCGCGTAGTCGAGCACGAGCTCCAGCGCGCCGTCGTCACTCGCGCTCTCGTACAGCGCCCCGAGGCCGTCGCGCCAGCCGCGCGGCGCGGGCAGCGGGGTGGGGGCCTGGAAGTCGGGGAGGGAGTCGAGGATGTCCAGCAGGCCGCGGGTGCTCTGCGGCGGCGGGAGTTCGGCGAGCCGGCCCAGCAGCTGGATCCGCTCGTCCGGGCTGAGGGTGCGGCCGGGCCGCGCGCCCAGCCGGCCCTGCACGTCGGTCCACGTCTGGCGCCGGGAGGCCGGATGACGCTGACGGTCGCGGTGGTAGCGGTCGTGCGCGTGGAAGACCGCCTGGTACAGGTCGCTGTGCTCGGCCGGCACGGCCTCCGCCGGAACCCGCAGGGTGCGCAACTGCTCGATCCCGGTGGACGTGCCCCCGGGCCGGTGGTCCGAGCGCGCCTTCAGGACGCCGATCACCTCACCGCGCACGGGGTCGATCACCGGGCCGCCCGAGACGCCGTACGGCAGGTCGTTGTCGCCGAGCCGCATCTGCACGTCCGACGACCAGCCGCCGATGGTGCCCTGCACGGTCAGCGTCCCGTCGAGGACCTGTAAGCGGCCCTCGTTCTCGGTCCAGCCGGCGTACAGCACCCGGCCCTCGCCGTAATAGGCGGCCGGGCGTTCGGAGACGTACACGCACTCGTGGTCGTCGACGGGCTCGGTCAGCTGGACCAGGGCGAGGTCCGGGGCCGGCCAGTTGCCGGCCGGCAGGGCCCGCCCGTCCCGCCCGTCCCGGCCTGTGTGGTCGGTGCGCTCGGCACGGTCGGGGAGCGTCGCCACCACCCGGCCGGGCGCGGTCGACGTGCCCCTGCCAGGCGCCGTCTCATACACCACCGCGACCTCGCCCCCCTCCCCGCCGCAGGCCACATGTGCGCAGGTCAGAACCCAGTTCGGGGCGATGAAGAAGCCGCTCCCGAGGAACGTGCCGGGCTCCTCCAGGGCATACCCGACCACCGGGCGATGAATGCGCACGGTCGCCGCCACGACGAGTCCACGCAGTGCACGGCGGGCGGCATCGAACGCGTTCGATGCGCCCGGGGCGTGCCCGCCCGTCATGCCCCGCCCCCGCCGACGGTGCCGTCGCCGCCCCCGTGCATCGGCGCGCCGGGGGACGCGCCCGCGCGCGGGGCTCCACCCGTGCCCGACGATGAGCCGTCACGCGCGCGTGGATCCGCGGCAGCGGACGGGGGGTCGTCGTGCGGTGGCGGCGCGTCGAGGTCCGGCGGTCCGCTGTTCCAGGTGAGGGTGACCGTGATGCCGGCCTTGGCCTCGCCGTCGGCGAGCAGGCCCACCACCTTCCCCGCCTTGGCGGTCAGCTCGATGCCGAACTCGACGCTCACCTCGTCGGGCCGCACCGCGCGCAGCGGTTCCGCCAGCGACCGTGCGACCCCCGTGACGAGCGCGTGCAGGCTCTCCACGCTCGCCTCCACCCGCTCGGCGAACCCGGTGTCGCTGTACGACAGCCGACCGGACGGAGCGGACAGCTCCCCGGCCCCCGAGATCCTCGCCCACACGGGCGTCCCGTCCGGCAGCGCGATGCGCGCTACCCGCGTCACTTCCTCACCCGTCATGCCACTCCCCCGCCGCTCACGACAGTCCCCCGTTTTTCCCGGTCTCCCAGCGCCTATCCTTTTTCTGTCCCCTCCCTCGCAGGAACAAGGGTCCTTCCCCCGTGGGGGGATGCCTATCCCTACGACCGACCCACGGAGCACGATCCATGTACTTCACCGATCGCGGAATCGAGGAACTCGAGAAGCGGCGCGGCGAGGAGGAGGTCACCTTCGAGTGGCTCGCCGAGCAGCTGCGGACGTTCGTCGACCTGAATCCGGACTTCGAGGTGCCGGTGGAGCGCCTGGCGACGTGGCTGGCCCGGCTGGACGACGACGAGGACGACGAGTAGGGCGGCAGACCGGGCCGCGACGGTCGTCCGGCTCCTCGCCGGCTTCACCGGTTTCCGCACGAGGGGCGTCCTCCGGGGCGCCCCTTCGGCATGCCCGCTCACCGGATCGAGTGTCTTGACTTTCCCTGCCCGCGATATATCGTGTTTCACGGGAGACGCGATATGGCGTGTCGTGTCGTTGTCGTGGAGGAGGTCCGCACCATGTCCGAGTGGTCCGTCGCCGAGCCGAGGAAGCTTTCCTTCGACGAGCCCGTGAGCGAACTGCACGTACGCATCGTCGACGGCACCGTGAACGTGGTGGGCACCGAGGAGGGACCCGCCCGCCTGGAGGTCTCCCGGATAGAGGGACCGCCCCTGGTGGTGAGCCATCGCGAGGGCACGTTGACGGTGGCGTACGAGGACCTGCCCTGGAAGGGCTTCCTCAAGTGGCTCGACCGCAAGGGCTGGCGGCGCAGCGCCGTCGTCTCGCTCGCCGTACCGGCCGGCACCCGGGTGGAGGTGGGTGTGGTGAGCGCGGGGGCGGTGGTCTCCGGCATCGACGGCCGCGCCGAGGTGAAGGGGGTCAACGGGGACACGACCCTGGTGGGACTCGCCGGCCCGGTCCGCGCGGACACCGTCTCGGGCAGCGTGGAGGCCCAGGCCCTCACCGGTGACCTGCGCTTCAACTCCGTCTCGGGCGACCTGACCGTGGTCGAGGCGGGCTCCTCCGTGAAGGCCGACTCGGTGAGCGGGTCGATGATCGTCGACCTCGACCCGACGAGTCGGCCCACCCACATCGACCTGACCAGCGTCTCCGGCGAGATCGCCATCCGGCTGCCCCACCCGGCGGACGCACAGGTGGAGGCGAACACCGCGAGCGGCTCGGTCTCCAACGCCTTCGAGGACCTCCGGGTCAGCGGCCAGTGGGGCGCCAAGCGCATCACCGGCCGCCTGGGCGCCGGCAACGGCAAGCTCAGGGCGACGACGGTCTCCGGCTCGATCGCCCTGCTGCGGAGGCCTCCGGCGGACGACGAGGGGGACAATGCGTTTTCCGGCCCGGGCGGCGAGAGCTCCTCCGGCGGCCCGGCCGACAGCACGACCGAAAAGAAGGTGCTCTGACATGCCTCCCGTCTTCGCCCACGGCCGTCTCCGTCTCTATCTGCTGAAGCTCCTGGACGAAGCGCCGCGCCACGGTTACGAGGTGATCCGCCTCCTCGAAGAGCGCTTCCAGGGGCTCTACGCGCCGTCGGCGGGCACGGTGTACCCCCGCCTGGCCAAGCTGGAGGCCGAGGGCCTGGTCACCCACACCACCGAGGGCGGACGCAAGGTGTACGCCATCACCGACGCGGGCCGGGCCGAACTGGCGGACCGCAGCGGCGAACTGGCCGACCTGGAGCTGGAGATCCGCGAGTCCGTCGCCGAACTGGCCGCGGAGATCCGGGCCGACGTGCGCGGCGCGGCCGGCGATCTGCGGCGCGAGATGCGGGCGGCGGCCTCGGAGGCCCGCCAGGGCACTCGTGCGGGCGCCGCAGCGCACGGCGAGCACACCCAGCCCGGCGGGTACGGGGACTTCGGAGAGTACGGCGACAAGGAGGCGTGGCACGCCGCCAAGGAGGAGATGCGTCGCGTCAAGCAGGAGTGGAAGGAGCAGGCGCGCCGGGCCAAGGACGAGAGCCGCCGCGCCCGCGAGGAGGCCCAGCGGGCCCGCCGCCAGGCCAAGGAGGCGCAGGAACAGGCCCGGTCCCAGGCCCAGGAAGAGGTGCAGCGCATCGCGCGCCGGGTCCAGGAACAGGTCCAGGACCACTTCGCACGCGGCGACTGGCCGACGGGCGTCCGCGAGGGCCTGACCGAACTGGCCAAGGAGTTCGGCGAGTTCGGCAAGGACTTCGGCTTCGGCCGCACGGGCACGACGACGAACACGGCGACCGCAGGCCCGGCGACCGAGCGGCCGGATTACTCGCACACCCCGGAGGACTTCCCCGCCGACTACGAACCGGCCTGGGCCCACGAGGGCTCCAGCGGCGACCCGGCCCGCGATCTGGACCGCCTCCTCGACCGCTTCCGGGACGACATCCGCGACGCGGCCCGCGACCAGGGCGTCACCGGCGAGCAACTGCGCGAAGCCCGCCGCCATCTGTCGACGGCGGCGGCCCACATCGGGGTGATACTCCGAGCCCCAAACCGCTGACCACCCCCTACACCCGCCTAGGGCCTGTCCGGCGGATCATGCCGCAGACGCGGGGGATGGCACGCCCTCCCCCGCTCACCTGCGTCGATCAGGCGCCGCTGCTCTCCTGCGACTTGATCCGCCGGACAGGCCCTAGCTGTTCTGTCCCGGGAGGTTGTGGACGCGTGAGGCAGGTCTCGGCTGAGGGATCTTGAACAGGTGAGGGCCTTCCGGTTCGGTGTGGATTGCGACGTCTACACCAACCGAAAGGCCCTCGT
>NZ_JBITJV010000052.1:0-55050 GCF_044460385.1 Streptomyces sp. NPDC050121 | reverse complement strand
CGTTGCGGTTAACGTCGCACGACGGGTTCGGGAGGAGGCCGCTGGGAAAAGGGGCAGCTCCGCTGCCACCTCGCCCGGCGGCCCACCTCACACTGGGCGCCCCGGCTTGACCGCACGCCCGGCGTAACTCCGTGTGCGCCACCGTCAGTTCAATCAGCTGAAGCCGAAGCCGATGCCGATGCTGAAGCCGATGAAGCCCCGTCGGGGCGCTGATGCTGTCCAGGAGAGCCGGGATCAGCCGACCGGTGGAGTTCCGGACGTTCTCGGAGCCCTCTGAACCCGTGCGCCGGATCCCCACAACTCCGGCGCGTACCTTCTCTTCCCTCCTCATCGCCCCGGGCGTACCTTGACGGCTCAATCTGATGCCTCGTCAGTAAGGGTGGGGCGGGAGTGAGGGGACGGGACCGTGTCGAACCGGAAGCGAACCGCCGCGCTCGCGACGGCCGCGGCCCTGGCCGGCTCGGCGGTGTGGATGGCCGCCCCGGTGGCCGTGGCCGAGGTCGTGAACGTCAACTACGGCTGCAAGACGCCCATCGGCGACAAGAGCGCCGTCTCACCGATCGACATCAAGGGCGTCAGGAGCGGCACCGGCTACAAGATCACCATGTCCTGGCAGAAGGGCGTGTCCTCCAGCCCCGTCGAACTCGGTGCGGGCTCGATGAAGCCGAGCGCCACGATCAAGCTGGGCGGCGCCGACAGCGGCACCTTGAACGTCACCGGCCCCGCCAACGAGGCCGCGATCCCCGAGAACACCCCCATCAAGATCAGCGACCTGAGCGGCACGTACACCCCGAAGGAGAGCGGCAAGGTCACCTTCACGCCCGGCGTGCTCACCATCAGGGCGCTCGGCACGATCACCACCTGCACGCCCCGCAACAGCCCCGGGCCGTCCCTCACCCTCGACGTGACGGCGGCGGGCGGCGGCGCCAAGAGCGACGGCGGATCCGGCGACTCCGGTGCCTCCGGCGGCTCCGGCGGCTCTGGCAACGACCTTCCGCAGACCGGCCCCGAGGACTCCGCGATCGCCCTCGGCACCCTCGGCGGCACGGTGCTGCTCGCCGGCGCGGCAGGCGTCCTGTGGCTGACCCGGCGAGGCCAGACGGCACGCGTCCGCCGCTGACCGCCCCTCGTACGAGTGCTGGAGCCGTTGATGCCGTACGCGCCCGCCCGAGCCCTGCTCCTGACCCTGCCGCTGCTGCTCGCCGCCACGCCGGCCATGACGCCTGCCGGCACACCGGCCGCCACGCCCCGCGGCTGGTCGGTCGCGCCCTCCGGCGGCGGACGGCCGTCCTTCTACGCGGAGGGCGCGCCCGGGACGGTGCTCCAGGACACGGTCTCCGTGACCAACCGGGGCACCGAGCCGCTCACCGTACGGCTGCACGCCACCGGTGCCGGGGCTGGTGCCGGTCTGGGGGTCGTCTTCGCCGACGCCGCCCCCACCGTCCCCGCCCGCACCCGCGCCGAGGTGCCCTTCACGGTGACGGTCCCGGTGGACGCGGAGCCCGGCGACCGCGCCGGCGAGATCGTCGTACGGGATGCAGCCGGCCGCGAGGCCACCGTCCGGCTGCTGATCCGGGTCGGCGGACCCGAGCTGGCCGCGCTGACCGTCGAACACGTGGCCGTGCGCGGCGACCGCATCACGTACGAGCTGGTCAACCGGGGTACCACCGCCCTCGTCCCACGGCTCGCCGTCCACGCGGACGGTGTCCTCGGCGCCGTCCTGGACCGTCCCCCGCGCACCCTGCCCGTCCAGTTGGCGCCGGGCCGCCGTCTCGCTCTCGACGAGCCGTGGCCCGACCGCCCGGCCCTGGACGCCGTCACCGTCCGCCTGACGATCACCGCGCCCGGCGCGGGACGGGCCACCGGGCGGGCGTCGGCGCGGTTCATGCCCCCGGGCAAGGCGGCGGGCGCCCTGTCGGTCGCGGCGGCCGGTGCGACCGGTGCGGCCGTCGTGGTCGTACGACGACGGAAGCCGATCCGGAGGGAGCGCTGACGTGAGAGATGGAGGAGACGTGAGAGGCGAGCCGCGGAGCACCGCGCCGGTGTCGGCCCTGCTCCTGTTCCTGCTCCCGCTGTTGCTTCTCTTCCTGGGCTCGCTGTCCCTGGCGGGCACCGCCGCGGCGGTCGGCGGACCGACCGTCACCCTGTCCAAGTCCCAGGCGGGAACCGGCGGTTCGATCACCGTCAGCGGCAGCGGCTGGCGGGCCCGCACGCTGCTGATGCTGCTGGTCTGCGGGCAGGCGACACCCGCCCGGGGCGTGGTCGGCGGCACCAACTCCTGCGCCAACGCCGACGGCCGCGCCGCCACCACCGACGCCGACGGCCGCTTCAGCCGGGCCCTGCCGGTGGCCGAGCCGCCGGTGCCCTGCCCCTGCGTGGTGCACGTGGCCACCGCGACGGGCGAGAAAGCGCAGGCGGACGCCGCGTTTCAGGTGGCCGGTCACCCGGTGCGGCCGCTGCCCGCGGCGACCTCCGGCGGACGTCTGTCCGTGCTCACCGACACCCGGCTCGACGGCTCCGGCGGTCTGCTGACCTGGTTCGGGGCGCCGCCCGCCCGCACGCTGGTCTTCACCGTCGGCAACGTCGGCACCGCACCCGTCGAGAACCCGGTGTTCCAGGTCGGCACCGCCCACGGGGTGTTCGCCCCGCAGTGGGACGAGCGGCAGTGGCGCGGCACGATCGACCCCGGTGGGAAGGCCCGCGTCGAACTGCCCGTCGAACTCGCCGCCGGCGCCCACGGTGACTACACGGTCTCCCTGAAGTACGGCGGGAAGGTCCTCGCCGAGCAGCCGTGGGGCGTGGGCAGGCCCTGGGGCGTGACCCTGTTCTGGATCCTGCTCTGCGTGGTGGTGCCGGCGGCGCTGTTCCGCATCGGGATGGCGGTGGTGGACCGGGTGCGACCGCGGCACGCGGCCCGCCGCCCCGCCCGCGCCGGACGGCCGCCGCGCACCCCATGGCGCCGGACCGGGACGAAGGCCCCCGCCCCGGCCTCCTCGGCCTCGGAGTCCGCGCCGCTCCCCTCGACCGTGACCCTGCCGTGGTTCACCCCGGACACCGGTCCGGACCCGGCGGGCCGGCTCTCCGCACCGACGCACGAAGACCGACGCACGAGTCCTACGACTCCGACGGGTCCCACGACTCCCACGGGTCCCACGACTCCCACGACTCCCGGAGGGAAGGCAACGAGTTGAGCGAGAGAGCCGTACCACCACCAGATCACGTGCCCGTGCGCAAGCGGGCGGCGGCGGCCGGTGTCGCCGTCATGCTCACCGGGGCGGCCGTCCTGCTGGGCGTGACCGCCGGGCAGGCGCAGGCCGCCGAGGTGTCCTACGCCACCAAGTGCGTACCCCCCTCGGGCATCGGCCTGCCCGACGTCAACGGCACCACCAAGGTCGACGTCACCGCGCCGGCCACGGCGAAGGTCGGCGACACCGTCGACATCGTGTGGAAGTTCACGCAGGCCGCGTCGAAGAACCCCGACATCATCGACCTGCCCGCGAACTCGGTCCAGCCGTCCGGCACCCTCAAGGCGGCCGGCGCGCAGAGCGCGGACATCGCGATGCAGGGGCCCCGCGAGAACCCGGCGATCCCCAAGGGCGGCGCGATGGCGCTGTCCGACATGAAGGGCACGCTGAAACTGACGGCGGCCGGTCAGGTGACGCTGACGCCTGACGCGTACGTCGTCAACGCGCTGGGGACGAACACCGACTGCGCGCCGACGGAGGCGGTCCAGCCGGCGGTGACCATCACGGTGACGGCGGGGCAGGGGAGTTCGGGCTCGCCCTCGTCGAGCAGCTCCCCGTCGCAGAGCCAGAGCCCGTCGCAGAGCCAGAGTCCGAGCGGGTCGCCGTCGTCGAGCGCGTCCAGCTCGCCCAGCACCTCCCCGTCGTCGTCCCCGACCGGCGGTGACGACGGCCGGACCGACTTCACCGGCAAGGTCGTCGACATCCCCTACACCTGCGCCTCGCCCATCGGGCAGAAGAAGGCGACCTCGCCGATCCAGATCAACGCCAGGAAGAACAACGGGAGTTACGACCTCACCGTGCAGTTCAAGAAGTCGGTGATGGACAGCCCGATCGACATCCCGGCCGGCAAGGTGAAGCCGACCATGCAGATCGTGCTCGGCGGCGCGGACACGGGCTCGGTGAAGGTGGAGGGGCCGCTGAACCCGGCGCCGATCCCGCAGAACTCCCCGATCGAGATCCCGGACCTCAAGGGCACCTACAAGCCCGGCGCGACCGGTGAGTCCACGCTCTCCCCGGGCGTCCTGGTGATCGAGGCCATGGGCACCAAGACGACGTGCACCCCGGACAGCACGGCCGTCTCGCTGACCCTGAACACCGCGGAACAGGCGAGCGGCGCGTCCGGCGGCAGCGGCTCGTCCTCGGGCGGCAGCACGTCGACCAGCGGCGGCCTCGCGGAAACGGGCTCCGGCGACCACGGCGCCCTGAAGGCCCTGGGCCTGGTGGCGGGCACGGCGATCCTGCTGGGCGGCGCGGTCTTCACGTTCATGCCGGGACGGCGGCGGCTGCGCTGAGCGACCCGAGTCACAACGAGGAGGGCCGCCGCACCCGATGGATGCGGCGGCCCTCCTCGCTCGTGGCGGACGTCAGTGGACGTCGCCCATGAGTTCCTTGACCTTCTTGCGGTACATCCACACCGCCGCACCGGCGATGACGGCGAGCACGGCCTCCAGGGCCACGATGCCCGTCTTGTTGAGGTCGACGCCGGCGATGGACAGCAGGCCGGTCGTGGCGTCACCGGCGGTGACGGCCAGGAACCAGACGCCCATCATCTGCGAGGCGTACTTCGCCGGAGCCATCTTCGTGGTGACCGACAGACCGACCGGGGAGACGGTCAGCTCACCGACGGTCTGGACGAAGTAGATCGCCGCCAGCCACAGCGCGGCCGCCTTGTGACCGCCCTCGGCGATCGACAGCGGGGCCAGGAAGAGGAAGAAGGACGCGCCGATCAGCGCCAGACCCACGGCGAACTTCGTCGCGGTGCTCGGCTCCTTGCCACGCCGGGCCAGCGCCAGCCAGGCCCAGGCGAACAGCGGGGCCAGGGCCATGATCATGACCGGGTTGACCGACTGGTACCAGGAGACCGGGAACTCCCAGCCGAAGACGCTGTTGTCCGCCGAGGAGTCGGCGAACAGGGACAGCGTCGAGCCGCCCTGGTCGTAGATCATCCAGAACACGGCCGCGGCCACGAAGAACCAGATGTACGCGGTCAGCTTGGACTGCTCGGCGCGGTCCAGTTCCTTGTCCCGCTTCATCCGGGCGATGACGACGACCGGGATGACCAGGCCGGCGACGGTGATCGGGACCAGCAGCCAGTTCAGCGTGTAGATGCCGGAGACGCCGACGACGGCGTAGAAGACGATCGCGACGGCCGCCCAGAACGCGGCCTTGCGCAGCGTGGCCGCCTTCTCCCGCGCGGACAGCGGGGTCGGGACGACGTCCGAGCGGGAGCTCAGGTGGCGGCTGCCGAGCAGGAACTGGGCCAGGCCCAGCGCCATGCCGAGCGCGGCGAGCGCGAAGCCCAGGTGCCAGTTGACGTTCTCGCCGACGGTGCCGATGACCAGCGGCGCGGCGAACGCGCCCGCGTTGATGCCGATGTAGAAGAGCGTGAAGCCACCGTCACGGCGCGGGTCGTCGGGGCCGTCGTAGAGGTGGCCGACCATCGTGGAGATGTTGGCCTTGAGCAGGCCGGAACCGATGGCGACCAGACCGAGGCCCGCGTAGAAGGTGCCGGCGTTCGGCAGCGCGAGGGTGAGGTGGCCGAGCATGATGATCGCGCCGGCGACCGCGACCGTCTTGCGGGGGCCGAGCACGCGGTCCGCGAACCAGCCGCCGGGCAGGGCGAGCAGGTACACGAGCGACAGGTAGACCGAGTAGATCGCCGTCGCCGTCGCCGCGCTGAGGTGCAGGCCGCCGGGGGCGACCAGGTACAGCGGGAGCAGGGCCCTCATGCCGTAGTAGGAGAACCGTTCCCACATCTCGGTCATGAAGAGGGTGGCCAGTCCGCGGGGGTGGCCGAAGAAGGTCTTCCCGGAGCCGGGGGTGCCCGGACGGACCGAGTCCTTCGTCAGGCTGGACGCCATGTCGTTCCTTGCTGCTCGGGACGCGCTGCACAGCGGCGGTGCGCGCCCGGTGGGGGGCGGCCGGCATCGGGGACACGTCGTCCACCCCTACGCCCGGGGGGATCCCGCTCCGGGTCTCGGAACGGCGGACGGCGACCACCGGGATCCACGCCCCCTTGAGTCGGGGGCCCGGCCACAGGTCATTCCTTTCATGGCCGGCGCGAACCGGCCCGCACACAAAAGGGACCCTCAGCGTCAAGCCGACCGCCAAAGGTCCTTGCGTACTACAGGCGTTCTTTCACCATACGACATCACAACGCCGGATATGGAAGGACTTGAGACACGGATCACAGGTGATCAAGGAACCGTGAGCCGTGATTCGAAGGTGTGTACCAGGATGTCATCCCCTGACCGTAGGTACGTACCAAGATCGTCGAGAGGCTGTACGCCGTCCCGTACCCCGTCTGTCCGGCATGTCCGTAGGTAAGAGACAGTGCGGGCGATCACACTTCGACGGCCGCCCCGCGCGGACTACCATCAGCTCATGACCCGTGTACTGCTCGCCGAGGACGACGCGTCCATCTCGGAGCCGCTGGCCCGCGCCCTGCGCCGGGAAGGGTACGAGGTCGAGGTGCGTGAGGACGGCCCCACCGCACTCGACGCCGGAATGCAGGGCGGTGTCGACCTGGTCGTGCTGGACCTCGGCCTGCCCGGCATGGACGGCCTGGAGGTGGCCCGCCGGCTGCGCTCCGAGGGCCACGCCATCCCGATCCTCATCCTCACCGCGCGCGCCGACGAGGTGGACACCGTCGTCGGTCTGGACGCGGGCGCCGACGACTACGTCACCAAGCCCTTCCGGCTCGCCGAGCTCCTCGCCCGCGTCCGGGCCCTGCTGCGGCGCGGCGCCTCCGAGCCGCAGCAGCCGCCCGCGACCCACGGCGTGCGCATCGACGTCGAGTCGCACCGTGCGTGGATGGGTGACGAGGAACTCCAGCTGACGGCCAAGGAGTTCGACCTCCTGCGGGTCCTCGTCCGCGACGCGGGGCGGGTCGTCACCCGCGACCAGCTGATGCGGGAGGTGTGGGACACCACGTGGTGGTCGTCGACCAAGACGCTCGACATGCACATCTCCTGGCTGCGCAAGAAGCTCGGTGACGACGCGGCGAATCCTCGCTACATCGCCACGGTGCGGGGTGTGGGCTTCCGCTTCGAAAAGAGCTGAGCGCTGACGCGGGTCGCGTTGTCGAGTACGGGCCGGTGGGGCTTCTCGCGCCCACGCGGCGGAGCCGCATATCGAGTGCGGCCCCGCGCCCCTGGGTGGGTTGCCCATACCCATCTCGTAACGTCACCGCCCGGAGGGCCTTGTGCGTCGCCGTCTCATTCAGTCCACGCTTGCTGTCGTGCTTGTCGTCATCGCCGTCTTCGGGGTGTCCCTCGTTCTCGTCGAGACCCGCACGATCAGCAACAGCGCCCAGGAGCGGGTGGACTCCGAGGCGCTGCGGCTGGCCAGCATCGTGGACAGCCGGCTGGTCGGCTCGGAGAACATCACCGCCGAGATACTGCGCGACCAGGTCACGCAGGACCGTTACGCCGAGATCCGGATCCCCGGCCGGCCGGTCATCGAGGTCGGGGCCAAGCCCGAGGGCGACGTCATCAGGTCGACCGCCGACGGCGAGGAGGGCGAGACCGTCCTGGTCCAGGAGCCCCGCTCCACGGTGACCCGGGAGGTCGGCCGGACCCTGCTGATCATCGGCCTGGTGGCGCTGCTCGCGGTGATCGCCGCCGTGCTGCTGGCCATCCGCCAGGCCAACCGCCTCGCCTCCCCCCTGACCGACCTCGCCGAGACCGCGGAACGCCTGGGCTCGGGCGACCCGCGCCCCCGCCACAAGCGGTACGGCGTCCCGGAACTGGATCGGGTCGCCGACGTCCTCGACTCCTCCGCGGAACGCATCGCCCGCATGCTCACCGCCGAACGCCGGCTCGCGGCGGACGCCTCCCACCAGCTGCGCACCCCCCTCACCGCCCTCTCCATGCGCCTGGAGGAGATCACCCTCACCGACGACCCGGACACCGTGAAGGAGGAGGCGACCATCGCGTTGACGCAGGTGGAGCGCCTGACGGACGTCGTGGAGCGGCTCCTGACCAACGCCCGGGACCCGCGCACCGGCTCGGCGGTCACCTTCGACCTCGACGAGGTCATCCAGCAGCAGCTCGCCGAGTGGCGCCCCGCCTACCGCGGGGTGGGCCGGGCCATCGTCAGCTCCGGAAAGCGCCATCTGCGGGCGGTGGGCACGCCCGGCGCGGTCGCCCAGGTGCTGGCCGCGCTGATCGAGAACTCCCTGATGCACGGCGGCGGCACGGTGGCCCTGCGCACCCGCGTCACCGGCAACCAGTCCGTGGTCGAGGTGACGGACGAGGGTCCCGGCGTCCCCGCCGACCTGGGCGCCCGCATCTTCGAGCGGGCCATCAGCGGCCGCAACTCCACGGGCATCGGCCTGGCCGTGGCCCGCGACCTCGCGGAGGCCGACGGCGGCCGCCTGGAGATGCTCCAGGCCCAGCCCCCGGTCTTCGGCCTGTTCCTGTCCCGCACGGCCCCGCAGAAACGCACCACGGACGACGAGGAGCCGACGGTCAGGTAGGCATTTTCAGGCCGTTGCTCAGCGCATCCGCTGCGCGGCCGTGGCTGAAGCCGCAGCGGGGGCTGCGGCCGGGGCCTGCGGCTCCGGTGGCCTGGGCCCGGTCTGTTCCGCCGCCGCGAGGAACGACTCCGCGCCGGCCACCGCCCCCTTCGCGGGCAGCGCCCGGAACACCCACGTCCGGTAGGACCAGAACCGGAACAGCGTCGCGATCCCGATCCCGACGAACTTGAACACGTTGTTCTGCAGCGGACTGTCCCACCCGAACCAGTACGTCGCCGCGAACAGCAAGCCGTTCTCGATCACCAGTCCCACCATGCTGAACAGCAGGAACAGTGTCAGTTCCTTCGTACGCCCGCCCTTGTCGCGGTCACGGTAGGTGAAGTAGCGGAACCCGACGTAGTTGAAGACGATCGACACGACGGTGGCTATGACGCTCGCCCGCACCACCTGCAGATCGGTGAGATGCCGCACGAGGTTGAACACGCCGAGGTTGACCAGCAGCCCCGCACCGCCCACGGCTCCGAACTTCGCGAGCTCACGGAAGAGCCTCTTCAGCCCCGAGGAACCATGCGGCATGGTCGGACAGGCCCCCGTTCGGGTTCGGTTTCGTCAACCCAGCCATGCTAACCACCACTCTTGGCGGATTCCTGTGGTACGCCTCACGAGCCGGTGACCAGCGGGGAAGAAGCCGGGAAACAGCCGGTATGAGGCCGGAAAGTCGCGGGTAAGAGGCGCGGGATCCGGCCGCGGTGGAGCGGCCGATACCCTGGGGTGGTGACGTTCCCGGTAGTCGGCATGGTCGGCGGGGGGCAGCTCGCTCGTATGACACACGAGGCGGGCATCCCGCTCGGCATCAGATTCAAGCTCCTCAGTGACACCCCACAGGATTCCGCGGCACAGGTCGTGAGCGAGGTCGTCGTCGGCGACTACCGCGATCTGGACACGCTGCGGGCGTTCGCGCGCGGGTGCGATGTGATCACTTTCGATCACGAACACGTTCCCACCGAGCACCTCAGGGCGCTGGAGGCGGACGGCATTCCCGTCCGCCCGGGCCCCGACGCGCTGGTGCACGCCCAGGACAAGGGGGTGATGCGCGCCAGGCTCGACGCGATCGGCGTCCCGTGCCCGAGGCACCGGATCGTGACGGACCCGGCCGACGTCGCCGCGTTCGCCGCCGAGGGCGAAGGCTTCCCGGTGGTCCTGAAGACCGTCCGGGGCGGCTACGACGGCAAGGGCGTGTGGGTCGTCGACTCCGTCGAGGAAGCCGGGGACCCCTTCCGCGCCGGCGTGCCCGTCCTCGCCGAGGAGAAGGTCGACTACGTCCGCGAGCTCGCCGCCAACGTCGTCCGCTCCCCGCACGGCCAGGCCGTCGCCTACCCGGTCGTCGAGTCCCGGCAGGTGAACGGCGTCTGCGACACCGTGATCGCGCCCGCCCCCGACCTCGATCGGACCCTCGGTCTGCGCGCCGAGGAGATGGCTCTGCGCATCGCCAAGGAGCTGGACGTCGTCGGCCACCTCGCGGTCGAACTGTTCGAGACCCGCGACGGCCGCATCCTCGTCAACGAGCTCGCGATGCGCCCCCACAACTCGGGCCACTGGACGCAGGACGGCGCGATCACCTCGCAGTTCGCCAACCACGTCCGCGCCGTCCTCGACCTCCCCCTCGGCGACCCGCGCCCCCGCGGCAAGTGGACGGTCATGGTCAACGTCCTCGGCGGCGACTACCCCGACATGTACTCCGCGTACCTGCACTGCATGGCCCGCGACCCCCAACTGAAGATCCACATGTACGGCAAGGACGTGAAGCCCGGCCGCAAGGTCGGCCACGTCAACACCTACGGCGACGACCTGGACGACGTCCTCGAACGCGCACGTCACGCAGCCGGTTACCTGAGAGGCACGATCACCGAATGAGTCCTGTCGTAGGCATCGTCATGGGGTCGGACTCCGACTGGCCCGTCATGGAGGCCGCCGCCCAGGCCCTCGACGAGTTCGAGATCGACTACGAGGTCGACGTCGTCTCCGCGCACCGCATGCCGCGCGAGATGGTCGCGTACGGCGAGCAGGCGGCCGAGCGCGGGCTCAAGGTGATCATCGCGGGCGCGGGCGGCGCGGCCCATCTGCCCGGCATGCTCGCCTCGGTCACCCCGCTGCCCGTCATCGGCGTCCCCGTGCCCCTGAAGTACCTGGACGGCATGGACAGCCTGCTGTCGATCGTGCAGATGCCGGCCGGCGTCCCGGTCGCGACCGTCTCCGTCGGCGGCGCCCGCAACGCGGGCCTGCTCGCCGCCCGCATCCTCGCCACCCAGGACGAGGAGCTGCTCACCCGCATGCGGGAGTTCCAGCAGGAGCTGGGCGACCAGGCCACCGAGAAGGGCAAACGCCTGCGCGCCAAGGTCGAGGGCTCGAACGGCTTCGGCTTCGGAAAGTGACCCGGACACCGATGACCTCACTGGACGAGGCCCGCGAGCTCCTGCGCGAGTTCCCGGTCGTCGACGGCCACAACGACCTGCCCTGGGCGCTGCGCGAACAGGTCCGCTACGACCTCGACGCCCGCGACATCGCCACGCCCCAGCACGGCCACCTGCACACCGACATCCCCCGGCTGCGCGCGGGCGGGGTCGGCGCGCAGTACTGGTCGGTGTACGTGCGCGCGGACCTGCCCGACGCGGTCCCGGCGACGCTGGAGCAGATCGACTGCGTACGGCAGCTCATCGCCCGCCACCCGGCCGACCTGCGCGCCGCGCTCACCGCCGCCGACATGGAGGCGGCGCGCGCACAGGGCCGTATCGCCTCGCTGATGGGCGCGGAGGGCGGCCACTCCATCGCCAACTCGCTCGGCGCCCTGCGCGGCCTGTACGCGCTCGGCGTGCGCTACATGACGCTCACCCACAACGACAACGTGGACTGGGCGGACTCGGCGACCGACGAGCCCGGCGTCGGCGGCCTGTCGGCCTTCGGCCGTGAGGTCGTGCGGGAGATGAACCGCGAGGGCATGCTGGTCGACCTCTCGCACGTGGCGGCGACGACGATGCGCGACGCGCTGGACGCCTCGACCGCCCCGGTGATCTTCTCCCACTCCTCGGCCCGCGCCGTCTGCGACCACCCCCGCAACATCCCGGACGACGTTTTGGAACGCCTGCCGGGCAACGGCGGCATGGCGATGGTGACGTTCGTGCCGAAGTTCGTCCTCCAGGCGGCGGTCGACTGGACGGCCGCGGCCGACGACAACATGCGCGCCCACGGCTTCCACCACCTCGCGACCACCCCCGAGGCGATGAAGGTCCACCGGGCCTTCGAGGAGACCAACCCCCGCCCGATCGCCACCGTCGCCACGGTCGCCGACCACCTCGACCACATGCGCGAGGTCGCCGGCGTCGACTGCCTCGGCATCGGCGGCGACTACGACGGCACGGCCTTCACCCCCGACGGCCTGGACGATGTCTCCGGCTACCCGAACCTGCTCGCGGAACTCCTCGACCGCGGCTGGTCCAAGCCGGACCTCGCCAAGCTGACCTGGCAGAACGCGGTGCGGGTGCTGGGCGCGGCGGAGGACGTCGCCCGCGACCTCCGGGCGACCCGCGCACCGTCCAACGCGACGATCGCCTCACTGGACGGCTGACCCCGCTCGCAGGTCGACCCGTACCCAAGGGCGGGGCGGTCGGTGCAGCCGGCCGCCCCGCCCGGCCGTACCCCGAACGCCCCGCCCACCAGGAAGCGCACCGTTCCTATGGACTGAGCAGGAGTGGGCCTGATCAGCCGCACGCCCCGAACGGTCTTGGGCGTCCTGGTCCCCGGCGTACTCGACCCCGGGGCGGCGACACGCATCCTGTGCGTGGTGCGGTCCCGGGAGGCCGGTTCCCTGCACGACCTGGCCATATGGATACGGCCAGAGGGCGGCGGGGAAGCCCTGAACCATCACGCCGGTGGAGCAGGGGCCCCGCACGCTGGCACCGTATCCGGCGTCCAGATCGCACCGCCACGCTAATACGAACGGCCCAGGGCACCGCAAGCCCGGAAGCCGACCATCACACGATCGAGCTAAAACAACCTCATGCACGCTCGTCGACGAGCAGTTGCCAACCCCCCCGGCCGTGCGACCGTGACCGTACTGCTGATCGACGTACGGAGACCGTCATGGCCGACCTCCAGGACGAACTGCACTCCCGGGAGCCGTCGACGGCACTCATCGTCCACCTGGACGGCTGAACCAGCCCGGGGTCTCAGGGCCTCAGGGGCGATCGATCCGGCAGAGACAGAACGGGTGCCCGGCCGGATCGGCGTAAACCCGGAAGGTCCGCGAGCGGTCCTCGGCGTCCAGCGGCTTCGCGCCGAGCGCCAGCACGCCCTTCTCCGCCGCGTCCAGGTCGTCGACCGTCAGGTCCAGGTGGAACTGCTGCGACGCGTCGGGCGCGGGCCACTTCGGCGGTACGAACCCGGGGGCCGCCTGGAAGGCCAGCGTCTGCCCGCCGGGCAGCTTCAGGTCCACCCAGTCCTCCTCGTCCACGACGCTGCCGCCCAGCACCTCGGCGTAGAACCCGGCCAGCGTACGCGGGTCGGGACAGTCCAGGACGACGGAACCCAGCTTGGCGAGAGCCATGACTTCCTCCTCGAAAGTTACCTGTACGGCGGTTACCTGTGCGGCGGTTACCTGTACGGCGGTTACCTGTACGGCGGTTACCTGTACGGCGGTTACCTGTACGGCGGTTACCTGTACGGCCCGTTACCTGTATGGACGGGTAACCGGTAACGGTTACTGCATGCTGCCGCATTGGCGGTAACGTCGCAAGCATGAGTGACAGATCGGCCGCGCCCGGCGACCTGGCCCTGGTCGAGTCCCTGGTGAACACGCTGGACATCGAGTCGGGCGCCGACTCGCTGGACACGCCGGAGGGCCGGGCGCGGTTCGGGCTCGCCGAGGGCGAGGAGGTGGAGCGGGCCCGCGAGCTGCGGGAGTCCCTGCGCGCGGTCCTCCTGGCCCACGCCGGCCACTCACCGCACCGCGAGGTGACCCCGCTGGGCGAGCTGCTGGCCTCGGCCCCCCTGCTGGTGACGGTGGACGCGCACGACGGCTCGGCCCGTCTCGCCCTCGCCCAGGCCGAGGAACCCCCGCTGCTCTCCCGTACGGCCGCCGCCGTGGCGCAGGCGCTGATCGCGGGCACCTGGACCCGGCTGAAGGCCTGCGAGGCCACGGACTGCCACTGGGCGTACTACGACCGCAGCCCGGCCGGCCGGGGCCGCTGGTGCTCGATGCAG
The DNA here is from genome assembly GCF_044460385.1 of Streptomyces sp. NPDC050121. Taxonomy (NCBI): domain Bacteria; kingdom Bacillati; phylum Actinomycetota; class Actinomycetes; order Kitasatosporales; family Streptomycetaceae; genus Streptomyces; species Streptomyces sp. NPDC050121. The sequence goes on along the minus strand of NZ_JBITJV010000052.1, from coordinate 41,070 downwards.
GTGTGCGGCGCGCGCGCCAAGATGCGCCGGTACCGCGCCAAGTAGCCCCGGGCCAAGGTTCACCGGCCACGGGACGGGCCGGTGGTGCAGAATGCAAGCAGACGCCGGTTCGGCCGACTGAGCCTCGGCCGAACCGGCGTCACCTGTCGTGCGCGGTCTCGTACGGGTCAGGCGGTGGGACGCCCCATCGCCCGGTACGTCCACCCGGCCTTGCGCCACAGCACGGGGTCGAGCGCGTTGCGGCCGTCGAGGACCAGTCGGGTCGTCGCGACCTCGCCGAGCGCCGCCGGGTCCAGCTCGCGGAACTCCCGCCACTCGGTCAGATGCAGGACGGCGTCGGCGCCCCGTACGGCCTCCAGGGCCGAGTCGGCGTACCCGAGCGTCGGAAAGACCCGGCGGGCGTTCTCCATCCCCTTCGGGTCGTACACCGTGACCTGCCCGCCCTGCAGATGGATCTGCCCGGCGACGTTCAGGGCGGGCGAGTCCCGTACGTCGTCCGAGTCCGGCTTGAAGGTGGCGCCCAGCACGGCGACCCGCTTGCCCAGGAACGACCCGCCCCCCAGCGCCTCCCGGGCCAGCTCGACCATCTGCCCGCGCTGGCGCATGTTGATGGAGTCGATCTCGCGCAGGAAGGTGAGCGCCTGGTCGGCCCCGAGCTCACCGGCGCGCGCCATGAACGCCCGGATGTCCTTGGGCAGACACCCGCCGCCGAACCCGATCCCGGCCCGCAGGAACTTCTTCCCGATCCGGTCGTCGTACCCGATGGCCTCGGCCAGCTTGGCGACATCACCGCCGGAGGCCTCGCACATCTCCGCCATCGCGTTGATGAAGGAGATCTTGGTGGCCAGGAAGGAGTTCGCGGAGGTCTTCACCAGCTCGGCGGTCGGGAAGTCGGTGACCACGAACGGCGACCCCTCCCCGATCGGGGTCTCGTACACCTGCCGCAGCAAGGCCTCGGCCCGCTCGCTGCGCACCCCGACGACGATCCGGTCCGGGTGCAGCGTGTCGTCGACGGCGAAGCCCTCCCGCAGGAACTCCGGGTTCCAGGCGAGTTCGGCGTCCTCACCGACCGGCGCGAGTTCGGCGATCGTCCGGGCCAGCCGCTCGGCGGACCCGACCGGCACGGTGGACTTGCCGACGACGAGGGCCGGACGCGTCAGATGCGGGGCGAGCGACGCGATCGCGGACTCGACGTAGGACATGTCGCACGCGTACTCACCGTGCTTCTGCGGAGTGTTGACGCAGACGAAGTGGACGTCGCCGAAGGCCCCCACCTCGGCCCAGTCCATCGTGAACCGCAGCCGCCCGCTGGACCCCTCGAACCCGGCGACGTGCCGCCGCAGCAGCTCCTCCAGCCCCGGCTCGTACATCGGGGTCTCGCCCCGCTCCAGCATCTCGATCTTCTCCGGCACGACGTCGAGCGCGAGCACCTCGAAGCCCAGCTCGGCCATGGCCGCGGCGTGCGTGGCGCCGAGATAGCCGGTGCCGATCACGGTGATCTTGAGGGCCATGGATGCTCCTGGTGGGGGATGCCGTCGCTGCGCGCCCGAGCATAGTCGGGGCGTGTTCGCGCCTTTCACCGGGCAGATGTGGGAGGGGAGGAAGGAACGAAGGCCCTGTCGCCAAGCTCACGTATCACTCGGTCGGGTGGACCCCTAAAATTTGAGTTACTTAACGGTAATTAGCGTCAGTGACCGTAGCGTCTTTGGAGCGTGAGACACCTTGGCCGGATCGGCTGACTTCGACCTGTACCGCCCGTCCGAGGAGCACGACATGCTCCGCGACGCCATCCGCTCGCTGGCCGAGGCGAAGATCGCGCCGTACGCCGCCGCGGTGGACGAGGAGGCCCGCTTCCCGCAGGAGGCGCTGGACGCCCTGGTGGCGAGCGATCTGCACGCGGTGCACGTTCCCGAGTCGTACGGCGGCACGGGCGCGGACGCGCTGGCGACGGTCATCGTGATCGAGGAGGTGGCGCGCGCCTGCGTCTCCTCCTCCCTCATCCCCGCGGTGAACAAACTGGGCTCCCTCCCGGTGATCCTCTCCGGCTCGGAGGACCTGAAGAAGAAGTACCTGACGCCCCTGGCCAAGGGCGACGCGATGTTCTCGTACGCCCTCTCCGAGCCGGACGCGGGCTCGGACGCGGCCGGCATGAAGACCAAGGCGGTCAGGGACGGCGACCACTGGATCCTGAACGGCGTGAAACGCTGGATCACCAACGCGGGCGTCTCCGAGTACTACACGGTGATGGCGGTCACGGACCCCACCAAGCGCAGCAAGGGCATCTCGGCCTTCGTCGTGGAGAAGTCCGACCCGGGCGTCTCCTTCGGGGCGCCGGAGAAGAAGCTGGGCATCAAGGGCTCCCCGACCCGCGAGGTCTACTTCGACAACGTGCGCATCCCGGCGGACCGCATGATCGGCGAGGAGGGCACCGGCTTCGCCACCGCCATGAAGACCCTGGACCACACCCGCATCACCATCGCGGCCCAGGCCCTCGGCGTCGCCCAGGGCGCGTTCGACTACGCCAAGGGCTACGTCCAGGAGCGCAAGCAGTTCGGCAAGGCGATCGCCGACTTCCAGGGCATCCAGTTCATGCTCGCCGACATGGCCATGAAGATCGAGGCAGCCCGCCAGCTGACCTACGCGGCAGCCGCCAAGTCCGAACGCCTGGACTCCGACCTCACCTTCCAGGGCGCGGCCGCGAAGTGCTTCGCGTCGGACGTGGCCATGGAGGTCACGACGGACGCGGTCCAACTGCTGGGCGGCTACGGCTACACCCGCGACTACCCGGTGGAACGCATGATGCGCGACGCCAAGATCACCCAGATCTACGAGGGCACGAACCAAGTCCAGCGCATAGTGATGGCGAGGAACCTGCCGTAAGGCCCGCCTGACGCATGAGTCGCCCGCCGTCCGTCTCACCGGTCGGCGGGCGATTTGCGTGTGGTGGCCCAAGGTCCCGTGGTCCACGACGGGGGAGTGGTTCGTCTCGACGCCCTCCGTCGGAGGAGGTCCGTGATGACGCGTGACGACGGACTGACGCTGCACATCCGCCGGGTCCTGCACGCCCCGCGGCCCGCCGTGTTCCGGGCCCTGACCGAACCGCGGGAGCTCGCCCGGTGGTGGGGGCCCGACGGATTCACCGTCCCGGGCGTGGAGAGCGACCTCCGCCCGGGAGGGGGCTACCGCATCACGATGCAGCCGTCGGAAGGCCCCTCGTTCGAGCTGGTGGGGCAGTTCCTCGACGTCGACCCTCCACAACTCCTGCGCTACACCTTCCGGTGGGAGGATCCCGACCCCGAGGACCGGGAGACGGTGGTGACGCTGTCGCTCCGTGACCTGCACGGAACGTCGACCGAACTCACCCTCGCCCAGGGCGACTTCGCCACCGAACGGCGCCACGCCCTGCACGAGGAGGGCTGGACCCAGGGGTTGGACAAGCTGGAGAGGCTGATCTCGTCGGCCGCGTCCGCCTGAGCCGCCCGCCGGGCCGGGGCCTCAGTCGTCCAGGCCCTCGGCCACTCGACGCTCCCGTAGTTCCCTGATGGCCCGGCGGCGGGCCAGGCGGTGGGTGCGGCGGATCTGGGCCTCCTGGTAGCGGCGTTCGTCGCGTTCCGTCTCCGGGAGGACCGGGGGGACCGCCCGGGGCTTGCCGTCGGCGTCGACGGCGGCGAAGACCAGGTAGGCAGAGCCGACCTGGGTGGCCGGGGCGGACTCGTTCCAGCGCTCGGCAAGGACCCGGACGCCGACCTCCATCGACGTCCGGCCGGTCCAGTTGACCTGGGCCTTCACATGGACGAGGTCGCCGACGCGGACCGGCTCCAGGAACGCCATCTCGTCCATGGACGCGGTCACGGCGGGCCCGCCGGAGTGCCGTCCGGCCACGGCGCCCGCCGCGTCGTCGACGAGCTTCATGATCACACCGCCGTGCACCGTGCCCAGCAGGTTGGTGTCGGCGTGGGTCATGATGTGGCTGAGGGTGGTGCGCGACGCGGACGTGGGCTTGCCCGGGATGTCCGGGGTGCTGCCCGAGTCCGCCGCGGTGACCTGGTCTGTCATGTCCTCCACCTTATGCCGAGGGGGACAACCCGGGACTTTGTGTCAGCTTGGCAACAGCGGGGCCCTGATTCTCCGACGGCCCTTGTCCGGCACACAGTCCTGCCCTGCACACTGGTCCGCATGAACGATTGGCCCGAGGGATGGTCCGACAACGACCGCGGCAACCGGTACGGAAGCGGCAGCGCGAGCGCACAGCCCGAGAGCGCGCGCGTCATGCGGCAGGTCCGCCGCGGCCCGGCCGCCCCGCCGCACGGCCCCGGCGTCCCGCCGCAGCCGTCGTACGTCAACGGTCAGGGATACGGCGACTACACCGACGCGCGGGGGTCGGGGTACGACAGCGGCTACAACACGGGCCAGGTCTACGGAGGCGGCGGTGACTCCGGCGGGCCGGGCGGACCGGCCGACCCCGGCGGTACGGTCACCCGGGGTCCGCGGCCCGCGCCGAACTGGCGACGCCGTATCAAGTGGACCGCGATCACCGTCGTGACCGTGCTGGTCGTGACGTCGGTCGCCACCTACTTCTGGGCCGACTCCAAACTGCGTCGCGAGGTCGACCTGTCCAAGGTCATCGACCGGCCGGAAGGGGGCGACGGCACCAACTACCTCATCGTCGGCTCCGACAGCCGTGAGGGCATGTCCGCAGCGGAGAAGAAGGAACTGCACACGGGCTCCGCCGAGGGCAAGCGCACCGACTCGATGATGATCCTGCACGTCGGCTCCAACGGCGACACCCTGGTCTCGCTGCCCCGTGACTCGGACGTGGAGATCCCGACGTTCGTCGGCTCCGAGTCCGGCAAGACCTTCAAGGGCACCGGCCGGCACACGAAGCTGAACGCCGCGTACGCGATGGACGGTCCGGAACTGCTCGTGCGCACCGTCGAGTTCAACACCGGCCTGCGCATCGACCACTACGTCGAGATCGGCTTCGCCGGCTTCGCGAAGATCGTGGACGCGGTCGGCGGCGTCGAGATCACCATCGACAAGGCGTTCAAGGACAAGTACTCGGGCGCCGACTTCCAGGCGGGCAAGCAGAAGCTGAACGGTGAGGAGGCGCTCGCCTTCGTCCGTACCCGGCACGCCTTCGCCGCGTCCGACCTGGAGCGTACGAAGAACCAGCAGAAGTTCCTCGCGGCGCTGGCCCACGAGGTGGCGACCCCGTCGACGGTCATGAACCCGTTCAAGCTGTACCCGACGCTGGGCGCGGGCCTGGACTCGCTGATCGTCGACAAGGACATGGGCCTGTACGACCTGGCCTCCATGTTCTTCGCGATGAAGGGCGTCAACGGCGGCGACGGCACCTCGATGAACATGCCGATCTCCGGCTCCACCGGCGGCAACCTCGTCTGGGACAAGGCGAAGGTGAAGCAGCTGGTGAGCGAGCTGAACAACGACGAGAAGGTCACCGTCTCGGGCAACTGACCCGGCGGCGGACCGGCAGGGCACGGGCCTGCTCGGGGGCACCCGCACAGGGTGCCCCCGAGCTCGTTCAGACGGCGGTCACATCCGGGTGCCCGCCATCGCGCGGCACATCTCGGCGCAGCGGCGACAGGACTCGGCGCAGCGCATCATCTGCGGATCGTCCGGCATGGCCATACACGCCTCGGCGCACATGTCGCACGCCTTGGCGCACAGCGCGCACATCTCGGCCGACATGGGCGAGCGCCGCATCATCATGTCGGCGCACATACGGGTCATCTCGGAGCAGTCCATGAGCGCGCGCATGATCTGCATCTGGGCCTGGCCGCCCATCTGCATGCAGGAGCTCATCGTCTCCTCGCACACGGTGTGGCAGGACATGCACGCCTCGACGCAGTCCTGCATCGGCTTGCTCATGGCGGTCATGGTTCCGGGCTGGGTCATGGCTCCTCCTGGGGGGTGAGGGGGCCCGGGGCGGGCCCGCGCGTGCGTTTCCGTCCTACGCCCTCCGGGGCCCCCACGCCATTGGGCGGACGGCACCGATCCGCCCCGATCCACATCGATCCGCCCCGATCCGCAATGGAAACGCACATTCGCCCGGACGTCTCAACGACGCCCCGCCGGCGCCCACCGGCACATGGTCGGCGGCGCCGCAGGTCCATCAGGGTTACGGTCCAGCCGTCGCCCCCTACGGCACGCCCCTCAGGAACACCCCACCTCGTCGCCCCGAACCACCCCGAACGCCGCCTGTGCCGCGTCCTCGTTCCCGTCTCCCCGCACCTTCCGCACGCCTCGGAAGTCCGTGCCCGTGATCACCTTCAGGGTGGGGCCGAGGCCGGGGACGGCGCGTAGTTCGCTGCCCGGCAGGGCCGTCGCGAGGGACTTCGCGGAGCGGTCCCAGCGGGGGTCGTAGGCGACGACCGTGTGCCCGGCGGCGGGCGCGGTCGCGCTGACCGGGTGGCGGGTCGTGCGGAAGCCCGTCGCCGCCAGGGCGCTGTCCACGCGCTTGCCGAGCCCCGCCGTGCGGGTGCCGTTCTCGACCTGGACCCGGATCTGCTGCGGGGCGACGTCCACGCGCGTGACCGGGCGGTCGGGATGCCGGGCGGCGAGGGGCTCGTCGTCACGCAGGGACGCGAAGAGGCGCTGCGACTTCACCGGGTCCCACTTCAGCGTCGAGCCGATGCCCTTCACGACGTATCCCATCCGGCCGATGGGGACGGTGGTGAACTCGGAGGAGGAAGGGGAGAAGGTGCGCATTGCCCGGCCGAGGTCCAGGAGTTCGTCGGCGCCGAAGCCGCGGTCGGCGCGGACCGAGCCGAGGACGGCCCGGGTGACGTCGCGGAACTTCAGCGGGTTCAGCAGGATCCCGGAGGACGTCGCCTGCTCCACCAGGGCCGCCAGGAAGCGCTGCTGGCGTTTCATCCTGCCCAGGTCGGAGGTGGCGTCCGCGTGCCGGGAGCGGACGTACTGCAGGGCTTCGCCGCCCAGCAGCGTGTGGGTGCCCGGCGCGAGGTCGAGGCCCGTGTAGGAGTCCTTCAGGGGCGTGGCCGTGCAGATCCGCACGCCGCCCAGCACGTCGACCGTCTTCATGAAGCTGACGAAGTCGACCTCCAGATAGTGGTCGATCTTGATGTGGGTCATGTTCTCGACGGTGCGCACGGTGAGTTGCGGGCCGCCCTCCGCGTACGCCGCGTTGAGCTTGACCGGGTGGCCGTGGTGCTCCTCGCCGGTGACCTGGTCGGTGTGCGGGGGTGTCTCGGCGTAGGAGTCGCGCGGGAGGCTGACCACGCTGGCCCGCTCCCGGTCCGCCGAGATGTGCATGATCATGATCGTGTCGGTGCAGTGGCAGGGCGCCCCGCCCAGACGGTAGCGGCGGCGCTCGGCCGGTGTGATCCGGTCGCGGCCGTCGGTGCCGACCAGCAGGACGTTCATGCCGTGACCGGCCCGCGGACGGTTCTTCATGTCCTTGAACGGGTCGACCCGGGCGATGCCCGCGTCGATGCTGCTGATCACCGAGTGGCCGATCCCGGCGGCGGCGAGCAACACCACCGACAGCGTCGTCGCCGCCCGCATGGCCCAGCGCGGACGACGAAGGCGCCGGGCGGGCCGGACGGACGAACGCGGCGCGTAGCGCTGCGGGTGGGGGCGGCGCGGGGGCCGGGGCGAAGTGGTGGGCATACGGGGGCACCTCCGGGCGGCGGCGGTGGGCGGGGGAAGCCGTGAGAACGGTAGGCCCATACGATCTGCCGACCGGTGCAGCGCACCCGGCGGGGCGGGCCGTGTCCCCCGTTCGCGGTAACGTGAGCCCCCTATGAACGCCAATCCCGACGTGCAGCTCCCCGCCGTTTCCGTCATCATGCCCGTCCTCGACGAGGAGCGGCATCTGCGCGGAGCCGTCCAAGCGATCCTCGCGCAGGAGTACGCCGGCGAGCTGGAAGTCGTGATCGCCATCGGTCCGTCCACGGACCGTACGGACGAGATCGCGGCCCAGCTCGTGGCAGAGGACCCGCGCGTGCACACCGTCCCGAACCCGACCGGTCGCACGCCGGCCGCCCTCAACGCCGCGATCAAGGCCTCCCGCCATCCGATCGTCGTCCGCGTCGACGGCCACGGCATGCTCTCGCCGAACTACATCGCCACCGCCGTACGGCTCCTCGAGGAGACCGGCGCGCAGAACGTCGGCGGCCTGATGCACGCCGAGGGCGAGAACGACTGGGAGCACGCGGTCGCCGCCGCCATGACCTCGAAGATCGGGGTCGGCAACGCCGCCTTCCACACGGGAGGGCAGGCCGGGCCCGCCGAGACGGTGTACCTCGGGGTGTTCCGGCGCGAGGCGCTGGAGCAACAGGGCGGCTACAACGAGGAGTTCATCCGCGCCCAGGACTGGGAGCTGAACTTCCGCATCCGCGAGGCGGGCGGCCTGATCTGGTTCTCGCCCGAGCTGAAGGTGTCCTACCGGCCGCGGCCCAGCGTGCGGGCGCTCGCCAAGCAGTACAAGGACTACGGCCGGTGGCGGCATGTCGTCGCCCGCTACCACGAGGGCTCCATCAACCTGCGCTACCTCGCCCCGCCGACCGCGGTGTGCGCGATAGCGGCCGGGATCGTGGTCGGCGCCGCGCTCACCCCGCTGGGCTTCCTGATCCCCGGCGGCTACCTCGCGGCGATCGTCGCCGGGTCGCTGCCGGCCGGCAAGGGGCTGCCCGTGAAGGCACGGCTGCAGATCCCCGTCGCCCTCGCCACCATGCACATGTCCTGGGGCTTCGGCTTCCTGACCAGCCCGAAGGCGCTGGCCAGGAAGGTCATCGCGTCACGACGCCCCGCGGTCCTCAGCGACACCCCCGTCGAGACCGGCAGCGACACCCACAGCGACACCCACTGACTGAAGACGGCGCCACGAGGCGCCGTCACAGACCGCCGGACCCGGGCTACCAGGTGTAGTTCGGGTCCACGTGCATGCACTGGCTGGTGTCGGAGGCGTTGATCGCCTCGGCCGACACGGGCGTCCTGTCGTTCTTCACCGGCGCCTTGTACGTCGTCCCCGACCGCCAGTCCGCGCCCACGACGAGCGTGACCCCGGAGACCTCGGTGGACTTCTTCACCTGGCTCGTCGGGATGCCGAGGGCCTTCGCGACCGCCTGGGCGTCGCCCTGCAGGTCGGCGCTCGGGTACCGGACGACCGTCTTCGCGACGGCCGTGGCCGCGGAGGTGTCCGCGACGGCCTGGGTGAACCCCTTGCCCGTCAGCACCTGCGTCACGTCGGACGCGCGGCCGCGGGCCGCGCCCAGCTCGTCGGTGCGCGTGCCGTTGTGGACCTGCACCGCGATCTTGTCGTTGGGGGCGGCCGGGTCCGCGGGCGTCGTCGCAGTCGGCGACGGGCTCGCGGTGGCCTTCTCGGCGTCCTTGCCGTCCAGCGCGATGTCCTCGCGCACCAGACGGAACAGCTGCTTGGCGTCCTCCGTGGGCACCACCCGCTCGCCCTGGTAGCGGTTCGGCATCGTCGTCATCGTGATGCGGTCGGTGGGCACCTTCTGCAGCTCGCCCGCCAGGTCGTACATCTTCGTGATGGTGTCCAGGCCGTCGTCGACGGTGATCGCCTTCGTGGCCGCCTCGGCGAGCTTGCGCAGCTTGTTGGGGTTGGTCAGCTTGGCGTTGGCTCGCAGCTCGCGGACCATCGAGTTCATGTACATGTGCTGCGCCTTGGCGCGCGCCAGGTCGGTGTCGTCCTCGAAGCCGTAGCGGGTGCGCAGCCACTCCAGGGCCTGCTCGCCCTTGATGGAGTGCGTGCCCTTCTCCAGCTTCAGGCCGGAGCCCTTGCCGGTGCTGGTGTGCGAGTAGACGTTGGCGTCCACGCAGACCGGGACGCCGCCTATCGCGTCCGCCATCGAGACGACACCCGAGAAGTCGATCATCATGAAGTGGTCGATGTGGATGTCGGTGAGCTTCTCCCACGTGGCCACCGTGCAGCCCGGCCCGCCTCGGCTGAGCGACGCGTTCGCCATCTCGGTGGTCAGCGCCTTGTACGTGGTCCCGTCGTCGGGGTTCGTGCACTTGGGAATGGACAGCAGGGTGTCGCGCGGCATGCTCACCACCGACATGTTGCTGCGGTCCGCCGACACGTGCAGCAGCATCTGGACGTCCGCGAGCGGCGGTCCGCCGAAGTCGTACTTGGCGCCGCCGAGCTTCTGGTTCGCCGCGGTGTCGCGGGCGTCCGAGCCGATCAGCAGGATGTTCAACGCCGTCTGGCCGGCCGAGTTGGCCTTGGTGCCGGCCGCCCGGTCCTTGGCGTCGCCGATGTTCAGGTCGTCGTGCTTGATGTTCGCGTTGAGGTGTTCGTAGTAGAGGTATCCGGCCCCCGCGCCGCCGAGTATCACCACCGCGAGCACCGTCGCCGACCAGCGCAACGCGCGTCGACCCCGGCCTTTGCGCCCCGGCCCACCGCCGTCGCGGCCGCCCTTGCGCCCGCCGCCGTGTCTGGCGTCCTCGTGTCTGCCGTCCTTGTCGGATGCGTCCTGGTCCTGCTGCTCCCGGGCGGTCAAGGACATCGTGTCCTCGACCGCGGGAACCTCACCTCGCACCCCACTGCTCCCCGCCAATTCCCCTGCCCCTCCCCGCCGTGCGCCTGACACGGGCCCGCCCCGCGTCAAGTCAGACGCTCGACGGGCCCGAAGGGTTACCTACTTGGCGCACTGGACCTTGTCCGCTGTGGACTTCTGGACCGAGTCCGGGACTTTCGCCGCCGCCGTGAGCGAGACGCCCGCGCCCTTGAAGTCCTTGCCCAGCGTCAGCGTCATCGTCGGCAGACCCTGGGAGTTCAGGACGCTCTTGCCCGGCTTCAGAGCGGTACCGGGCAGCCCCATGACGGCGGCGAGCTTGCGTGCCTGGTCCGCCTGGTCGGGCCCGTACTCGAGCGTCGTCCTGGCCAGTGCGGCCGGTGCGTTGCCCGCGTTCTCGGACTTCGTCACGCCCTCGTCGTTCTGCAGCCAGTTAAGAGTCTCCTGTGCGCTGCCGGCGGGCGCACCGCCGTTCATGACCCGCACCCGCACCGCGGAGGCGGCGGACTGCGGGCCCTTCAGACGGGCCGCGGCCGCCGCGGCCGCCGCGTTCTTCGACGCCGCCGCCTTCTCCTTCACCTCGGTGAACGAGACATCGTCCTTGATCATCTGGAAGACGGTGGGCGCCGACGACTTGTCGAGGACGACCGTGGCCTTGACCTTCTCCGTCGGGTTGTCGACGACCGGCACGGTGGTGAAGGTCAGGTTCTTGACGTCGAGCTTGCCCAGCTCCAGACCCAAGTCCTTCAGCTTGTTGATGCTGTCGAGCTGGGAGTCGACGGTCAGCGCCTTGGTGCCCGCCTCCGCCAGCTTGATCATCTTGGTGGGGCTGCTGAGCGTGTCGTTCGACTTCAGCTTCCGCATCAGCGCGCTGAGGAACTGCTGCTGGAGCTGGATCCGGCTCAGGTCGCCGCCGAAGCCCACCGAGTGCCGGGTGCGCACGAAGGCCAGCGCCTCCTCGCCCTGGATGAGGTGCGTGCCCTTGGCCAGCTTCAGCTTGGAGTCCTTGTCGTCGATGTCCTTGGCCAGACACACCTCGACACCGCCGACCGCCGTGGTCAGCGTCTTCACCGCGTTGAAGTCGGCGACCATGAAATTGTCCGCCTGGATCCCCGTCAGCTCGGTGACCGTACGCACGGTGCAGCTCGGCGTACGGCCGTCCTGCCCGAGGCTGGTGTTGAAGCGGACGCCGCTCGTGCCCGGGATGACCTTGGTGGTCCCGTCCGCCTGCGCGGTCTGGCAGTCCGGGACGTCCACGATCAGGTCGCGCGGGATGCTCAACGCGGTCGCGTTCGTCCGGTCCTTGGAGACGTGCAGCAGGATCGTGGTGTCCGCGTGCCCCACGCTGCCGGAGTCGCCGTAGCCCTCGTTGCCCGAACCGGTGCGCTTGTCGGTGCCGATCACCAGCAGGTTGATCGCCTTGTCCTTGCTGAAGCCACCGGTGCTCGCGCCGTCGTCGGAGACGGATGTGATGTTGTCGTTGAGGTGCTGGAGATAGAGGTAGGCCGCACCGGCCGTACCCACCAGCACGAAGGCCATGATTCCGCCGGTCCACAGCAGTATCTTCTTCGCCTTCGACTTCTTCTTCACCGGTCGGCGCCCACGCCGGTTCGTCACCGGTTCCTCCGGCGCGCCCCGGCGCCGGCGCGGCCCCGGCACCTCCGGGCTGAGCGCCGTCCCGGACGGCGAGGCCGACGGCGAGAGGGACGACGAGGGTGACATCGCACCCTGTCCCACCCCCGCTCCCGTCGTACCCGCCGTACGACCGCGCGCGGAACCGCCGCCGCCGCGCCCGCCACCGCCGGATTGGCCGGAGCCGGATCTGCGCGGTCCGGGCACCGCCGACTGCGGTCCGGAAGGACTCAGTCGCAGTTCGTATTCACCGGTGTTCGGATTGAGCACCCACTGGTCTGCGGGATCGATGTTGTCCGCCCGCCCACGGCCTTGCGCGTCCACGGTTGTCCGAATCCTCCGTCGGGGCCACGCGGCGCCTTTCCCCCTTCAAAGGCGCTCGGGTCTCGGTCACACGGTGCGCGACCCCAGGAAGGACCTCGCGGCCAGGTGCACCGGACCGCTCACACTATCCGCCCAGTTCAGCGTTGGGCGACGGCCGTGACAAATTCCACGCCCCTACAAGCGGGCAATCCGCCCCATTTCCTTGAACTCCAGTTCTCCGCAAGAGCTCGACTTGGTGAGCGCTTTACCCGCAGGTGTCCTCGGCGGCGGTGTTTCCGCGGAACGTCGGAGCGGGTGGAGTGGGCGAAACCACCGCGTAAGCCGCACGGTTCACATCCAAGGATCCGTACGGTCCGTAGCCGGAAGACTTCGAAGAGCTGGATTTCGTGGGAACTTCCTTGGAAACCACGAGCGGCGCGTCGATGCGCAACCGCTCGAAGAGTTTTTCCGCCTCGGGCTCCACGAGTTGGTCACGATTGGCGTTGTAGACGTACGACTCCCGTGGAACGGTCAGGAATTGCACATGTTCGGTAGGAATGTCTCGCAAACCGCGCACGAGTTCGTAGAGTCCGCGCAGACTCGCCAGATCCGGGTCGGTGGTGAGAGAGGACGTGGCCGCGTCCAGGACCGGATACAGCTTCACCGGGTTCAGCAGGACGTGATTGCTCTGCACCTTGCTGACGAGCGCCCCGAGGAACCGCTGCTGCCGTTCCATCCGGTCGGTGTCACTCCCGTCCCCCAGCGACTTACGGGCCCGCACGTACCCGAGCGCCTGCTCCCCGTCGAGCGTGACCTTCCCGGCGGGCAGCCGCAGCTTGGCGGCCTTGTCGTCGATGGGCTTGCTCAGACAGACCTCCACCCCGTCCACGGCGTCCACCACATCCTTGAACCCACGGAAGTCGACGACGACGTGATGATCGATCCGCACCCCCGTCAGCTTCTCCACCGTCCGGATCGTGCAGGCCGAACCCCCGGTCTGGAACGCGTAGTTGAACATCGTGAACGTCGCTTCGGCCCGCTTCCCGTCCGCCCGCAGACACGCCGGCACGTCCACCATCAGATCCCTGGGCAGGGACACGGCGGTGGCGCTGCCCCGCCCCGCGGCCAGATGCAGCAGGATCGTCGTGTCCGACCGCTCGGTCCCCGAGTCCCGCCCGTACTCCTCGTTACCGTCCCCGGCCCGCGAGTCGGACCCGATGAGCAGGATGTTCTGCGCGTCCTTCACCAACGACGTCGGCCGCTCCTTCGCATACCGCGCCAGTTCCGCCGCGGCCGCGTCATCGGGCGTGATGTTCCCGTCGAGCTTCACGTAGACGACCCACCCGGCCACCCCGAGCCCCAGCACGACCACGCCCACGGCCCCCACCCCGTACCGCATCCACCGCCGCCGACGCCGCACCGGCGGCGACCGCCACAGTTCCCACTGCCGAGGCCGCAAGGAGTACTTCACGTCCGATCTACCCCCTCCCGCCACGCGAGCGCACAGAACACCACCGCAGCACCGCACCACGGCCGCACTTACGACGATGGCGCGAAGTGGGGGGCGAGGGCGGGTGGGGGTGGGCCGAACGGGTGAGGGGCGGGGCCTTGCGGGCGGGGTGAGGGGGGGATTGACCCCGGGCTGTCGAGTGGGTTGCGGTGCGGCACACCCTGTCCGGCGGCGCCCGGGAGGCGGGGGTGCGTACTTTCGGCCCGTTGGGGGTCCCCCCTCCGGGGGAGTTCGAGGACGAGGCCCCTTCAGGGCCGAAGCGGGGACCTGGGGGCGGCGGCCCCCAGCGAGGCCGACACCAACGCACGGTGCCTCAAAACACCGGGCACCTCACCCCCGGCCAACAGCAACTTCACCGAGCCGTAGCCGAAACCCTCTCGCTCTCGATCCGCTTCGCCAGCGCCTCCTCGCCGAGCTGCGCCAGATTCCGGCACAGCACCACGGACCCCCCACTTGCCAACGGCGCGTACAACCCCGCGCTCAGCCCGTCCCAGGTGTCGTACGCCAGCCCGGACAGCAGCCGCGACCCGGGCCCGGTCAGCCCCAGCCCCGACGCCTCCGCCCGCGCCCGCTCCACGACCTCCGCAGCGGTGTACTCGCCCCCGGCCACGATCAGCGCGGGCTCCTCGGGGTCGACGGGGACGTACGGCACGAAGCGGTCCCCGAAACTCGGGACGCTCACGGCGTAGTCGTCGTACCCCTCAGGAGGACCCGGCACGAAGCGTCGGCCGAGCGGCGCCAGCGACAGCGCGTACCGCTCGCCCCGGCACGCCAGCCCCGCTTCGAACTGCCCCGGCCCGGCGACGACGAAATCCGCCCGCGCCGGATCCCCGGCCACGTCCGCGACGACGCCCACCGACGAACACGCCAGCAGCCACACCGCCGTCTGCCAGTGTGCGGGCAGCAGCAGCGCGACCCGGTCGCCGGGCTCGGCGGACAGCCCGTCCTGGAGGAGATTCGCGGTCTTGGCCACCCAGTTGGCGAAGGTGGCCACGGACAATTCGACCCGTTCGCCGGTGGCGTCGTCGTAGAAGGTCACCAGGGGACGCGCGGGGTCCGCGGCCAGCGTGGAACGCAGCAGGTCGGCAGGGGTGCGATCGGTGGCAGTCACCCGCGCAAGCGTACGCGCCGCCCCGCTGCCGCACGTGTCACGGCCCTCTCCCGGAGCCCTCCCGGCGCCACCGGTTCGGCGGAACGCGCCCAACGGCCCGTCAACTCCCCGATGGACAGAAATGTATGGCTATGTCCAGGATCGGTGGCATGCGTGGATTGCTTGCTTCTTCGATAGGTGTCACCTGCGTGGCGGCTCTCGCCCTGCCGCTGACGCCGCCCGCCACCGCGGCGACGGTGCGACCGGCGCCGGCCGCAGAGGCGGCGTCCGCCGGGACGACCAGGGCCACAAGCCCCGACACCCCCCCGACACGATCCCTACCCGACCGACCCGACCTACCGGGTCGACCTGACCGACCAGATCGACCCGGCCGACCTGATCGATCCGACCGACCTGATCGATCCGACCGACCTGATCGATCCGGCCGACCTGATCGATCCGGCCGACCTGACCGATCCGACCGACCTGACCGATTCGACCGAACTGACCTACCCGGCCTCCCGGGCAGTACCCAGTCGTTGCCCCTCAACCCCCTCACCGGCGACCGAGCCCGCGGCGGCGTCGTCGCCGGCCAGGGGCTGCCCCGCCGGGACGTACGCCACTTCTCCCTCCTCGGCGTCGTCTGGGACGACCCGGCCACCGAGCTCCACGGCCGCGTCCAGGTCCGTACCCGGCCGGCCGGCGCCGGCGCCTGGTCCGACTGGCAGGACGTCGAGACGCACAACGCCGACCACGGCGCCGACCCCGGCACACCCGAGAGCGCCTCGGGACAGGTCCGCGGCGCGACAGCCCCGCTCTGGGTCGGCGACTCCGACGGCGTCGAGATCCGCGTCCAACCGGACATGGAACGCCGTACGGAGGAGACGGCCCGCGGCACCCGCATCCTCTCGACCGCCGCCCCCCTCCCCGCGGGCCTGCGACTGGAACTGGTCGACCCCGGAACGACCACCCCGGCCGCCCCGGCGGGCCCCCCGTCCAGCCAAACGTTGCCCGCCGGAACCGACCCGAAGGCCGACCAGCCCCCGGCACAGGCCGACGCGGGCACCACCGTGAGGCCCGCCGACATGACCACCACCACAACGCCCGCCTCCTCCACCACCACAACGGCCGCCGACACGACCACAACGCCGGTCGACGCCACCGAGATGACGCCCGCGGCGATCGAGGCCTCAGCCGTCAACGCCCCCCTCGCCCCGCTCGACGCCACGGAGATCCCCGCCCTGGACCGATGGGGCACCGAACGCGAGCTCTTCAGCCTGCGCGCGGCCGAGTTGACGTCGGCCCAGCGGGTGCAGCCGTACATCGGCCCGCGCCCGACCATCGTCACGCGCCGCGGCTGGGGCGCCGACGAAAGCCTGCGCGAGAGCGGCTTCCGCTACACGACGTCGGTCAAGGCGGCGTTCGTGCACCACACGGCGTCGGGCAACAGCTACAAGTGCTCGCAGGCTCCCTCCGTCATCCGCGGTATCTACCGCTACCACGTCAAGAGCATGGGCTGGCGCGACATCGGCTACAACTTCCTCGTCGACAAGTGCGGGAAGATCTACGAGGGCCGCGCCGGGGGAGTGGCGAAGCCGGTCCTGGGCGCCCACACCCTCGGGTTCAACTCCAACAGCATGGGGATCGCCGTCCTCGGCACCTTCTCCAGCGCCAAACCGAACTCCGCCACGGTCACGGCCGTCGCCCGACTGACGGCGTGGAAGCTCGGTCTCTTCGGGGCGAATCCGAAAGGCAAGACATACCTGAAGTCCGCGGGTGGCAATCTCTACGCAAAGGGAAAGAACGTACGGCTGAATGTGATCTCCGGACACCGGGACGGCTACGCCACGGAATGCCCGGGCAAGCAGCTCTACGGCAAGCTCGGCTCGGCCCGTTCGACCGCGGCGCGCTACCAGGGGCGCTGAGGAAGATGGGGGCACATTCAGCAGCCGTCGGGGGGACAGTCTCCTGGGACTGGGACGGAACGCTCCTGAGACTGGGACGGAACGCTCCTTGGACCGGACCGGAACGTTCGGGGACGGGAACCGAACACCAACGGCCTGGAAGTCGCCACACAACGGTCTGCATAAACTGGCCGGTCGAAAGGCAGTTCGGCCGGTCCCGGCAGGAAGCAGAGACGACGGTGACAGAAGCGATCCTCCTGGTCGGCGGCAAGGGCACCCGGCTGCGCCCGCTCACGGTGCACACACCCAAACCCATGGTCAGGGCGGCGGGCGTGCCGTTCCTCACGCACCAACTGGCGCGGGCGAGAGCGGCGGGCGTAGGCCACATCGTCCTCGCGACGAGCTATCTGGCGGAGGTCTTCGAACCGTACTTCGGCGACGGCTCGGCACTGGGCCTGCACATCGAGTACGTGACGGAGGACGAACCCCTCGGCACCGGCGGCGCGATCCGCAACGTGGCGTCCCGGCTGCACTCGGGCCCCGACGACCCGGTGCTGGTCTTCAACGGCGACATCCTCACCGGCCTGGACATCGGGCGACTCGTGGCCACGCACGAGACGACGGGTGCGGACGTCTCCCTCCACCTCACGAAGGTGACGGACCCCCGGGCCTACGGCCTGGTCCCCACGGACGAGACGGGCAAGGTCCTGGCGTTCCTGGAGAAGCCGCAGACCCCCGAGGAGATGGTCACCGACCAGATCAACGCGGGCGCCTACGTGTTCCGCCGCTCGGTCATCGACACGATCCCGCCGGGCCGCCCGGTGTCGGTGGAGCGCGAGACGTTCCCCGACCTCCTCTCCGCCGGCGCCCACCTCCAGGGCATGGTCGACTCGACGTACTGGCTGGACCTCGGCACCCCCGCGGCCTTCGTCCGGGGTTCGGCGGACCTGGTCCTCGGCCGCGCCCCGTCGCCTGCGGTCCCCGGCCGCTGCGGAGACCGCCTGGTCCTGCCCACGGCCAGGGTCGCCCCCGACGCCAAGCTGACCGGCGGCACGGTGGTGGGCGAGGGCGCGTTCGTGGCGGAGGGCGCGCGGGTCTTCGGCTCCACGATCCTTCCCGGCGCCGTCATCGAACCCGGCGCCGTCATCACCGACTCCCTCATCGGCACCCGGGCCCGCGTGGGCGAACGCTCCGTCCTCACCGGCACGGTCATCGGCGACGGCGCGATCATCGGCCCCGACAACGAACTCCGCGACGGCGCGCGGGTGTGGTGCGACGCGCGCATCCCGGCAGGCGCGGTCCGCTTCTCCTCGGACCAGTAGACGCGACATCTCGACGCCCGTCGGGAAATCCAGCCCGCCGGCGTTTGAGGACGAGGCCCCTTCAGGGCCGATCGGGGTCTGGGGCGGAGCCCCTCAGGTACCGCGACCCCAACAGGGGCCCACCTACAACCGGCCGATGTCGGTCTTCGGCATCTTCGGAGCCCGCCGCGCCGGCGTCCGTCCGCTCAGCAGAATCAACCGAGCCGCCCGATGCCGCTGCCCCGCATAGGGCTCCAGCAACTCCAACATCGCGGCATCATCGGCATCCCGGTCCCCGGCCAGCGCCCACCCCACGATCCCCGGCAGATGCAGATCCCCCACGGTCACCGCATCGGCGGCGCCATGACTGCGCTGCACCACCTCCGCAGACGTCCACGGCCCGATCCCCGGCACGACCTCCAACCGAGCCTGAGCAGCGGCAGGTTCCATACCCACCGCCTGCTCCAGCCGCGCAGCGACCCGCACCGCCCGCAGAATCGTCGACGCCCGCTTGTTGTCGACCCCCGCCCGATGCCACTCCCACGACGGAATCAACGCCCACGTCCGAGGCGCCGGCATCACCCACAACCGCCCGCCCGCCGCAGGCCCCGGGGCGGGCTCCCCGAACTTGCGCACCAACAACCGCCAGGCCCGGTACGCCTCGTCGGTCGTGACCTTCTGCTCCAGCACGGACGGGATCAACGACTCCATCACCAGCCCGGTCCGTGTCAGCCGCAATCCCGGCCGCCGATGCCGGGCCGTCGCCACCACCCGGTGCCGAGGCACGAACGCCTCCGGCGCATCCGCGGCCCCGAGCAGCACCGGCAACTGCTCGAGCAACCACTCGGCCCCCGGCCCCCAGGCCTCCCCGCGGACCACGCCGCCGCCGGTCACGGCGACCCGCAGCGTCCCCGGCCCGGCAGGGGTGAGGCAGGCCCGCCACACGGAGCCGTCCGGCATCGCCCGGAACGTCGGATCCCCCGGCCCGCGCCGAAGCGGCCCGAGCACGAGCCCAAGATCGAGCGCCCCCTCCGGGACGTACTCCCGCACCCGAACCCGCACCTGCTCCGGCCCCGCCCCCGACACCTGCCGCGGGACCCCGCCAGGCCCGGTGCCGGGCACCCCGGCATGCCCGCCGCGCACGGTCGTACGCGTGGGCCGAGGATCGAACCGTCCTGCCACGAATGAAGTCCCAGGTCGACGAAGAGGCTGCTTTTAGAGACTAGGCGCACCCACGCACATCACCGCACCCCACACACGGCCACGTACCTCACAGGCACCAGGCATGTGACCGCACCCGTACAGCTCCGCGCATGTGACCGCACCCGTACAGCACCGCGTATCTCACCGCACCTCGACAAACCTCTCCACCTCCCGTTCCCCCCGGGCCCGAGGCTCCTCAGCCGCGTGGCCGACCGCCACCGCGCCCATCGGATCCCACCCCTCCGGCAGCTCCAGCACCTGGCGCACCACGTCCCGGCAGAACATCGTCGACGACACCCACGCGGACCCCAGCCGCTCCCCGGCCAGCGCGACCAGGAAGTTCTGCACGCCGGCGCCGGTCGCGACCACGAACATCTCCCGCTCGGCCGCGTCCCGCCGTGCGTCCCCGTAGGTGTGCGAGCCGTCCATCACCAGACACGGCACCACCAGATAGGGCGCGTTGCGCAGGACGTCACCCCGCCGCACCCGCTTGGCGATGGACTCCTCGGACTTCCCGTCCCGCCGCAGATCCGCGATCCACGCGTCCCGCATGGCGTCCAGCAGCCGGACCCTCGACTCCTGCGACTCCAGCAGCACGAACCGCCACGGCGTCGTGTGATGCGGTGCCGGCGCGGTGACGGCCGCCGCGACGGCCCGCCGTACCGCCCCGGGATCGACCGGCTCGTCGGTGAAGGACCGCACCGTCCGCCGCTGCGTGACCGCCAGCCGCACCGCCTCGGACGTCCCTAGCCGGAACATGTCGTCGCGGGCCCCCCGCACCATGACCCGCGCGCCCTGGGCCTCCCCGTCGGACCCGTCGTCCCCGCCGTTCTCGTCGGTTCCACCGATCCCGCCGTCCCTGGTGACGACGACATGCCCCAGCCCCCGCACCACGGCCACGGGCAGCCCGGCCGCCTTTCCCTTCACGAGGTCCCCCGCGGCGGCCAGCTCGTCCGCCGTGGCGACGACCGTCGCGCTCAGCGGGTTGCCGTGGGCGTCCGTGCCGCCGCGCAGATCGTCCAGCACCCGCACACCCGCGGCGCCGATCGCCACGTCCGTGAGCCCCGCGCGCCAGGGGCGTCCGAAGGTGTCGGTGACGACGACCCCGACGTCGACGCCGAGGGCGTCCCGCAGGCCGGCCCGGATCGCCCGCGCCGACGCGTCCGGGTCCTCGGGCAGCAACAGCACCGTCCCCGAAGGGGTGTTGGAGGCGTCCACGCCCGCCGCCGCCATCACCAGCCCCTGCCGGTTCTCGACGATCCGCAGCGGCCCGCGCCGCGCCACGACCCGTACGGTCTCGGCGTCGATGGCGGCCTCCCGGTCCTGTGCCCGGACGATCCGCCCCTCCGCCTTGGAGACGATCTTCGAGGTGACGAGCAGCACGTCCCCGTCGACGAGCCCCGGCTCGGCGGCGGCGATCATCTTGGCGAGGTCGTCCCCGGCCTGCACCTCGGGCAGGCCGCCCACGGCCCAGACCCGGTAACCGCTCTCGACGGATCCGCTCATGCCCCCCGTACCTCCTCCGCCAGCTTCAACGCCTCCCGAGCCATCTGCGCGGTCGCGTCGAGGTCGCTCATCATCAGCGGCACGGCCCGGCAGCGGATCCCGGCCGCCTCGACCCGCTCCACGGCGCCCGCGTCCACGGTGTCGACGAGCCAGCCGTCGAGCAGTCCCGGCCCGTAGTGCTCGGCGACCGCCGCGGCCGTCGACTCCACGCCGACCGCCGCGAGCACCTTGTCGGCCATGCCGCGCACCGGAGCGTCCCCGACGATGGGGGAGAGGCCCACCACCGGCACCCCGGCCTCGGCGATCGCCTCGCGGATGCCGGGCACGGCGAGGATCGTGCCGACGGAGACGACCGGATTCGACGGCGGGAAGAGCACCACGTCCGAGCCCGCGATCGCCTCGAGCACCCCGGGCGCGGGCTTCGCCTGCTCGGCGCCGACGGGCACGACCGCCTGCGCCGGCACCGACGCCCGCAGCCGCACCCAGTACTCCTGGAAGTGGACGGCCTTGTGCTCGCCGTCGACCTCGACCGCGACATGCGTCTCGACCCGGTCGTCGGTCATCGGGATCAGCCGCACCCCCGGCTTCCACCGGTCGCACAGCGCCTCGGTCACCGCGCTCAGCGGATACCCGGCGCCGATCATCTGCGTCCGCACGATGTGCGTGGCGAAGTCCCGGTCGCCCAGCCCGAACCAGCCGGGCCCGGCGCCGTACGCCGCGAGCTCCTCCTTCAGATGGAAGGTCTCGTCGGAACGACCCCAGCCCTGCTCCTCGTTGATGCCGCCGCCGAGCGTGTACATCACCGTGTCGAGGTCCGGGCAGACCTTCAGCCCGAAGAGATGGATGTCGTCGCCGGTGTTGCCGATGACCGTGATGTCCGCGTCCGGCACGGCCTGCTTCAGACCGCGCAGGAACCGGGCACCGCCGATGCCGCCTGCCAGAACCACAATGCGCATGAGAGCAAGTCTTGCAGGCGACCACGACAACGCGACGGCCGGTTGTGGACAACCGCCCCCCTGTGGATAACCAGCTCACCCGTACGAGCCGCCGCCCCGCCCACGCGCCGCCCCGCCCACGCGCCGCCCCGCCCACGCGCCGACCGCGCCCACACGCCGCCCGCGCCGCAGGCCTACGCGCCGACCGCGTCCACCTGTTCGGAGGGCCCGAGGGCCGCGCACGCGATGGGGCTCCGGGTCCCTGCGGTCGGGCGCAGCGAGGACTGGGGGAGCATCGGCATCTCCGTCAGGCCCGGGAAGTACACGTGCAGGCTCACCGCCGGCACCAGCGCGTCGTTGACGACGTCGTGCGCGTACCCCGGAGCGAACACCCGCTGTGTTCCCGCGCCCAGTACCCGCGTGCCGCGCTCGGTGTGCTCGGTCAGCTCGCCGTCCAGGACCGTGAGCACGCCGCTGGAGCGGCCGTGGTCGTGCGGCCCGCTGCCCTGACCGGGCACCCAGGACAGCAGCCACACCTCGTAGCCGGGGCCGGTCTGCAACCGGTGGTACCAGCGGGTCGTGGCGTCGTACCGGACCAGGTGCTCCCACCGGCCACGGTCGGCGGCGACGGAGCGGGCCAGGCCGACGAAGTCGGCGACGGTGGCCGGGTGCTCGCGCGGTGCCTGCAGGAGGTGGGGGACTTCGAGGATGTCGCCGGCGATCTGGAGGTCGCTGTCGCTGTTCATGGAGTGCGGTGGTTCCTCGGCGGGAGAGGCGGAAGGAGTGGGGGGCTTGCTGGGTGTCGCGTACCGTCCGCCCGGATCACGGGTGGAACAGGGGCGCCCTGGTGTGGGCCAAGGGGAAACAGCAGCCGAGTCGCGGTGGACTCAGAAGGAGCAGCCGGAGCGCGTTGGGCTCAACAGCTGGAACAACGACAACAGCTACAGCGAGCGCAGGCAGCACCGTGGGACCCGGCGGAGCCGGTCGAGGTGAGTGCCAAGTTCGCGAGCATGCCCACAAGGACATCGGTTCACACCTTCACTGTCAACCCGACGCCCGGTATGTGGGACATGGTTCACCTCTTCCGGTCCATCTGTGAGGTGAAAGGTTTGTGCACACGCCGACCGGGACACATGGCGCACAAGCCGGGCGCACAAGCCTCGTGGCGACCTCGTGATCCGACTGTGATCCGGTTCGCTTCCGCGCGCGTGCCGCAACGGGATCGAACTTCTGGACGTCCTTCCTCGTGCAAGCGCTGTGCGGGGCCGTGGTCCTCCGGGGCTTCATCTGCTTGTCAAGGTTTATGGCGATTTGAACACTTACTGCATGGCCTTGGTTCCGCAGAGTGAATAAGGGGCCCAATAGCAGATCTCGGCTTGACTCGCCCGGAGCAGCACACTTGTAATTTCACTCGTGTCGTTCAGCCGAAATCGGTAACGGCCACGTCACGGGGACGCGAAAGACAGAGCGAGGGGCGCACATGACCGAGCTGGTGCAGCAACTGCTGGTCGACGTCGACGACGCGGACGAGGAACTCGGCTGGCAGGAGCGCGCGCTGTGCGCCCAGACCGATCCCGAGTCCTTCTTCCCCGAGAAGGGCGGCTCCACCCGCGAGGCCAAGAAGGTCTGCCTCGCCTGCGAGGTCCGCTCCGAATGCCTCGAGTACGCCCTCGCCAACGACGAGAGATTCGGCATCTGGGGCGGCCTGTCCGAGCGGGAGCGCCGTCGGCTGAAGAAGGCGGCGGTCTGAGAACCGCCCGCTCCACAGAGGTACGTCCGCACAGGCCCAACGGCCCGTCGCAGGTGGGTTGTCCACAGGCGGCGGGCCGTCGTCCTGCCCAGCCGATAGTGTGGGCGCTCGTCCGAGACACCCCGCCGCCCGCGCGCGGCGCCGGCGTCCACCGCAGTCCATCGAACCGGGGCCCGTACCTCGATGTCCGTGCACAGCCACACGGCAGCCCATCACGACAGCGCTGCCACACCTGAGTTCCCGCGTCATGTAGTGACCGCGGTGATCGTCTCCCACGACGGTGCCCGCTGGCTGCCCGACGCGCTCGCCGGGCTGCTCGGCCAGGAGCGCCCCGTGCAGTCCGTCATGGCCGCCGACACCGGCAGCTCGGACGCCTCCGCGCAGCTGGTCACCGACGCCCTCGGTGACGACCGCGTCCTGCACCTCGCCCGGCGCACCGGTTTCGGCCAGGCCGTCGAGGAGGCCAACCGCACGGCCCCGGTCCTCACCCCCGAGGAACTGCCCTACCTGAAGCGCCCCAGCGGCTGGGACCCCGTCACGCGCACGTGGCGCGACGACGCCTACGACCTGCCGGACCTCCCGCACGGAGAGCCCGTCCAGTGGCTGTGGCTGCTGCACGACGACTGCGCCCCCGAACCGCACGCGCTGGCCGAAATGCTGCGCGTGGTGGAGAACGAACTCGAACTCGGCCGGGACGACGTGGCGATCGTCGGCCCCAAGCTCCGCGGCTGGTACGACCGCCGCCAGCTCCTCGAGGTCGGTGTCACCATCGCCCACTCCGGCCGCCGCTGGACCGGCCTGGACCGCCGCGAACAGGACCAGGGCCAGCACGACCACGTCCGGTCCGTGCTGTCCGTGTCCACCGCCGGCATGCTGATCCGCCGCGACGTCTTCGAACAGCTCGGCGGCTTCGACCGCCGGCTGCCCCTGATGCGCGACGACGTCGACCTGTGCTGGCGGGCGCAGGCCGCGGGCCACCGCGTCCTGATCGCCCCCGAGGCCGTCGTACGGCACGCCGAGGCCGCCTCCCGCGAGCGCCGCACCGTCGACTGCGCGGGCCGCACCAGCGCCTCCCCGCACAAGGTCGACAAGGCCGGCGCCGTCTACACCCTCCTCGTCAACAGCCGCACCGCCCTGCTGCCCTGGATCCTGGTGCGCCTGGTCCTCGGCACGCTGCTGCGCACGGTCGCCAATCTCGTC
Organism: Streptomyces sp. NPDC050121; assembly: GCF_044460385.1. Lineage (NCBI taxonomy): Bacteria > Bacillati > Actinomycetota > Actinomycetes > Kitasatosporales > Streptomycetaceae > Streptomyces > Streptomyces sp. NPDC050121. The sequence continues at coordinate 16,213 of NZ_JBITJV010000052.1, read as the reverse complement.
GGCAAGGTCCCCGGACAGGCCCTCGACGAGATCCGCGGCCTGTTGGGCACCCTGCTGCGCCCCGAGCGGATCATCGCGGGGCGGCGCAGCCGCGGGAAGCCGACGGTCGGCAAGGACGAACTGCGCCCCCTGTTCCCACCGCCCGGCGCGACCGTGCGGGCCACCGTCGAACAGGTCGCCGGCGACCTCTTCGGCTCCTCCGACCCCGAGGCCGTCTCCGGCGCGGGCCGGCACGGCGGCGCCGTCGAGTCAGGACCGGGCGGCGACGACGCGGACTTCCTGGAGATCGAGCAGTTCGCCCGCCTCAAGCGCATCGCCCGCAAACCCGGCCCGGTGCTCTTCCTGATCCTCCTGTTCGTCTCCCTGGTCGCCTGCCGCAACCTCCTCGGCGGCGGCGCGCTGGCGGGCGGCGCCCTGCTGCCCGCCCCGGCCGACGCCTCCGAGCTGTGGTCGCGCTACCTCGACGCCTGGCATCCGGTCGGCGCGGGCGGCACCCCGGCCGCCCCGCCCTACCTCGCGATCATCGCGACGCTGGCCACCCTGCTGCTCGGCTCGACCGGACTCGCCCTCACCGTGTTGCTCGTCTGCTCGGTGCCCCTGGCGGGCGTCACCGCCTACTTCGCGTCCCGCCCGCTCGTCGAATCGCGCCTCCTGCGCGCGTGGGCGGCCGTCGTCTACGCCTTCCTGCCGGCCGCCACCGGCGCCCTCGCCGGCGGCCGCGTCGGCACCGCCGTCCTGGCCGTCCTGCTGCCGCTCATCGCCCGCGCGGGCGTCGCCGCGAGCGGCCTGACCCATGCCTCCGGCGCCCGCGGCAGCTGGCGCGCCACCTGGGCGTACGCGCTGCTGCTGACGATCACCACCGCGTTCACGCCGATCATCTGGCCCGTCGCCCTCGTCCTCGGGCTCGCGGTCCTGGCCGTGCGCCGCCGCGACATCACCGCCCACGGGCTGCGCTTCCTGGCCCAGCTGGGCACCCCGCTGCTGATCCTCGCGCCCTGGTCGCTGTCCCTGCTGCCGTTCGGCTTCTTCACCCAGGCCGGCCTCGACTACGGTCCCTCGACCGCCACCGCGCTCGACCTGCTCGGCGCCAGCCCCGGCGGCCCCGGCACCGTCGACGGCCTGATGCTCATCGGCATCGTGCTGGCCGCGCTGGCCGCCCTGCTGCGCTCCGAGCGTCACTTCGGCGTCTGGGCGGCCTGGGCGGTCGCCCTGGTGGGCCTCGTCCTCGCGGTCCTGTCCAACAGCTCCACCTGGGCCGGCCCCGCCACCCTCGTCTACGGCCTCGCGCTCCTCGCCGCCGCCGTCATCGGCGCCGACGGGGCACGCACGCGTGTCGCCGAGCAGAGCTTCGGCTGGCGCCAGCCGGCCGCCGTCCTCATCGCCTTCGCCTCGGCAGCGGGCCCGCTGCTCGTCGCCGCAGGCTGGATGATCGGCGGCGCCGACGGCCCCCTGGAGCGCCGCGACCCCGTGCAGGTGCCCGCGTTCGTCGCCGAGGAGGCCGGCAACCGCGACCAGGCCCGCACCCTCGTCCTCGACAGCGCCTCCACCGCCCACGTCGGCTACATGCTGGTCCGCGGCTCGGGAGCCCGCCTCGGCGACGCCGAACTCGCCGCGGCCGACGGCGAGAACAAGCAGCTCGACAAGGCCGTCGCCAACCTCGTGGCCGGCTCCGGCGCCGACCAGGCCGACGAACTCGGCAAGTTCGCCGTGGGCTACGTCCTCGTCCACAAGGGCGCACCCCGCGAGGTCACCCGCGTCCTGGACGCCACACCCGGCCTGAAGCGGCTCAGCCAGCAGGACGGCAGCGCCCTGTGGCGGGTGAACCAGGAGGTGTCCCGCGCGGCGATCGTCGCCGACTCCGGCAAGGGCACGGCGACCTCGGTCCCCGCGGGCCCCGTCGACATCCACACCACCGTCCCCGACGGCTCCGGCAGCCGCGTCCTGCGCCTGGCCGACGCCGCCGCCGACGGCTGGACGGCCACCCTGGACGGCAAGGCCCTCACCCGCACCACCGTCGACGGCTGGGCCCAGGGCTTCGAACTCCCCGACTCCGGCGGGAAACTGGACGTCACCTACGACGACCCGTTCACCCACACCGCCTGGCTGTGGGCCCAGGGCTTCCTCGCCCTCGTCCTGGTCGTCCTCGCCCTCCCCGGCCGCCGCCCCGACGTCGACGACGACCTCCCCGAGGAGGAACCGATCCCCGCCCAGGCCGCGGAGGGCGAGGGCCGCCGCGCCCGCCGCCTGCGCGCCCAGGCCGAGGCCGAGACGGACACCGAAGAGCCCACCCGGGCCGACGAGTTCCCCGCTCCTCCGCAGGAGGAGCAGGTACCCGTCGCGGTCCCGCAGCAGCAGTCCTACGGCATGGGGGTCCCCCCGGGCGAGCAGGATCAAGCCTGGGGAAGGGACCAGACGGGCTACCAGGGCGCCGAGTACACCGCCTACACCGCCGAGCAGTACCAGAACACCCAGCAGTACCCGGCGGACGGCGGCTACGACCAGCAGTCCTACGACCCCTACCAGGCCGGCCAGTACGACCCGTACGCCTACGACGGCCAGGCCCAGCAGGCGCCGTACGACCCGGCCTACCAGCAGCAGGGCTACGACCCGTCGGCCTACGGCCAGGGCGGCTACGACCCCGCCTACGACCCGGCCCAGCACCCCCACGGCACCGGCAGCGAGCGCCCCGACGGGAGCCAGCAGTGAACCGCACCACCCTGTCCCTGATCGCCGGCACGGCCGCACTCGCCGCCGTCACCGGGTTCGCCACGCTCAACCAGCCGGACACCCCCGGCCCGGACACCGCCAAGGCGGCCGCCGAACTGCCCGTGGAGCGCACCAGCCTGCTCTGCCCCTCACCCAGCACCTCCGACCTCGCTGAGACGTCGTACACGTCGTTCACGCCCGTCACCAAGGGCACGGACGGTGACGGCACGGCCCGGCTCACCGCCGCCGCCGAGGAGTCGGCGGCCGCCGCGGGCAACGCGAAGAGCGGCAAGGCGACCGGCAAGGCCGGCACCAAGAAGAAGACGGCGGCGAAGCCCGTGCTCACGCCCAAGGCGCCCGGCACCCCGGCCGTCGGCGACACCACCGGCGGCGCCGCGCCCGCGCTCCTGGGCACCGCCGAGGGGAAGTTCGCGCCCGGCTGGACCGTCCAGGAGACCACCGAGGTCGCCGCCGGCACCGGCCGCGGCCTCCAGGGCGTCACCTGCACCGCGCCGGACACGGAGTTCTGGTTCCCGGGCGCCAGCACGCTCGCCGACCGCACGGACTACGTCCACCTCACCAACCCGGACGACTCCGCCGCCGTCGTCGACATCGAGCTCTACGGCAGGACAGGCGCCCTCGCGACGACCGTGGGGGAGGGCCTCACGGTCCCGGCGCACTCCAGCGAGCCGATCCTGCTGTCCACGCTCATCGCCGAGAAGCAGGAGGACCTCACGGTCCACGTCAACGTGCGCAGCGGCCGCGTGGGGGCCACCGTCCAGGCCCTGGACGCGAAGCTCGGCGGCGACTGGCTGGCCGCCTCCACCGACCCGGCGGCCGCCCAGGTCATCCCGGGCATCCCCAAGGACGCCACGGCCGTCCGTCTCGTCGCTTTCGCGCCCGGCGAGGCCGACGCGGACCTGAAGGTCCAACTCGCCTCCCCTTCAGGGCTGATCACCCCGGCCGGACACGAGACGCTGCACGTCAAGGCGGGCATGACGACCTCGGCCGACCTGGGCGACGTCACGCGCGGGGAGGCCGGCTCCCTGATCCTGACCCCGACGGGCTCGTCCGTGCCGGTGGTCGCGGGCGTACGCGTCCTGCGCGGCAAGGGCGCCAACCAGGAGTCGGCGTTCATCCCCGCCACCGCGCCGGTCGGCACGCGCGCGTCCGTCGCCGACAACAGCGCCAAGGGCTCCACCCTCTCCCTGACGGCCCCCAAGGGCACCGCCAAGGTCAAGGTCACCGCGTCCGCGGGCAGCGGCGGCGGCACACCCGTGTCCAAGACGTACACGGTCAAGGCGGGCACCACACAGGACGTCGAACTCCCCGTCCCCACCGGCCTGAAGGGCACCTACGCGCTCACCGTGGAACCCCTCACGGACACCCCGGTCTACGCCTCCCGCACCCTGGCGGCGACCGAGGACGGCGTCTCCGGCTTCACGATCCAGACCCTGCCGCACGACCGGGGCACAGTGGCCGTGCCGGAGGCCGACGAGGACATCGCGGTGCTGCAGAAGTAACCCGAAAGGGCTGCCCGGGTCCCTCGAACGAGGGGCACGGGGGCGGGCGGTGGTCAGTCCTCGCCGTAGCGCGGGTCCACCGTCTCCGGAGTCAGCCCGAGCAGCTCCGCGACCTGCTCCACGACCACCTCGTGCACCAACGCGGCCCGCTCGTCACGCCCCTTGGAGCGGATCTCGACCGGCCGCCGGTAGACGACGACCCGCGCCCGCCGCCCCTCACGCGCGGGAACCGTCCCGCCCAACGGGACGGCCTCGTCGTTCCACGGCTCCGGGGTCGCGTCCAGGCGCGGCACCTCCAGCACCACGAAGTCGATGTCGGCGAGCTGCGGCCACCGCCGCTCCAGCCGCTCCACGGAGTCCTGCACGAGATCCGCGAACACCTCGGCACGGCTGGCGGCCAACGGCACCTGGGGCGGCGCGATCGGCCCCCGCATGCCCCGGCCGTGGCGATCGCGACGACGGGGTCCGGGGCCTGCGGCGGGGGGCGGTACGGGGCTGTCCATCACTACTGAAGCGTAGTCCCCGCCGCAGCCGGCGCCCGGCACACCGCACGGCACCGCACGGCATCCGGGCCGCGTTGGGCCGCCATACACGGCATGTCGCGGGATGACCATTCCAGCCAAGGTTGGGCTCGATTCCGTATCTCTCCCAGAGCGGCGAACTCATGGCAATTGATGCCGTTTGTGCCGAGTGGTGACCGCGGGCCGCCGTCTTCCTGCGTTTAATGACTGGTGTTCGCGCAGGTCAGCGGGGTATGACTGGAGTGGCGCGTGGGGCGTTTCACAACCCGACACGGTGGAGTGACCTGGTGGAGAGTCGTCGCGGCCCGCTCAAGAGTGCGGTACCGTCCAACGTCGTGAGCCCTGTACGTCGCTGTTCGCGCACCGCCTGCGGCCGACCCGCCGTCGCGACGCTGACGTACGTCTACGCCGACTCGACCGCGGTCCTCGGCCCGCTCGCCACCTACGCCGAACCCCACTGCTACGACCTGTGCGCCGAGCACTCCGAGCGCCTCACCGCCCCGCGCGGCTGGGAGGTCGTCCGCCTCCTCGACGGTTCGGCTCCCGCGCGGCCCAGTGGAGACGATCTGGAAGCGCTTGCCAACGCGGTCCGTGAAGCGGCGCGTCCGCAGGAGCGTGCGGCCGGTGGCGGTGCCCGCACGGCGGACCCGATGGAGGTCGCCCGCCGCGGCCATCTGCGGGTACTTCGCTCACCGGACAACTGAGCGGTTCCCGCCCTCCACGAGAAACCGCTTTCTGGATGCCGCGATCCTGGCCGCAATGAGGGGCCGCAATGAGGGGCCGCAATGAGGGGCCGCAATAAGGGGCCGCACACCCGGCCGGACACGGCGACCGCAAACGCGACCGGAATCGTGACCGGAAACGTGATCCTCCCGTCGGTCGCATGAACAGCCGACCAGGCCTGCGCGCGACCCGAGTTCCCGCCCCGGCCCACGGAACGGCCTTCGCCGCCGCCCAGTTCGCCGAACCCCCGACCACGCCTCCACGCAACTCACCGACCTCGGCGCCGCCTTGGCGAGCACCTGTCACCCGTGCCCGGCCGGTCCGGCGGCGCCGCCTCCTCGCTCACCGGTCCTGGACCCGATGCTGCCGTAGCACCGGCCCGACCTCGGACGACGGCCCCACAGCGGACCAAGAACCGGCCCGGGTAGTTTGTGGGGACCCACAGGACTACAGGGACTTCAGGAAGGTTGGCCGTGGCTGCTGATCTGTCACAGATCGTGAAGGCGTACGACGTACGCGGGGTGGTCCCGGACCAGTGGGACGAGTCACTGGCCGAACTCTTCGGCGCGGCCTTCGCCCGGGTGACCGGCGCCGAGGCGATCGTCGTCGGCCACGACATGCGCCCGTCCTCACCCGGCCTCACCGGCGCCTTCGCGCGCGGCGCGGCGGCACTGGGCGTGCACGTCACCGAGATCGGCCTGTGCTCCACGGACCAGCTGTACTACGCCTCGGGCGCACTGAACCTGCCCGGCGCCATGTTCACGGCCTCGCACAACCCGGCCCAGTACAACGGCATCAAGCTGTGCCGCGCGGGCGCCGCCCCCGTCGGCCAGGACACGGGCCTGACGGAGATCCGCGAGCTGGTGGAACGCTGGACGGACGCCGGCGCCCCCATAGCCGCCGCACAGCCGGGAACGATCTCCCGGACCGACACGTTGAAGGACTACGCGGCACACCTGCGCGCCCTCGTCGACCTGACCTCCATCCGCCCCCTGAAGGTCGTGGTCGACGCGGGCAACGGCATGGGCGGCCACACCGTCCCCACGGTGTTCGAGGGCCTGCCCCTGACCCTCGTCCCCATGTACTTCGAGTTGGACGGCACCTTCCCCAACCACGAGGCCAACCCCCTGGACCCGGCGAACCTCGTGGACCTGCAGCAGCGCGTCAGTGAAGAGGGCGCCGACCTCGGCCTCGCCTTCGACGGCGACGCCGACCGCTGCTTCGTCGTCGACGAGCGGGGCGAGCCGGTCTCCCCGTCCGCGATCACGGCCCTGGTCGCCGCCCGCGAACTCGCACGCAACGGCGGCAAGGGCACCGTCATCCACAACCTGATCACCTCCTGGACCGTCCCCGAGGTGGTGAGCGAGAACGGCGGCACCCCCGTCCGCACCCGCGTCGGCCACTCCTTCATCAAGGCGGAGATGGCCCGCTCCGGCGCGATCTTCGGCGGCGAACACTCCGCCCACTACTACTTCAAGGACTTCTGGAACGCCGACACCGGCATGCTGGCCGCCCTCCACGTCCTCGCCGCCCTCGGCACCCAGGACGGCCCCCTCTCCGCCCTGGTCTCCGCCTACGACCGCTACACCGGCTCCGGCGAGATCAACTCCACGGTCGCCGACCAGGCCGACCGCATCGCCGCGATCAAGGCGGCCTACGGCCACCGCGAGGACGTCACCCTCGACGAACTCGACGGCCTCACCGTCTCCTCCGCCGACTGGTGGTTCAACGTCCGCCCCTCCAACACCGAACCCCTCCTGCGCCTCAACGCGGAAGCCCGCGACGAACCGACGATGACCAAGATCCGCGACGAGGCCCTGGCCATCATCCGTTCCTGAACCCCGCCGGGAGCCGGCCCGGGAGCACAACCCCTGGCCGGGTCCCACCCGCCCCCACCGCGCCCCGTCCAACCCCCACACCCCACCCGCACCAGCGGTACCCTGACCAGGCACATCCGCACACGGCCCCACACACCCGCACACCCCCACACGCCGAAGGGAAACCCCATGCCGCTCGAAGCCGGCCTCCTGGAGATCCTCGCCTGCCCCGCCTGCCACGCCCCCCTCAAGGAGCAGGACACAGAGCTGATCTGCACAGGCCAGGACTGCGGCCTGGCCTACCCCGTCCGCGACGGCATCCCCGTCCTCCTCGTCGACGAGGCCCGCCACCCCGCATAACCCCACACCGGGCGCCGGGCACCGCGCAGCCGCGCCCCACCCGACGCCAGGACCCCCCAGCCGGGCGACCACGCCCCGCAGGGCATCTCGCCCCCGGCCCCGCAACCCGACGACGCCTTAGGCGATCGGAGACTGCCGCCATGCTCGACGACTCTCTGCTCGACACGCCGGAGGCCCTCGCCGAGGCCGACCGCCGAGCCCTCCTGCGCGGCGCGGCCGAAGCCGGCGCCCGCGTCCGCACCGCCGCCCGGCACGCGGCCGAGGCCGGCGTCCACGACCTCGCACCGGACGGCCGCCCCCGCGCGATCCTCATCGCAGGCCCCGGCGCCGCCGCCACCTGCGTCGCCGACCTCCTCGGCACCCTCGCAGGCGCCTCCTGCCCCGTCATCCACCTGACACCCACCGGAGTCGCCCCCGCCGCGGGCGCCCTGCGCTGGGAACTCCCCGGCTGGGCCGGATCCGTGGACCTCCTCCTCATCGCCACCCCCGACGGCAGCGAACCCGGCCTCTCCCTCCTCGCCGAGCAGGCCTACCGCCGAGGCTGCACCGTCGTCGCCGTGGCCCCCGCCCACACCCCCCTCACCGAGGCGCTCAGCGCCACGCACGGCCTCTTCGTCCCGCTGGCGACCGCCCCGTACGAACAAGACGAGCAGCCCCCCGTCGCCGCCTCCGCGCCCGGCGTCCTCTGGGCCCTCCTCACCCCCCTCCTCGCGCTCCTCGACCGCATCGCCCTGCTCTCCGCCCCGCCCGAGGAGATCGAGAAGGTCGCCGACCGCCTCGACCAGATCGCCGAACGCTGCGGTCCCGCCATCGCCACCTACAGCAACCCGGCGAAGACCCTGGCCGCCGAACTCGCCGACACCCTCCCGGTGATCTGGACCGAAGGCACCTCGGCCGGCCCCGCGGGCCGCCGCTTCGCCGCCGCCCTCGCCGAACTCGCCGGCCGCCCCGCCCTCGTCGCCGAACTCCCCGAGGCGCTGGCCGGACACAGCGCCCTCCTCGCCGGCCCCCTCGCCGCCAGCGCCGACCCGGACGACTTCTTCCGCGACCGCGTCGAAGAGCCCCCGGCCCTGCACGCGCGCGTGGTGCTGCTGCGCGACCGCCCCATCGGCGGCCTCACCGCCGCCCCGGCCGCCCGCGACCTGGCCCTCAGCCACGACACGCCGATCAGCGAACTCGAACCGGAGGCAGGCGACGAACTCGTCACCCTCGCCGAACTGATCGCCACCACGGACTTCGCCGCCGTCTACCTGGCGCTCGCCTCACAGGGTTGACGGGGGCCACACGCTCGTCACGCCCGGGCTCGACCCACAGCCCGACGACACAGTCAGCCGGCCGGACAGACAGGCAGAGAAACCCGATGGACCGCCTCGACAACGCCATCCGCCCCTACGCCTGGGGCTCCCCCACCGCGATCCCGCACCTGCTCGGCACCACACCGACCGGCGAACCGCAGGCCGAGATGTGGATGGGCGCCCACCCGGGCGCACCCTCCCGCACCGGCCGGGGCACCCTCGTCGAGGTCATCGAGGCCGACCCGCAACGCGAACTCGGCGAGCCCACCGTCACCAAGTTCGGCCCCCGCCTCCCCTTCCTCCTCAAGATCCTCGCCGCCGGCGCCCCCCTCTCCCTCCAGGTCCACCCCGACCTGGAACAGGCCAAGGAGGGATACGAGGACGAAGAACGCCGCGGCATCCCCGTCGACGCCCCCCACCGCAACTACAAGGACGCCAACCACAAACCCGAACTCATCTGCGCCCTCACCGAGTTCGACGGCCTGTGCGGCTTCCGCACCCCCGCACACGCGGCCGACCTCCTCGACGGCCTCGGCGTCGACTCCCTCAAGCCGTACGTCGACCTCCTGCACGCCCACCCGGAAGACGCCGCCCTGCGCGAGGTCCTCACCGCGATCCTCACCGCCGACCCCGAGGACATGGCCCACACCGTCGCCCAGGCCGCGGCCGCCTGCGACCGCCTCGGCGGCGACTACGCCCCCTACGCCGGCATCGCCCACCACTACCCCGGCGACCCCGGCGTCATCGCCGCCATGCTGCTGAACCACGTCCGACTCCAGCCCGGCGAAGCCCTGTTCCTCGGCGCCGGCATCCCGCACGCCTACCTCAGCGGCCTCGGCGTCGAGATCATGGCCAACTCCGACAACGTCCTGCGCTGCGGCCTCACCCCCAAACACGTCGACGTCCCCGAACTCCTGCGCATCGTCCGCTTCGAACCCGGCGACCCCGGCGTCCTGCGCCCCGAGGCCACCCCCGACGGCGAAGAGGTCTACGACACCCCCATCGACGAGTTCCGGCTCTCGCGCCACGTCCTGCCCACCGGTGCCCCCGCCCGCGACCTCACCCTCCCGACCCCGCAGATCCTGCTCTGCACCGCCGGCTCCGTACAGGCCGGCGAACACGAACTGACCCCCGGCCACTCCGTCTTCGTCCCCGCGGGCGAAAAAGCCGAAGTGTCCGGAACCGGCACGGTCTTCCGCGCCACCGTCGTCGCCTGACACCCACCCACCACACAGCGCACCAGACGGCCCACCGCACAGCCGGGCGCGCTCCCGCCGGACCGGGCTGCAACAATGACCCACCGGCAAAGGACGGGCAAAGCCCACCACGGGCCCCGCCCTGCACGGCGAACGCACGAAGGCGAAGGGACAACCCGAACACATGAGCGCGTCAGGCGGCACCAAGGCGATCGTGGCGGCACTCGGCGCCAACCTCGCGATCGCGGCATCGAAGTTCGTGGCGTTCGCGTTCAGCGGCTCATCATCGATGCTCGCCGAAGGCGTGCACTCGCTCGCCGACTCCGGCAACCAGGCCCTGCTCCTCATCGGCGGCAAGAAGGCCCAGCGCGAAGCCACCCCGCAACACCCCTTCGGCTACGGCCGCGAGCGCTACATCTACGCCTTCCTCGTCTCCATCGTCCTCTTCTCGGTCGGCGGCATGTTCGCCATCTACGAGGGCTACGAGAAGATCAAGCACCCGCACGACGTCGAACACTGGTACTGGCCCGTCGGCGTCCTCGCCTTCGCGATCATCGCCGAAGGCTTCTCCTTCCGCACCGCCATCAAGGAGTCCAACGAACTGCGCGGCGCGCTCTCCTGGTCCCAGTTCGTCCGTCGCGCCAAGGCCCCCGAGCTGCCCGTCGTCCTCCTCGAGGACTTCGGCGCGCTGATCGGCCTGGTCCTCGCCCTCGGCGGCGTCGGCCTCGCCCTCCTCACCGGCGACGGCATCTGGGACGGCATCGGCACCGTCTGCATCGGCGTCCTCCTCGTCCTCATCGCCCTCGTCCTCGCCGCCGAGACCAAGTCCCTTCTCCTCGGCGAGGCCGCCGGCCTGCAAGAGGTCCAGAAGATCGAGGCCGCCATCGTCGACGGCGACACCGTCACCGGCGTCATCCACATGCGCACCCTCCACCTCGGCCCCGAAGAGCTCCTGGTCGCCGCCAAGATCGCCGTCCAGCACGACGACACGGCCACCCAGGTCGCCACCGCCATCAACGCCGCCGAGGCCCGCATCCGCGCCGCCGTCCCCATCGCCCGCGTCATCTACCTCGAACCCGACATCTACAGCGAGGCCGAGGCCGCCAAGGGCCCCGACCGCGAGGCCACCCCCGGCGGCCCCGGCCAACACCCGACCGAGCACTGACCCGACCCCGCTCCCGGTCCGTGAACGGCGCGATCTGATCGGAGGCGGACTGGGGCCGCCCGCGCCACCGGTGTAGCTTGGAACGGAGCCAGACGTCGCTGCTGATGGCGGTCGGGCGGTCCCAGCACGGACCGACCGAGGGAGAGAGGGCCTCCGACGGACTGCGCTGCGCGTACTGCGGGCATGCCTGGGCCCCTTCGGGCACCCCTGTGTCCGCCGCCGCGCAGACCAGCCGTACCCACTCTCTCGAACCGACCCCGAGGAGCAGCACCCCATGACGACTGTCGACAACCGACAGGACTTCAAGGTCGCCGACCTCTCCCTGGCCGCCTTCGGCCGCAAGGAGATCACCCTCGCCGAGCACGAGATGCCCGGCCTCATGGCGATCCGCAAGGAGTACGCCGAGACCCAGCCGCTGGCCGGCGCCCGCGTCACCGGCTCCCTGCACATGACCGTGCAGACCGCCGTCCTCATCGAGACCCTGGTCGCCCTCGGCGCCCAGGTCCGCTGGGCCTCCTGCAACATCTTCTCCACCCAGGACCACGCGGCCGCCGCCATCGCCGTCGGCCCCGCCGGCACGCCCGAGAACCCCCAGGGCATCCCGGTCTTCGCCTGGAAGGGCGAAACGCTGGAGGAGTACTGGTGGTGCACCGAGCAGGCCCTGACCTGGCCGGACAGCCCCACCGGCGGCCCCAACATGATCCTCGACGACGGCGGTGACGCCACCCTCCTCGTCCACAAGGGCGTCGAGTACGAGAAGGACGGCAAGGTCCCCTCGGTCGACACCGCCGAGAACGACGAGCACCGCGTCATCCTCGAACTCCTCAACCGCACCATCACCGACGGCTCCCAGAAGTGGACCCAGCTCGCCTCGGAGATCCGCGGCGTCACCGAGGAGACCACCACCGGCGTCCACCGCCTGTACGAGATGCAGCGCGACGGCGTCCTCCTCTTCCCCGCGATCAACGTCAACGACGCCGTCACCAAGTCGAAGTTCGACAACAAGTACGGCTGCCGCCACTCCCTGATCGACGGCATCAACCGCGCCACCGACGTCCTCATCGGCGGCAAGACCGCAGTCGTCTGCGGCTACGGCGACGTCGGCAAGGGCTGCGCCGAGTCCCTCCGCGGCCAGGGCGCCCGCGTCATCATCACCGAGATCGACCCCATCTGCGCCCTGCAGGCCGCGATGGACGGCTACCAGGTCACGACCCTCGACGAGGTCATCGACAAGGCCGACATCTTCGTCACCACGACCGGCAACAAGGACATCATCATGGCCTCGGACATGGCCAAGATGAAGCACCAGGCCATCGTCGGCAACATCGGCCACTTCGACAACGAGATCGACATGGCCGGCCTCGCCAAGCTCCCCGGCATCGTCAAGGACGAGGTCAAGCCCCAGGTCCACACCTGGACCTTCCCCGACGGCAAGGTCATCATCGTCCTCTCCGAGGGCCGCCTGCTGAACCTGGGCAACGCCACCGGCCACCCGTCGTTCGTGATGTCCAACTCCTTCGCGGACCAGACCCTGGCCCAGATCGAGCTGTTCACCAAGCCCGACGAGTACCCGACCGGCGTCTACACCCTGCCCAAGCACCTCGACGAGAAGGTCGCCCGCCTCCACCTGGACGCACTCGGCGTAAAGCTGACCACGCTCCGCCCCGAGCAGGCCGCCTACATCGGCGTCGAAGTCGAGGGCCCCTACAAGTCGGACCACTACCGCTACTGAGCCACTGAGCCCGAAGGTCCAGAGCCCATAGTCCGCAGCACCTCAGAGACAGGCCCCCGCACCCCCGTGTCGGGGGCCTGCCCCTTCGGTCGCCCCGGCCAGACCGCCGCGGCACCCGACCAGCCCGTCACACCCCAGGACCCCGATGCCCCGCGGCCGATATTCGCTCCACGATCCGCACGATCACACCCCCTTCGCACACGAACACTTCCACTGCGCCCCCGGCCCCTCCGGCTGGCGCTACGTCTCCCAGCTGACCACCCCCACCGGCGACCCCACCGGCTCCGTCGACCTCACCCTCGACGACCTCGGCCGCCCCCTGCGCCTCGAACTCCACGCAAGCAGCTGGCAGGTCCGCGGCGCAGCCCTGGACGGCGTCACCTGGGTCCGCACCGACCCCACCGGCGCCCACGCCACGGAAGGCAACGTTCCCGCCCACGCCTTCACCGGCACATCCCCCGCCTTCCTCATCGCCACCACCCGACTCCTACGCCTCACTCCCTCCTCCCCGGCAACCCGGGTACGCCTCGTCGCCTTCACCGAACCGGTCCTCGCCCCCCGCACCGTCGACCAGTCCTGGGCCTTGCTGAGAAGCGAAGCACACGCCACTGACAACGGCCCCCTGACCGTGGACGAATACCAGGTCACAGCCCTGGACACCGGCGAACAGCACACCGTGCACATCGCCGGCGACGTCGTCCTCGCAGCCCCCGGCATCGAGCTCGAAGACCTCGAAACACCCCCGTCGACCTTCGCCTGAACCCACCCCGGACAGCCCTACGCCGGCGGCACGAACCCCGTACCCGACCCCTCGGACCGATCACCGGCCAACCCCTCCACGGGCGCCACACGCGACGGAGCGGGCGCACCAGACGGGGTCGGCGGGCCGTACGACGCCGGCGGACCGTAGTTACCCGCCCCACCGTCCACAACCCTGCCTCCACCCTCGGCCACGGGCGGCCCCGCAACCGGACCACTGCCGAAGGCCCGCCGAGCTTCCCGGACCTGCCGCTCCTGCACCACCGCAGCCAGATACGCGGCCGGTGGCACCCCCGGCGGCACCGGAGCCCCCGTACGCACCGCGAGATCACCGGCCAGCCGCTCGGCCATCGCCCAACCGATCTGCGGGTCCAGCTGGCTCATCCGCCCCAGGTACTGCCGGATCGCCAGCCACAACCCGTCCGGCACCGCCGAAAGATCCAGCCTCTGGAACCGACCCGCCAGCCAAGGCGGAGGCGGCGGCACCAAACCGGACCGCCCCACCGGCACCCGCTCCCGGACCACCAACGTGCCGGCGAAGACATCACCGAGCCGTCGCCCCCGAGCCGACACCAGCGAGGCGATACAGGCCACCACCCCGATCGTCAGCAGAATCTCGACCACACCGATCGCGCCCCGCACCAGCGCATGCCGGAACCGGATCGGCCCACCGTCGTCCCGCACCACCCGCAACCCACACGCCATCTTGCCCAGCGAGCGCCCATGGCTGAGCGTTTCGAACGCGATCGGCCCACCCACCAGCACCAGCAGGAACGTGGCGATCGACAGCGCGATCCGCGCCGCCTCGTCCAAGGACGCGGTCGACGCCACCAGAGCGATGCTCACGACGATGTAGACCACGAAGGCCACGACCAGATCCAGCAATGTCGCCAACGCCCGGCTGGGCAGCCTGGCAGGCCGCAGCTCCAGCGCCACGGCCTCACCCGTCACCAGCTCGCTCACGTCCGTCGTCCCTTCCCTGACCTGCCCCGGCAACGGCCAGTCTGCCAAGCTGAGAACACATCGCGCCCCAGTACGACAAGCTGACATCCACCACCGGCCGCCGACGAACAGCCGAGGAGCAGGCACACCGATGGACCTCGACGTCTTCGTCTCCGCCCACCGAGCCGAATGGGACCGCCTCGACGCCCTCCTGCGCCGCCGACGCAACCTCACCGGCGCCGAGACAGACGAACTCGTCACCCTCTACCAGCGCGCCGCCACCCACCTCTCCCTGATCCAGTCCAGCGCTCCCGACCCCCAGCTCACCGGCCGGCTAACCCAACTCGTGGCACGCGCGCGCAGCGCGGTGACAGGCACCCGACGCGCCTCTTGGCGCGACGTGACCCGCTTCCTCACCCGGGGCTTCCCCGCCGCGGTCTACCGGTCGCGCCATTGGTGGGTACCGACGGCGCTCCTGTCCACCGCCGTCGCCGCCCTCCTGGGCTGGTGGATCGGCACCCACCCGGAGGTCCAGTCCTCCATAGCCGCCCCCGATGAGCTCCGCGCGCTCACCCGACCCGGCGGCCTGTACGAGACGTACTACTCGAGCCACCAGGCCGCCGCGTTCGCCGCCCAGGTCTGGACGAACAACGCCCAGGCAGCAGCGATGTGCCTGGTGCTCGGCGTCTTCCTAGGTCTACCGGTCCTCTGGATCCTGTTCCAGAACATGCTCAACCTCGGCATCGGAGCCGGTCTCATGTCCTCGGCCGGCCGACTCGACACGTTCCTCGGCCTGGTCCTCCCGCACGGCCTGCTGGAACTGACCGCGGTCTTCGTCGCAGCCGGAACCGGACTCCGCCTCGGCTGGACCGTCATCGACCCCGGGCCCCGCACTCGTCGGACCGCCCTCGCCGAAGAAGGCCGAGCCGCGGTGGGCATGGCCATCGGCCTCGCCCTGGTCCTCTTCGTCTCCGGAGCCATCGAAGGCTTCGTCACCCCCTCCGGCCTGCCCACCTGGGCCCGCATCACCATCGGCATCGCAGCCGAACTGGCCTTCCTCATGTACGTCTACGTCCTCGGCGGCCGAGCCGCCCGAGCCGGCGACACGGGCGACGTCGAGGCGATCGAGCGCAGCGCCACGGTGCCGACAGCCGCCTGATGTGCGTACGGCCCGGCTGAGCTGCTACTCTCCTCTTCGCCCCGCAAAAGCCGTTGACACGGAGTGCGCGGGGAGGTAGATTCGAACAGTTGCCTGGAACTGGACATGGTCCGGTCGGCAGCGGTTAGTATCTGTCAGCCTCGTGAATCTCTGATTCCACAGAGGCCCCCCGATAAGTCGGAATGAATAGCCGGTCAGACCGGCTCGAAACTTCTGATAAAGTCGGAACCGCCGGAAAGGGAAACCGCGAAACGAAAAACGCGGAGAACCTGGAAAGCACCGAGGGAATCGGATCGGAAAAAGATCTGATAGAGT